>JBKPUA010000318.1:0-6718 GCA_046735815.1 Pseudomonadota bacterium
CCTTGTTAGGTTGCCGCAGTCCTCAAGCCAAGCGCAAGGGGCTCAATGTCGCCTAATGGCACTTTTGCGACATCGCAAGAGCGCGGATCGACTTCCGCTTTCGGGGGGCAAAGCGGACATTGAGGCGACATCGCCGAATGATCGACTCTGACCCAAGGCGGTCATTAGCCGGGTCGAAATTCCGCAGTGCAGCAATCGTCCGCCGCGCCGTCATGTGCTATCGTTATTTAGAAGCAAGCGGCCAGTATCACCCGCTGCATTCAGAACGATTCAGGTCTGGCCCAAGGACGTGCCGGCTGGCTCAAGGTAGGCCTGAGCGTGAGGCAGACCGACCCGGGGGTGCGGGGCTCGTTATTGGTGGCGCCTACCCGAGGGGAGGAAGCCCCATGCGCGACTTGAAACGGCAGCGAATTCACAACGCTTCTTGGCGTCGCGGCTACTTGCCCGCAGTGACGGCGCGCGCGCAACAGCCAGAGCGCAGGCGGCGGGCCGTCGCGAAGAGGGCCGCCAAATAATCTCATCTCACGAGAACTCAACGGGATAGGAGGCACGTTATGCGATCGACACAGAGCCGACGCCGCTTCCTCTCTACGCTTTCGTCGTTTGGCGCAGCAAGCCTCATTGGCGCACAGGATTCGTTCGCCCAAGAGCCGCCACCCGAAACAACGACCATCCGTCTTGCGAAAATTCCCGGGGTTTGTGTTGCGCCTCAATACGTGGCTGAGGAACTCCTCAAGAGCGAGGGATTCAGTGATGTCCAATATGTCGAGTTGGGTACCGACGTGTACCCAGCCTTCGCCTCGGACAAGGTTGATCTCAGCATGGCCTTCGTGGGGCCATTCATCGTTCAACTCGATGCTAACGTGCCCATCGTGCTGCTGGGTGGGATACATATTGGGTGCTACGAGCTGTTTGGCACCGAGCGCGTGCACGCGATCCGTGACCTGAAGGGCAAGACCGTTGCCATCCCTGCGTTAGGCTCGCCGCACCATACCTTCGTTGCCAGTATGGCTGCCCATGTCGGCATCGATGCCAACCGAGACATCACCTTTGTTACGCATCCAATATCCGAATCGGCCCGCCTTCTAACCGACGGGAAGGTCGACGCGCTGATGGCCTTCCCCCCGGTACCTCAAGAATTGCGGGAGAAACGCATCGGCCACGTGATTGTCAACAGTGGCCTGGACCGGCCGTGGTCTCAATACTTTTGCTGCATCGTTGCGGCCAACCGCGAGTTTGTCCGGCTTCGGCCAGTGGCCACTAAGCGCGCCCTACGAGCGTTCTTGAAAGCAACGCATTTCTGCGCGACTGAGCCCGAGCGCGCCGCACGCATCGTGGCGGACCGCGGCTATCCGTATGACTACGCGCTCCAGACAATGAAAGAGATCAGCTACGCGCAATGGCGGGACTACGACCCTGAGGATGCCGTCCGCTTCTACGCCCTGCGCCTGAGGGAGGCGGGAATGATTAAGTCCAACCCGAATCGGATCATCGCTCAGGGAGTCGACTGGCGGTTTTTGAATGAGCTGAAGACGGAGCTGAAGACCTGAGCATGTGGACCGTGTTGGTTCTCGCGCTGTCCTTGCTGGCGTCGGCGGCGCCGGCGCGGGCGCATGATGCTCCCCATCACCACTCCGAGCAACAACGGCTTCCCAAGATTGCGCCCGCGCCCGGGTTTGCGTTGATCTCACAAGATGGTACCCCCGTTGCGCTTACGGACTTGCGCGGCAAGGTTGTCGCCGTGACCTTCATTTACACCTCGTGTACCGACACCTGCCCGATGCTCACAGCGCTGATGGCCTATGTCCAGGATCAGCTCGGACAAGATTTCGGTAAGAGAATCGCCTTCGTTTCGATCACTGTCGATCCGGACCGCGACACGCCCGAAGTGTTGAAGCAATATGCCGACACATTCGGCGCCGATCTCAAGGGTTGGGCATTCCTCACCGGTGCACTTGCGGCCATTCAAGACGTTACGCACCGGTATGGCGTGTTCGCTGCGAAGAGCGCCAAGGGCGACGTGGACCATACGTTTCTCACGTCGATCGTTGACCGTAATGGTGTGCTTCGCGTGCAATATCTCGGAGTCCGTTTTGATCCCGACGAATTTCGGCGTGACCTCCTGAACCTGCTAAAAGAGCAATAATGCGTTGGGTCGGTCCGCTCGTCGATCTCCTTCCGCGCGCAATGAGCCCGTTTGTCAGCTTGGTTTCGTGGGTGCCGACGCGCCTGCAATTCAAGCTGCTGGCCGCATTTCTGGCCATTGCAATGCTCTTGATCATGGTGGGGGCAGTCGGGCTTCAGGTCTTGAGTGGCGTCTATCAACGCGCCGAGGAACTGGTCAAGCTGCAGCGCAAGATAGAAGCTTATCGCCAAGTCCAGCACGACACGACGACACAGCTGTACAGCGTCGCGTCCGCGCTGCTCTCCGCCGATGACCGAACGCTGTCGAGCACGCTTCGCCAGCTCAATCAGTTCGGCTACGACGTGGATCGCCTGCAGTTCGTTGCGAAGGACGAGGTCGAGTTGCTTGCCAGGTTCCGGCAGGACTATGACCGCTTCATCGAAATCGTCACACGGGTCGTGGATTTGATTCGCGCTGGTAGTGCGGCGGAGGCGCGAGACCTGCAAGCGTCACAGGCTGCACCGCTGGCCGACCGGCTTGAGCGTCTGACCAACCAATTGGTCAACAAGGCCGAGGCGGATATGGTCGCGGGGATCGAGGCAAGCACGCAGGCGTACGCCAACGCACAATTGGTAGTCATTGTGTTTGCGCTTGCCAGCATCGCGCTTGCTCTCGGGCTTGGCTATATCATTTCATGGTCGGTGGTTCGCCCAGTCAAGCAGATCGAAGCGCGGCTCGACCGGCTTTCAGCGGGCGACTTCACTCAGCGCGTTCACGTCGCCAATCGCGACGAGCTGGGCAGATTGGCAGCCAATGTGAACAAGATGTGCGAAGAACTTGGACACCTCTACGGCCAGATCGAAGCGGCAAGCCAGCACAAGTCGCAGTTCCTGGCCAGCATGAGCCACGAGCTGCGGACGCCGCTCAATGCCATCATCGGCTTGACCGAAATGATGGTCAGCAACGCGGGGCGATTCGGCACGGAAAAAGCGCAGGAGCCGCTGCAGCGCGTGAACCGCGCCGGCAAGCATCTTCTAGGCCTCATCAATGAGGTGCTCGACCTCTCGAAGATCGAAGCCGGCAAGCTTGAACTCCACAGTGAAAGTGTGAAGTTGACGCCGCTGATCGACGAGGTCATCGGCACCGCCGGACAACTTGCCGAGCAGAACAACAACCGCCTCGTGGTCGAGTGCCGTGACAGCCTGGGCCCGGTGACCGTCGACCCCATGCGACTGCGGCAAATCCTGCTCAACCTTTTGAGCAATGCCTGCAAGTTCACCAAGGAGGGCGAGGTCACGCTGCGGGTGCGAAAAGTAACTGACGGAGGCGACTGGATCGAGTTAGCAGTCGAGGACACTGGCATTGGCCTGACGGCCGAGCAACAAGCCAAATTGTTCCAGGAGTTCACCCAAGCCGATTCATTGACGGCGCGGCGCTACGGCGGAACGGGGCTCGGCCTTGCACTCTCGCGCAAACTCGCGCGCATGATGGGGGGCGACGTGAGCGTGACGAGCAAACCGGGCCAGGGTTCGGTGTTCACGCTGCGTCTCCCGGGCGGCACCGAAACCTGACCTCGGCCTTGGGGTGCCGGCAATGCTATTCGCCCGCGACGAGATTCGATCGAATGCAGATGCTGTTTGCTGCGCTGCATGAGTCCGTTCCTGGCACGACTCGGACCTTGGGAAACGTCCGCCTTTAGTCTGCAAAGTGGGCCAAAGCGGACATTGATCAGGCCGCTGTCACCAATCGCAATTTTACGAGTACACGAGACGCTCTTAATTATAACAAGAGCAGGCTTGAGTGCGCGTGCCGTGCCGCGCGCGTCTCGACCCATTTGAACCGCTGCCCCGACCCTCTTATCCTGGCGCGTCCATAACAAGCCGCACCAAACATCTCGGGAGGATATGATGAGGACGCAGAGCAAGACGATACTCGCTTCCATCCTCGCTATAGCCATCACGGCGACGATGGCCGCTGCCCAGCAGGCGCCGGCCCCCCCTCCGACGATACCGTATGGAGCGCCGATTACACTCGAGGCCGCCAAGAAAGTGATGGCGGCGGCTGAAGCGGAAGCCACGAAGAACAATTGGAGCATGGCGATCGCCATCCTCGACAGCACCGGTCATGTCGTGATGCTGCACCGGTTCGACAACACCCAGTACGGCTCGATCGCGGTCGCCGAGGACAAGGCGCGTAGCGCGCTCGACTACAGAAGGCCGACCAAGGTGTTCGAGGACCTGGTGGCGCAGGGCGGCATCGGTTTGCGCACGCTCGCGCTGCGCGGCGCATCGCCGCTCGAGGGCGGCATTCCCATCGTCGTGGATGGCAAGATCGTCGGGGCCATTGGCGTCTCCGGCGCAACCTCGGCACAGGACGGCCAGGTTGCCAAGGCGGGTGTCGACACCGCGAAGTGAAATTGACGCACGTTTCATGCGTGCATGCGCGGCGCGTGCGTCGCGAACGGCCCTCGCCGTCGCTCTTGAGGAGTTCCGGCCATTGGGTACGAGGCGCTCGCGGTCAGCGGGCCCTCGGCATGCCAAGCTCGAGAGCAGGGACGTGCTCAGACTTCGGCTGGGGGCCAATCGGCGACATGCTCAGCATGGGACGAAGCTAATCGGGCAGTGCCGCGACCGCTACTATCTCAATGACCATGTCGGGATGCGCAAGCGCAGCAACCCCGATGACCTCCGAGGGTGGAGGATTGTTGGTACTGCAGTGCTTCGGGCAATGCTGAGCAAAGAATTCGTCGAGCACGTCCTGACGGAAGTGGGGAGAGCTCAATACGCCACCGGCGGGAAATGGTCCTTTCACGAAAAACGTGAGCTTAATCAGGTGGTCTAGCGAGGTGCCAAGTTCCTCCAAGTCGGATTTGATATTCGTAAGTATGTTGCGCCACTGCGCTGCCGCGTCTCCCACGGCGCCACCACCCTTTTTGAAGGGCTCGTAGTCGTCAGTGGTCGCGGTGTTGCCAGCCAGGAAGACAAATCCTTTTGCCCCAGTGACCACTGTGCCTTTCCCCCATGGCATCAGTCGGCCGCCCTTCAACTTTTTATGGGTCACGAGCTGCATTTTTCCGCCCCATGGTTGCCGAAGCACAACGCAACCGACGTTAACACTCCACACAAATGTACGCGAGGATGAAGCCATGTTCGGCTGGAGTCATGACGGAGCACAGCATCAGTGAACTTTTCCGAATTGGGCATCGAGTGGCGACCGCGATTGGCCCGATTGTGTCGCACCGACTTGCGAACAGGACGCCGGCGGCGCATCCTGAGAACGAGCCCCGACTGATCTGAGAAATATCTGCTCGACGCGAGCAAGGAGCTAATCTGTGTCCAAATTCGCAGCGCCGGTGATCGCGGCGCTTTTCATGCTCAA
Source organism: Pseudomonadota bacterium (assembly GCA_046735815.1). Lineage (GTDB taxonomy): Bacteria > Pseudomonadota > Alphaproteobacteria > Rhizobiales > Xanthobacteraceae > VAZQ01. The sequence continues at coordinate 5,504 of JBKPUA010000318.1, forward strand.
CGGAACGAACGCCATGGCGCAGGTGCCGCCTTTGCCGGAGCTGAAGTTCGCCGAGATACCCGCCGCCTCGCGCGCGAATTACCTCGGCGATCGCTTCAGCTACATGGAGGCGGGCAGGGCGGATGCGCCCGCGCTCGTGCTCCTCCATGGCGTCGGCGCCAATTCCATGCATTGGCGCTTCCAGCTCGCGGGATTGTCCGACCGCTATCGCGTCATCGCCTGGAATGCGCCGGGCTATATCCTCTCCGACGCGCTCAAGACCGACAATCCCGATTGCAAGGCGTTCGCCGACGCGCTCAATGATTTTCTCGCCGCGCTCAATCTCGATCGCGTCAACATCGTGGGCAATTCGTTCGGGACGCGCGTGGCGCAATGCTTCGCCATCTACTATCCCGGACGCATCATCAAATTGGCCATGACCGGCACCGGCATCGGGCCGCGCGGCCTGAGCGACGAGGACAAGCAGAAGGTGATCGCCACGCGCGAGGCGCAGATCGCCAAGGGCGGCTACGCCTTCGGCGCGCGCGTGAGCGCGCTCGTCGCCGCCAATGCGTCGCCGCAGACGGTCGAGCTGGTGCGCGAGGTGGTGCGCGCTACAAATCCGCGCGGCTTCATGCATGGGGTCAAGCTCGGGCTCGCCGACGGCTACGCGCCGGAGGAGGTCGCGCCGAAGCTCAATTTTCCGGTGCTGTTGATTTCCGGCCGCGAGGATCGCGTCAACCCGATCGACAAGAACGCCGGCGTGCTGATCAAGCAGCTGCCGCAAGGCAAGCTCGAGATCCTCGACGGCGTCGGCCATCTGCCGGAGGTCGAGGCGCCCGACGTCGTCAACAAGCTGCTGCGGGATTTTTTCGGTTGAGCGTGACTGACCAGCCAATGCTTCAAGATCCGGCTTGGATCCATTCCAGAGGCAATTCATGCATCTTACAACCTTCAAGGTTGTGTTGCTCGCTCCGACAATCGCGCTCATCGCGATTCCTGGTAGTCGGGCGCAGGCGCCGTCGTCCTACGAACTGCACGCGCTGCCAGCGGGCGCGACCCTGCATCGGGTCGATGCGACACCGGTTGAGTACAAGGGCCGCAAGGCGATTAAGGTCGAGATGCCCGACGCGGCCATCAAGGCACAGCTCGGCATCGACGTCGACATGCCCACCTTCGTGCGCATCCCGGTTGATTTTCGGAATGGCACGATCGAGGCAGACATTTTGAGCCGCC
>JBKPUA010000319.1:0-5092 GCA_046735815.1 Pseudomonadota bacterium
GTATTGGACGTAGCCGGTGGCCTCGAGGTCGAGCGCCAGCGACTTGTCGCCGGTGCGCACGATGCGCCCGCGCGAGAGCACGTGCACCACGTCCGGCACGATATAGTTGAGCAGGCGCTGGTAGTGCGTGATCACCACGAATGAGCGCTCGGGCGAGCGCAGGTGGTTGACGCCGTCGGCGACGATCTTGAGCGCGTCGATGTCGAGCCCGGAATCGGTCTCGTCGAGCACGCAGAGCCGCGGCTCCAGCAACGCCATCTGCAGGATCTCGTTGCGCTTCTTCTCCCCGCCGGAAAACCCCACATTGACGCCCCGGCGCAACATGTCCTGCCCGATGCCGAGCCGGCCGGCGACCTCGCGTACGCGCTTGAGGAACTCGGGCGTGGTAAGCTCGGCCTCGCCGCGCTTCTTGCGCTGCGCATTGAGCGCGGTGCGCAGGAAGGTCATGGTGGCGACGCCGGGAATCTCGAGCGGGTATTGGAACGCGAGGAACAGCCCCTTGGCGGCGCGCTCGTCGGGCTCGAGCGCGAGCAGGTCCTCGCCGTCGAGCAGCACCTCGCCTTGCGTGACCACGTAATCGTCCTTGCCGGCGAGCACGTGCGCGAGCGTCGATTTGCCCGAGCCATTAGGACCCATGATGGCATGCACGCTGCCCTTGCCGACCGAGAGCTCGAGCCCGTTCAAAATCTTCTTGCCGTCGACCTCGACGTGCAGGTTCTTCACTTCCAACAGATGCATGTCGTGATCTCGTTGCCCTAAGCCGCCTCGCCGTCCCAATAGTCGGCGGCGGCGATGCGGCCCATGCCGCGATAGGTGGCGGTGGTGAAATCGGCGTTCTTGATTCCGGCGGCCACGGCCATCTTTCCGGAGTCCGGATAGTCCACGACGTCGACTTCGCCCAGCGTCGACAAGCCGAGATAGCGCAGATCTTCCGAGCCGGTATTGACGATCTGGTGCGCCTCCCCGCCCGCCGGTGCCGCAATGATGTCACCCGCGCGAAGCGGGTGCGTCTTGTCTCCGAGGCGATACTCTCCGGTGCCGGAGAGGATGAAGAACATCTCGTGGATGACGTGATGCCGGTGGAACGGGAAGGCCCGTTTACCCGGAGGCACGACGGTCAGCATGCAGCCAAGGCCGGTCGAGCCGACCATCGGCGCGATACGCGCGAGCTTGGCCGAGAACTTTTCACCTTGGCCGAAATCCCGCAGCGGAACATCGGCGATATTGACGATGGGCTTCTGGGGATCAGGCATGTTTACCCCACGCTGCCTTCCAGGCTGATGGAGATGAGCTTCTGCGCCTCGACCGCGAACTCCATGGGGAGCTGCTGCAGCACGTCCTTGACGAAGCCGTTGACCACGAGCGCCACCGCGTCCTCCGCTGTCAGGCCGCGCTGCCGGCAATAGAACAGCGTCTCCTCCGAGATTTTCGAGGTGGTCGCCTCGTGCTCGAACACCGCGGAGGAGTTCTTCGCCTCGATATAGGGCGTGGTGTGGGCGCCGCATTGGTCGCCGATCAGGAGCGAGTCGCAATTGGTGAAGTTACGGGCGCCCTTGGCGCGGCGGTGCGCCGTGACCAGCCCGCGATAGGTGTTGTTGGATTTTCCGGCCGCGATGCCCTTGGAGATGATCCGGCTGGTCGTGTTCTTGCCGAGATGCAGCATCTTGGTGCCGGAATCGACCTGCTGGTGGCCGTTTGAGATGGCGATCGAGTAGAACTCGCCGCGGGAATTGTCGCCGCGCAGGATGCAGCTCGGATACTTCCAGGTGATGGCCGAGCCGGTCTCGAGCTGGGTCCAGGAGATCTTCGAGTTCACCCCGCGGCAATCGCCGCGCTTGGTGACGAAATTGTAGACGCCACCGCGCCCGCTGGCGTCGCCGGGATACCAGTTCTGGATGGTCGAATACTTGATCTCGGCGTCGTCGAGCGCGATCAGCTCGACCACCGCGGCATGCAGCTGGTTCTCGTCGCGGGTCGGCGCCGTGCAGCCCTCGAGGTAGCTCACATAGGAGCCCTTGTCGGCGATGATCAGCGTGCGCTCGAACTGGCCGGTGTTGCGCTCGTTGATGCGGAAATAGGTGGAGAGCTCCATCGGGCAGCGCACGCCCGGCGGCACGTAGACGAACGAGCCGTCGGAGAACACCGCCGAGTTGAGCGTGGCGTAGAAATTGTCGGAGATCGGCACCACGGTGCCGAGATACTTCTTCACCAGCTCGGGGTGCTTCTGCAGCGCCTCGGAGATCGGCATGAACAGCACGCCGGCCTTGGCAAGTTCCGCCTGGAACGTGGTCGCGACCGAGACGGAATCGAACACCGCGTCGACCGCAACGCGCCTGTAGCCGTTGCCGCCGCCTTCCTCCTCACCCTCACCCTCCGGCGGCTTTTGCACGCCCTCAAGCACCGCGACCTCGCGCAGCGGGATGCCGAGCTTCTCGTAGGTCTTGAGGATCTCGGGATCGATCTCGTCGAGCGACTTCGGCCCCTCCTTCTTCTTCGGGGCGGAATAGTAATAGATGTTCTGGTAGTCGATCGGGTTGTATTTCACGCGCGCCCAGAGCGGCTCGCGCATGGTGAGCCAGCGCCGATAGGCGTCCAGGCGCCAGGCAAGCATCCACTCGGGCTCGTTCTTCTTCGCCGAAATGAAGCGGACGATGTCTTCATTGAGGCCCTTCGGGGCCTTGTCGGATTCGATAAGGGTCTCGAACCCGTACTTGTACTGGTCGACGTCGATGCGGCGAACCTGCTCGACGGTCTCTTGTACGGCCGGCATTCTTCCCTCCGCTGCGGTTTCAAGGACCGCGGGTTGGATCAGTCGGTTATGGTCGTTTCTGGCCTGCCATCACCCTCGCTGTTGCTTCAGGCGGCGATGCCTTCTGACCTTTTAAGTAGTGCTCCGGAGACCCTAATCCAAGCTTGAATGAAGCGATCTATCGCGGATTCCGTGGTGGTCGGACCGAGGCTGACGCGCACCGCCCCACGCGCGAGCGGCGGCGCTACCCCCATCGCCGCCAGCACGTGCGAGGGCTGGACCTTGCCGGACGAGCAGGCAGCGCCCGAGGACACCGCGATGCCTTCAAGATCGAAGGCGATGACGGCGGTCTCCGCCTTCATGCCCGGAACCGCGAACAACGTGGTGTTGGGCAGCCGCTCGGCTCGGGCGCCGAAAATGATAACCTCGGGGGTGGCGGCTCTGAGTTCCGCCTCCAGCCGGTCGCGCAGCGCCGTCATGTGCGCGCGGTCGGCTGTAAGGCCAGCGCGGGCGGCTGCGGCCGCGGCGCCAAAGCCAGCGATAGCGGCGACGTTCTCGGTGCCGGCCCGCACGCCGCGCTCCTGGCCGCCGCCGGTGATCAGCGGCTCCGGGAACGGCACGCCCGTGTCGCGCCGGATAAGCGCACCCACGCCCTTGGAAGCCCCGATCTTGTGCCCGGAAACCGTCACAAGATCCGCCTCCAGTGCATTGATATCGAATGCAATTCGGCCGCAGCCCTGGACCGCGTCCACGTGCAGGAGCGCGCCCGCCGCATGAACCAGGCGAGCAGCTTGAGATATTGGTTGAACAACACCGGTCTCGTTATTGGCAAGCATGAGAGAAACCAGCGCACGCCCGTCCAGGACCGCGAGCCGGCGTTCGAGCGCCTCGAGCACGAGCTCGCCATCCGCACCGACCGGGAGCCGCTCGACTGCTGCCGCGAGGAAGCGTCCGCCGGCGAGCACCGAGGGATGTTCGATGGCGGACACGAGCAGCCGGTCGCGCGCATTCGCCGGTGCCAGCGCCAGCATGTTGGCTTCCGTGCCGCCCGAGGTGAACACCACGTTGCGCGGCTCCGCTCCCGTGAGCGCGGCCACGCTCTCGCGCGCCTCCTCGATCAGACGGCGCGCTGAGCGGCCCTCGGCATGGACCGAGGAGGGATTGCCGACGACGTCGAGCGCCGACGACACGGCGGCGCGGGCCTGCGGCCGCAACGGCGCGGTCGCATTCCAGTCGAGATAGAGCCGGTCAGCCATATTCGCGATCAAGGTTGCGGCCGTTTGAGCTCGGCTCGCAGCGCCGTTGTAGCCGAAGCGGGCGGGGCGCCCAACAGCCTTCGAAACACTTGCTTTTTGCCCCCGCACCCATGTTAGAAAGCGCCATCGCGGCTGCCTGCTACCTTGCATCGGCGGGGCCGCTCGCCAAAATCTGGAATGGTTCTAGGTACTTACGTGCACGCGCGGCGGCCGTCAAGCGGGCCCTGACGGGTGTGCGTTCGCGGCTCGCGGCTCAATCGCAATCGAGGTTGGAACACTCATGCCCGAGGTTATTTTCACCGGCGCCGCCGGGCGCATCGAAGGGCGCTACCATCCCGCCCGGCAGAAGAACGCCCCGATCGGAATCGTGCTGCATCCGCATCCGCAATTCGGCGGCACGATGAACCACCAGATCGTCTACCAGCTCTATTACGCTTTCGTGCACCGGAACTTTTCCGTGCTGCGCTTCAATTTCCGTGGCGTCGGCAGGAGCCAGGGCTCGTTCGACCACGGCCAGGGGGAGCTGTCGGACGCGGCCTCGGCGCTCGATTGGGCGCAGTCGATCAATCCCGAGGCGCGCAGCTGCTGGATCGCCGGCTTCTCCTTCGGCGCCTGGATCGGCATGCAGCTCTTGATGCGGCGGCCCGAGATCGAGGGCTTCATCTCGATCGCCCCGCCCGCCAACCTCTACGACTTTTCGTTCCTGGCCCCCTGCCCGTCTTCGGGCATGATCGTCCATGGCGATAAGGACGCGGTGGTGCCCTACAAGGACGTCACCGGCCTCGTCGACAAGCTCAAGACTCAGAAGGGCATCGTCATCGAGCAAAAGGTCATCACCGGCGCCAACCATTTCTTCGACGGCAAGGTCGATACGCTGATGCAGGCGGTCGGGGTCTATCTCGACAAGCGCCTCAAGATCGAGCGCAAGCCGAGCGCCGCCTGAGCAGCCGCAACCGGCACCCGCCGAGCGCCATCACGGCTTGGCCAGGACCCCGCCGGTCAGTGGCTGCGGCACGCCGGTGGTGGTGGGAAACGTCAGCGGCAATCCTTTCAGCGAGCGCACGGCGAGATAGGCGAAGGCCTGCGC
>JBKPUA010000320.1:0-12865 GCA_046735815.1 Pseudomonadota bacterium
CGGTCGGCGATGGGATTGTAGATCACGCCGGTCTCGTCGATCGCGGCGAGCCCGTGCCGCTCCAGCGTCGCCTCGAGCTCGTTCGGGGTGACGAACTTGTCCCACTGGTGGGTGCCGCGTGGCAGCCAGCGCAGCACGTATTCGGCGCCGACGATCGCGAATGCGAAGCTCTTGAGCGTGCGGTTGAGCGTGGCCGTGATCATGATCCCGCCGGGTTTCACCATCTCCGTGCACCGCCGGATGAACAGGTTCAGGTCGGCGACGTGCTCGACCACCTCCATGGCCAGCACGACGTCGAAGCGCTCGCCCTCGTCCGCCAGCGCCTCGGCGGTGGTGGCGCGATAGTCGACTGTGACCCCCGCATCGGCCGCGTGCAGCTTCGCGGCCTCGATATTGCTCTGCGACGGATCGGCGCCCGTGACCAGCGCCCCGAGCCGCGCCAGCGGCTCGCTCAGAATGCCGCCGCCGCAGCCGATATCGAGAACGCGCAGGCCGGACAGCGCATCGAGCCGCCTCTCGTCACGGGCAAAATGCCGGCACATCGCCGCCTTGATGAACCCGAGCCGCACCGGATTGAACTTGTGCAGCACGGCCATGTTGCCGCGCGGGTCCCACCACTCGGCGGCGAGCGCCGAGAAGCGCGCGACCGTGGCCTCATCCACGGTCGAAGCGCGCCCGGGTGTTGCAGTGCTTGCCATCGGCTCCTCCGAGGCGCGGTTGCGGCCCCCCGGCCTCGCCGCTATGTATACGCGCCTTTTCGCGCGGGGGCTCGCCGTAAAGCGGATCGCGCGCCTCGAATTGCGTCGGAGAAACTCGGCAAGCCCGCCATGGCCAGCCTGGTGATGAAGTTCGGCGGCACCTCGGTCGCCGATATCGAGCGCATCCGCAACGTCGCGCGCCACGTCAAGCGCGAGGTCGACGCCGGGCACGAGGTGGCGGTCGTCGTTTCCGCCATGGCCGGCGCCACCAATCAGCTCGTGGCCTGGTGCCGTGAGGCTGCCGCGCTGCACGACGCCCGTGAATACGACGCGGTGGTGTCGTCGGGCGAGCAGGTGACTGCGGGCCTGCTGGCGATCGTGCTCGAGGGGATGGGCGTCAATGCGCGCTCCTGGCAAGGATGGCAGCTGCCCATCGTGACCTCCAACGCCCATGCCGCCGCCCGCGTCCTCGACGTGAACGGGGCCGAGCTCGTCAAGCGCTTCAAGGAGCGCCACGAGGTGGCGGTGATCGCGGGCTTTCAGGGCGTGCACAAGGACACTGGCCGCGTCACCACCTTGGGACGGGGCGGATCGGATACCTCCGCGGTCGCGATCGCCGCGGCGATCGGAGCCGAGCGCTGCGACATCTACACCGACGTCGACGGCGTCTATACCAGCGACCCGCGCGTGGTGCCGCGCGCACAGCGGCTCGACCGCATCGCCTACGAGGAGATGCTGGAGCTCGCCTCGCTCGGCGCCAAGGTCATGCAAGTGCGTTCGGTCGAGCTCGGAATGGTGCATAATGTGCGCATCTTCGTGCGCTCGAGCTTCGAGAAGCCCGAGGACATCGATCCGCACGGGACGCCGCCGGGAACGCTCATCTGCGGCGAGGAGGAGATCGTGGAGCAACAGGTCGTCACCGGCATCGCCTTCTCCAAGGACGAGGCGCAGATTTCGATCCGCCGCGTGCAGGACAAGCCCGGGGTCGCGGCCGCGATCTTCGGTCCGCTGGCGGACGCCAACATCAATGTCGACATGATCGTGCAGAACGTGTCCGGTGACGGCGCGACCACCGATGTCACCTTCACGGTTCCCGCCTCCGACTACCAGCGCGCGACCGACGTGCTGATCAAGGCCAAGGGCCAGGTCGGCTACGAGCGCGTGGACGGGGCCAATGACGTCGCCAAGGTCTCCGTCATCGGCATCGGCATGCGCAGCCACGCCGGCGTCGCCGCCAAGGCGTTCAAGGCGCTGGCGGAGAAGGGCATCAACATCCGCGCCATCACCACCTCCGAGATCAAGTTCTCGCTGCTGATCGACGCCAACTACACCGAGCTCGCGGTGCGCACGCTGCATTCGCTCTACGAGCTGGACAAGTAGTGGTGGTTCTAGCGGTGCGAGGCTCGACACCGCATGCCTCAGCCGATGATCTCCTACGCCCAGCGTTACGAGGACTTCTACCTCATGCGCTGCTTCGGAGCCCGCGGCGAGGGCTTCTACATCGATATCGGCTCCGGCCATCCGGTCTACGACAACACCTCGTTCGCGTTCTATCTCAAGGGATGGTGCGGCATCACCGTGGAGCCCAATCCCTGGCTGGCGCGCCTCACCAGGGCGGTGCGGCGGCGCGACCGCCACGTGGAGGCGCTCGTCGGCGCGGCGGTGGGTGAAGCCAGGTTCTACCTGGTCGACGAGTTTCACGGCCTCTCGACCACGATCGAAGCTCATGCCCGGGCGGCGCAAACCCAATTCGGGAAATCGTCGCAGGCCATCGTGGTCCCGGTCACGACGCTTAAGGAGCTGTGCGAGCAGCACGCGCCGCCCATATTCGACTTCCTCAAGATCGACGTGGAGGGCGCCGAGGAGGACGTGCTGCGCAGCGGCGATTGGCAAAACTACCGGCCCAAGGTGGTGGTGGTCGAGGCGCTCGCCCCTTATACGCTGGCGCCCGCCTGGCCGGCATGGGAGCCCTTTGTTGCCAGCCATGGCTACCGCTATGTCTGGTTCGACAGCCTGAACCGCTATTACCTCGCGGAAGAGGCGATCGATCTCGCGCCCTGCTTCGAGGACGCGCCGAGCGCATTTGCCGATGTCGTTCAATTCCGCAACGTCAAGCCGGCGCTCGTCGACGAAAACCATCCGGACCATCGCCTGGCGAAAATCCTGGCCGGCGCGGACATGACGCGCCTGCCGCTGCTTCCGCGCGAGGTCTTGCTCGCGCTCCTCACCGCAGACGTCGGGACCGCCGCGCTCGATGGCCCGGCCCGCGCGGACGATATCGCGCGCGCCACCGAACGATTGTTCGGACCGGACTTTGCCCCGTCGATCGCAGAGCTTGAGCTTCCGCCCGCCCCCCGGCTGCGCAATGTCTACGCCGCCCTCCTCGACAGCGATGAATTCCGCACGGCCTGCGGGCGGATTTCCGCGAGTTATGCCTGGTAAGAATGCCTTGTTGGCACTTTGGCTTGCCCGTCCCATGCCGCATTGGCTATACGGCGTAGTGGATTGTAGCCGCTGCGGGCGTCCGGACCCGGCGGGTACTGTTTCCTGACTTGGTCGAGCCGAGGGCGCATCGCGCTTTCGGGCTGAAGGGGCACCGGTCGGCGGCCCGGCGCGTGCGTTCTCGAAGCGCGTTCGGGCGCAGGAGCCGCGCCCTGCTTTTGCCCACGCGCTCTGCCACGGCAGGATGGGCTGGTCCGAGGGATCACGTCATGCGTGGCGCGCTCGGCGGTCCGCGCGTGCTGCTACGCCGGCTTCGCGAGGTGATGGCGGAGCCGGTCAGTGCGCAGGAGCGCCTGGACAAGATCGTGGTGCTGATCGCCGCCAACATGGTGGCGGAGGTCTGCTCCGTCTACGTGCTGCGCGTAGACGGCACACTCGAGCTTTACGCCACCGAAGGCCTCAACAAAGAGGCAGTGCACCAGACCGTGCTGCGCTCGGACGAAGGCCTGGTGGGCCTGGTCGCGAGCGAGGCCAATCCGATCAACCTGTCGGAAGCGCAGAACCACCCGGCCTTCTCCTATCGCCCGGAGACCGGTGAGGAGAGCTATCACTCCTTCCTTGGCGTGCCGGTGCTGCGGGCCGGCAATACGCTCGGCGTGCTGGTGGTGCAGAATCGCGCGCGGCGCACCTATACCGAGGAGGAAGAGGAGGCGCTGCAGACCACCGCCATGGTGCTCGCGGAGATGATCGCCTCGGGCGAGCTTTCCGCCATCGCCAAGCCCGGCGCCGAGCCTGCCGCCCGGCGGCCGCTGCACCACACCGGCATCGCACTCAACGACGGCATCGCGCTCGGCCATGTGGTGTTGCACGAGCCGCGCGTGGTGATCACCAATTTTATTGCCGACGACGTACCGAAGGAGTTGAAACGGTTGGAAGCCGCGGTCGAGACCATGCGGTCGGATCTCGATGTGTTGCTCGAGCGCGGCGAGGTCGCCGATGGTGGCGAGCACCGCGACGTGCTCGAAGCCTACCGCATGTTCGCCTACGACCGCGGCTGGGTGCACCGCCTCGAAGAGGCGGTGGTGACCGGACTGACCGCCGAGGCGGCGGTCGAGCGCGTGCAATCCGACACCCGCGCGCGCATGCTGCGGGCCACCGACCCCTATTTGCGCGAGCGCCTGCACGACCTCGACGAGCTCGCCAATCGGCTGATGCATCAGCTGCTCGGCCAGGACTACGCGCCCGCGCGCGACCGCCTGCCGGAGAATGCCATCCTGGTCGCGCGCTCCATGGGACCGGCGGCGCTGCTCGACTACGACCGCAAGCGCCTGCGCGGGCTCGTGCTCGAGGAAGGCGGGCCCAATTCACATGTGGCGATCGTCGCTCGCGCGCTCGGCATCCCGGCAGTGGGGGAGATCGCCAACGCTACCGGCGTCGCCGACCCCGGCGACGCCATCATCGTCGACGGCGGGACCGGCGACGTGCACGTGCGGCCGTCGCCGGACATGGAAGCGGCCTATGTCGAGCGCGTGCGGCTGCGCGCCCGCCGGCAGTTGCAGTATCTGGCGCTGCGCGACAAGCCGTGCGTGACCAAGGACGGCGAGAAGATCACGCTGATGATCAACGCCGGGCTCCCTGTCGACCTGCCGCATATCGAGGAGACCGGTGCTGCCGGCATCGGGCTGTTCCGCACCGAACTGCAGTTCATGGTGGCGGCGAGCTTTCCTCGCACCGCCGAGCAATTTTCACTTTACCGCGCCGTGCTCGATGCCGCCGGCGACAAGCCGGTGACGTTCCGCACCCTCGACATCGGCGGCGACAAGGTGCTGCCCTATATGCGCAACGTCGAGGAGGAAAATCCCGCGCTCGGCTGGCGCGCCATCAGGCTCGGGCTCGACCGGCCGGGTCTGCTCCGCAGCCAAGTGCGCGCGCTGCTGCGCGCCGCCGGCGGGCGCGATCTGAAGATCATGTTCCCGATGGTCGCCACCGTCGAGGAATTCGACGAGGCAAGATCGCTGGTGGAGCGCGAGCTCACGCACCTGCGCCGGCACAGCCACAAGCTGCCCGAGCGGGTCGAGGTCGGCACCATGCTCGAGGTGCCGTCGCTGCTCTACCAGCTCGACGAGCTGTTCGATCGCGTCGACTTCCTCTCCGTCGGCTCGAACGACTTGGTGCAGTTCTTCTACGCCGCCGACCGCGGCAATTCGCGCGTGGCCGAACGCTTCGATGCGATCTCGGCGCCGGTGTTGCGCGCGCTCAAAGCGATCGCGGACAAGGGTCGCGCCCATGGCAAGCCGGTGACCCTGTGCGGCGAGCTCGCCTCGAAGCCGATCGGGGCGCTCGCGCTGGTCGCGATCGGCTACCGCTCGCTCTCGCTCTCGCCCTCCGCGGTCGGGCCGGTCAAGGCCATGCTGCTCGAGCTCAAGGCCGGCAAGGCCGCCGCCCTGATGAAGCCGCTCATCGACAGTCCGGCCGGCAGCCTGCGCATCCGCGACCGGCTCAAGGCCTTTGCCGCCGAGGAGGGGCTGCAGATTTGATGCTGGCACCATACCTAATCTCGTGTCCCCGGCAGCTTTCTTGATCTGAGTGGCAATGCTTCCTGAGCAAAAACTCGACGCGCTCGTCGCCCGCCATCGGGCGCTTGAAGGCGAGCTCGCAACGCAGGTAACGCCTGAGACCTATGTCAAGCTCTCGCGCGAATTCGCCGAGCTCGGTCCCGTCGTGGAGGCGGTGAAGAACTATCGCGGCGTGGTCTCCGAAATGGCGGACCTCGATGCACTCATCGGCGATTCCGCGACCGATGCCGAAATGCGCGCCATGGCGCTGTCGGAGAAGCCGCCGCTCGAGCAAAAGCGGGCGGCGCTCGAGCGCGAGATCAAGCTCGCGCTGCTGCCCAAGGACGCGATGGACGAGCGTAACGTCATTCTCGAAATCCGCGCCGGCACCGGTGGTGACGAGGCTTCGCTGTTCGCGGGCGACCTGTTCCGCATGTACGAGCGCTACGCCGCAAAGCAGGGCTGGAAGGTCGAGGTCATCTCCGCCAGCGATGGCACCGTCGGGGGCTACAAGGAGATCGTCGCCGAAATCCGCGGACGCGGCGCCTTCGCCAGGTTGAAATTCGAATCCGGCGTCCACCGCGTGCAGCGCGTGCCCGACACTGAGGGCTCGGGCCGCATCCATACCTCGACTGCAACCGTTGCCGTGCTGCCGGAAGCCGCCGAAGTCGACATCGATATCAACGACGACGACCTCAGGATCGACACCCTGCGCTCGGGCGGCGCCGGCGGCCAGCACGTCAACAAGACCGAGTCGGCGGTGCGCGTCACCCACATCCCCACCGGCATCGTGGTGATGATGCAGGAGGACCGCTCGCAGCACCGCAATCGCGCCAAGGCCATGGCGGTCCTGCGCGCCCGGCTCTACGACTTCGAGCGCCAGCGGCAGGACGCGGCGCGCGCCGCCGAGCGCCGCGGCCAGGTCGGCTCCGGCGACCGCTCGGAGCGCATCCGCACCTATAATTTTCCGCAGGGCCGCGTCAGCGACCATCGCATCAATCTCACGCTCTACAAGCTGCCGCAGGTGATCGAGGGCGAGGCGCTCGGCGAGATCATCGACGCGCTCGTAACCGAGCATCAGGCCGAGCTGCTGGCGGCGGAGGGAGCATCGCAGTGACGCGAATCGATGCTCTCCAGACCGCCAATTCTGCCGGGACCGATGTGGCACGCGAAACGCTCGCGGATACCGGCGATTGGGGCAACCTGCGCGGCCTCTCGGTCGAGCGCGCGCGCCGTCGGCTCGCCGGCGAGTTCCGGCGCCATGGTCTCGACGCGCCCGAGCTCGATGCGCGTCTGCTCGTCGGCCATGCCCTCGCTCTCGATCACGCCGCGCTCGCCGCACAGTCCGCCCGCGTGCTCGCAGCCGACGAGGCGGACGCGATCGCGGTGCTGGCCGCACGCCGCCTTGCGCGCGAACCGGTCGCACGCATTCTCGGCCGCAAGGAATTCTGGCAGCTCTCCCTCGGGCTCAATGCGGAAACGCTGGTGCCCCGGCCCGAGAGCGAGACCGTGGTCGAGGCTGCACTCGCGGCGCTTCGCGGCCGGCACGACGCGCCGCTGCGCATCGTCGACCTCGGCACCGGCTCGGGCGCGCTGCTGTTCGCCCTACTCTCGGAGCTACCCGCGGCTTATGGCATCGGCACCGATATCAGTCTCGCCGCGCTCGGCTGCGCGCGCGCCAACGCCGCCGGGCTCGGCCTTGCCGGCCGCGCCGCGTTCGTGGCCTGCGACTATGGCGCAGCGCTCGGCGGACCTTTCGATCTCCTCGTTTCCAATCCGCCCTATGTCGCACGCGGCGACATTGCCGCCTTGCAGCCGGAGGTGCGTGATTTCGATCCCCGCCGTGCGCTCGATGGCGGGCCCGAGGGCTTGGCTGGATATCGCGCCATTGCATCGCAGGTACGGCACCTGCTGGCCCCGGGCGGGGTTCTGGTGCTGGAGCTCGGCTTCGGGCAGCTTGCTGACATACACGCGATCTTTTCGGCGGTGGGGCTTGCGCCCGCTGCTGAGCGACACGATCTTTCAGGTGTGGCCAGGGCCCTGGCGCTGCAGGCGCTGCCATGAGGGCACCACATTCCTGGTACGAAAAAAAGCACTTGGATTGTGGGTCAGGACCGACTAGGTTTCGGCCACGGAATCGACCCGAGATAGTGAGCGCCGATAGCGAGCCCCGGAGCAGGACTGCGGAGAGCCCACGGTGCCTTTTGAGCGAACGTACGGATGCCGGATGACCCGGCGGTGGGTCGCATAATCGGGACGGAATGCTTCATCGGTTTGGTGCTGATCCGCGAGCGACGCGGACATGCCCGTGAGGAAGAGGTGGGCAACACCGCATTATGCTGCGGTCGAGGGGTTGCTGCTTCGCGACACGGAACCTGACATGGCGGCGAACGGCGCCGCATTTCTAACTCCTGTTCGAGCCGGGTGAGCACGCGGAGACGACCGCGTCGCTCGCGCGAACAGAGTGGTTTAGGTGAAGCTCGGCGGCGTCAGGCCGCCACAAGGAAGGGGTTGGCAACAGGCAAGTCATGAGAAACGGTCAAAACAAGCGCATGCGCGGTCGCAACAACCACCGCAAGAGTCACAATCCGATGGCGCGTGTTTACGAGTCGAACGGCCCCGACGTGAAAATTCGCGGGAACCCAGCCCACATTGCCGAGAAATATATGCAGCTCGCACGCGATGCCCAGAGCTCGGGCGACCCGATCGCGGCGGAGAACTACTACCAGCACGCCGAGCACTATTATCGCGTGATCGCCGCGGCGCAGGAGCAGTTCCGGCAGAACAATCCCCACTTCTCCCGTCCGGACAACGAGCCGCCGGCGGGGGCGCGCGACGACAACTTCGATGATGGCGACGACGACCAGCCGTCCTTCGCCGGCGGCGCTGAATCGCCCTACGGCACCCGCGAGCCGCAACCCTATATCCCGCGCGACGCCCAGCCCTTCCCGGCGCATCAGCAGCATCAGCCGCATCAGCCACGCCCGCAGCAGGGCAACGCACCGACTGAAGGCGACGTTGACCGGCTGCCATCCTTCATCACCGGCGGGCAACAGGCACCGCATCACCAGGGATCGCCGCAGAATCAAAACGGCCACGACGGCCAGCCCGACCGCTTCCCGCTGCATCGCCGTCGACGCCGGCATCGCGGCCCGCGCCCCGACATGCAGGGTGGCGGCGACGGCGGCGATGAGCCCGCGCCGCGCGGAGAGTGATTGCACTACCGACGTAGCCAGGATTGAACTCCAGCACGTCGCATGTCGCGACGTCGCGATCGGGAGTTCACGGCGCGAGCGCAGGTTCGAGCGCCGGCACCAGCCGCACCCGCTCGCGCCGCGCCGGGATCGCGCGATAGACCTGCTTCGTCGCCTCGACGATGTGCACGCCGGCGAACGGCGTCGCCACCGCCGATCCCGCCCGCTCCCAGGCGACCGCCGAGCGCAGGAACCAGCCGCGCGCGACCGGCGGAACGTGCAGCGCCTCGCCCCACCCGGTCGGCGTGAACCAGGCTTCGCGCAGCAGGTGTGTGATTTGCGAGCGCGAATAGGGTCGGCCGTGGCCGAACGGGGTGGTGTCCAGACGCGCCCATACCCCGCGCCGGTTCGGCACCACAATGAGCAGCCGTCCGCCGCCCGCCAGCACCCGCCAAACCTCACGCAACAAGGCGACGGGATCCTGCGCCATCTCGAGCGCATGCACGAGCAGCACGCGATCGACGGCGGAGTCGGTAAGCGGCAATTCGAGCTCATCGACGAGGGCGGCGAGACCGGGGCGGTCGGTCGGCCATTTCATCACGCCCTGCACCGCCGGCATGAATGCGAGGCAGCGCTCCGCTTCCTCGCGAAACAAACCCAGATAGGGCGTTGGATAACCGACTCCGAGCACGCTCATGCCGCGCGTGTCGGCGAAACGCTTGCGGATGCCGCGGCCGATGAAGCGGCGCGCCACCACGCCCAGGTGTTGGGCATAGAAATTGCGCAGATCCACGACGTCGATGGACATGGCGGCAAGGTAGCATGGATTTGTCTTCTCGTCGTTTTGCCCCTATTCGCAGCCAAAATGCGGGAGGGATTGGAACCGGCACATCGGCCCTGGCGACCTGCGCTCGCAGCTGGAACCAGCCGCCAGCCTTGCGGCCGAGGCAGTTGCACGACTAACTAAGCAAACCGTGCCCGCGCTTCAGGAGAACGATCAACATGCCCGCGCAGACCCATCTCTTCCTCTGCCTGCAGGACAATTACGGCGTGCTCCTGCACGATCCCGAGAGTGGCGCGACCGCAGCGATCGATGCGCCCGAGGCCGCGCCGATCGAGGCGGCGCTCAAGGCCACGGGGTGGCGGCTCAGCGACATTCTCGTCACCCATCACCACGCCGATCACACCGGCGGCATTGCCGAACTCAAGCGACAGCACCGTTGCCGCGTGGTCGCGCCTGCCGGCGAGGCGGCGCGCATCCCGCTGGTCGATGCGACCGTGCGCGAGGGCGACGACGTGCGGGTCGGCGCTTTGCAGGGGCGCGTATTGGAGACGCCGGGGCACACCGCGGGCCACATCAGCTATGTCTTTCCTGCCGACAAGCTCGCCTTCGTCGGCGACACGCTGTTCTCGATCGGCTGCGGGCGCGTGATCGAGGGCACGCCGGAAATGATGTGGCAGTCGCTGTTGAAGCTGCGTGCCTTGCCGGACGACACGCGCATCTATTGCGGACACGAATATACCAAAGCCAACATCCGCTTCGCCAAGACCGTCGAACCCGGCAATGCGGCGCTCAAAGCGCGCGAGGCGCAGGTAGAGAACCTTCTCGCCGCGCGCAAGCCGACCATTCCGTCGACCATGGGCGAGGAAAAGGCGGCCAACCCGTTCCTGCGCGCCGACGTGCAGGAGGTGGCGAAATCGGTGGGGCTCGCAGGCAGCCCGGCGTGGAAGGTGTTCGCCGAAATCCGCGAGCGCAAGAACAGATCGTGACGCGACGCCTGTCGTCCCGGCCACCTGCTCGCTGCCGCAGGCGCTCGGGTGCGCTTCCCATCACATCGGACAGACAGTCCGTTGAGCACGCGTTGAAGGAGCCGCGATGTTATCGGCCGCCGATGTGACTCGATTGCTCGAGCTCAAGCCGCATCCCGAGGGCGGACATTATCGCCAGACCTTCCGCGACCCGCGAACCATGGACGGCACGCGTCCAGTCTCGACCGCAATCTATTTTCTGCTCGCGCGCGGCGAGCGCTCCCATTGGCACAAGGTCGATGCCGTCGAGGTCTGGCACTATCACGCCGGTGCGCCGCTCAGGCTCGAGATTGCCGCCGGCGCGCAGGGCCCGGTCGAGCGCGTGACGCTCGGCCCCGATCTCCTCGCCGGCGAGCGCCCGCAGGCGCTCGTGCCGACTCATGTCTGGCAGGCGGCGCGCAGCCTGGGCGAATGGACGCTGGTGGGCTGCACCGTCGCGCCCGGTTTCGAGTTCAGTGGCTTCGAGCTCGCGCCCGCGGGCTGGGCGCCGGCCGGCGGCTCGGTTTGAACCCGGGCACCTGCGCTCAAATGAAATACTGTCCGCCGTTCGCCGTCAGCGTCGAGCCGGTGATGAGGCCGGCATCGTCGGAAGCGAGAAAGACGACGCAGCGCGCCACTTCCTCCGGCTCACCCAGCCGACCGATCGGAATCAATGGCAGGATGTTCTTCTCCAGCACGTCCTTCGGCATCGCCTTGACCATGTCGGTGGCGATATAGCCGGGGCAGATGGCGTTGACGGTGATGCCGTTCCTGGCGCTTTCCTGCGCCAGCGCCTTGGTGAAACCGAGCTCGCCCGCCTTGGCGGCGGAATAGTTGGTCTGGCCGAACTGACCCTTCTGGCCGTTGATCGACGAGATGTTGATGATGCGGCCGAATTTGCGGCTGCGCATGCCCTCGATCACGGGCCGGCACATGTTGAACAGCGAACTCAAATTGGTGTTGATGACCGCGTTCCACTGCTCGGGGGTCATGCGGTGGAACGTGGTGTCACGGGTGATGCCGGCGTTGTTGACGAGGATGTCGACCGGGCCGAGATCGGCCTCGACCTGCTTGAGACCGGCAACACAGGACTCGTACGAGGAGACATCCCACTTGTAGACCGGGATGCCGGTCGCAGCCTTGAACTTCTGCGCCACCTCGTCGTTGCCGCCGTAGATCGCGGCAACCTTGCAGCCGGCGTCCTTGAGCGCCTTCGATATGGCTTCACCGATTCCGCGCGTTCCGCCGGTCACCACCGCAACGCGTGACATGCTGGCTCCTCCCTGGACGAATCGTCTCTCGTTTGGGTGCCACAGGCGACGGACGGCGGAGAACGGACGAGCACGTCGTTATCCACCCGCCCCGCCGACGCCTGTTCCTATGCTCTCTTAACCCTCTCCTCGGTCTAGCGCTCCACGCACATCGCAATGCCCATGCCGCCGCCAATGCAGAGCGTAGCGAGTCCCTTCTTGGCGTTGCGCTTCTGCATCTCGTAGAGCAGCGTCACCAGCACGCGCCCGCCCGACGCGCCGATCGGATGGCCCAACGCAATCGCCCCGCCGTTGACGTTGACCTTGGACGTGTCCCAGCCGAGGTCCTTGTTGACCGCGCAGGCTTGCGCGGCGAAGGCCTCGTTGGCCTCGATGAGATCGAGATCGGCGATGCTCCAGCCGGCCTTCTTGAGCGCCGCGCGCGAGGCCGGGATCGGCCCGGTGCCCATGATCGCGGGGTCGACCCCCGCATGCGCCCAAGCCACGATGCGCGCGAGCGGCGTCTTGCCAAGCTTGGCAGCTTCGCTCGCCTTCATCAGCACCACCGCCGCCGCACCGTCATTGATGCCGGAGGCATTGGCGGCGGTGACGGTGCCGTCCTTGGCGAACGCCGGCCGCAGCTTGGCGATCGTCTCGAGCGTGGTTCCGTGCTTGGGATATTCGTCGGTGTCGACGACGATATCGCCCTTGCGCGTCTTCACCGTCACCGGCGCGATCTCGTCCTTGAACTTGCCCCCCTTCTGCGCCGCCTCGGCCTTGTTCTGGGAGGCCACCGCAAACTCGTCCTGCTGCGCGCGGGTGATCTGCCACTGCCGGGCCACGTTCTCGGCGGTGTTGCCCATGTGGTAGCCGTTGAAGGCATCCCACAGGCCGTCCTTGATCATGGTGTCGACCATCTCGAAGTTGCCCATCTTCAC
>JBKPUA010000321.1:0-5876 GCA_046735815.1 Pseudomonadota bacterium
CATCGCCGGCACGCAGCAATTGCCGGCGCCGCTCGTCGGCAAGAAATTTCCGCCGCTGTTCGTCGTCGAATGCGAATTCCGGCTCGCGCTCATCAAGGCCGAGCTCGCC
This sequence comes from Pseudomonadota bacterium, assembly GCA_046735815.1. Classification (GTDB taxonomy): domain Bacteria; phylum Pseudomonadota; class Alphaproteobacteria; order Rhizobiales; family Xanthobacteraceae; genus VAZQ01. Next base: position 110 of record JBKPUA010000321.1, read on the forward strand.
TTCGTCGAGGACCTCGTCCGCCGCATCGTCGAGGAGGGGTGGGGCCCGGTCGATCTGTGGCGCGAGATTCAGGCCGCGGCGGCCAAGCAGCACGAAATCGCAGGCAACCCGGGAGGTGATCATGAGCAGTCATGAGCAGCACGACGTCGACGCATGGAGATACGCGCAGATGGCGATGACCTGGTACGGCTGGGGCTCGCCGGTGGGCATCGGCCTCTTGATCGTGTCGATCGGTGTGTTCCTGGTGCTCCTGCATTACGCGGGGATCGTGCGATGACCGCGCCCTATCGCACTCACGCGTTCGACGTCGGCATCGCGCCGCTCCACATCGTCATCATCGGCGGCGGCATCGGCGGCCTCTGTCTCGCCCAGGGCCTCAGGACGGCTGGCGTGAGCGTCGCCGTCTACGAGCGCGACCGCACCATCACCGATCGCCTGCAAGGCTATCGCGTACACATCAATCCGGCCGGCAGCCGCGCGCTGCACGCCTGTCTGCCGCCGCATTTGTTCGACGCCTTCGACCGCACCTGCGGCAAGGCCGCGCATGCCATGCATTTCCTCACCGAGCAAATGGAGGTGCTGCTCTCGGTCAGGGGCGACATGGTCGAGCAGCGCGATCCCATCGCCCGGCACCGTTCGGTCAGCCGCATCACGCTGCGCCAGGTGCTGTTGTCCGGCCTCGACGACGTCGTGCATTTCGGCAAGACCCTCACCCGTTACGAGACGCGCGCCGACGGGCGTGTCGTGGCCCATTTCGAGGACGGCACGCGCGCCGAGGGGGATATCCTGGTTGCCGCCGATGGCGGCGGCTCGCGCGTACGCCGCCAATTGCTGCCGCAGGCCGAGCGCATCGACACCGGCGTGGTCGGCATTGCCGGCAAGGTTTTTCTCGACGCGGCCAACAGGCGCCGCATCGCCCCGACGCTGCTCGACGGCATGGCGCTGATCGCTGCCAAGGGCGGTCTCGGGCTGTTCGTCGCGCTGCAGGAGCTGAGCCGCGAGACCGCAGCCGGCATCGGCGGCAACGACGCCTCGCTCGCCGATGCGCCGCTCTTCGACAACACCCGCAGCTATCTGATGTGGGCGCTGAGCGGCCGGCGCGACACGCTCGGCCTTGACGGCGAGCGTCCCGATGGCGCCGCGCTCGCCGTGGCGGCCGCCCGCGCCATGGCCCATTGGGCGCCAGGGTTGCGCGACCTCGTCGCGCTATCCGACGCAAGCACGCTGTCGTGCCTGCCGATCCGGACCTCGCGGCCGGTCGAGCCGTGGCCCACGGGCCGGATCACGCTGATCGGCGATGCGATCCATGCCATGACACCCTATCGCGGTATCGGCGCCAACGTCGCACTCAAGGACGCCGTCGGGTTGCGCGATGCGCTCGTGGCGGGGCAACGCGGAGAGAAGCCGCTGTTCGACGCCATCAACGGTTACGAGACCGCGATGCGCGACTACGGCTTCAAGGCGGTGCGCAACTCGCTCAAGGCGATGCAGGAGGTCACCGGCCGCGGACCGCTCGCGCTCGCACTCTCGCGCGGCGTCTTTCGCGCCATCGACCGGCTCCCGCCGGTCAAGCGCATGATGGCGCGGGGTATGGGCGAGGAGTAACCAGTGCGCCGCGTTACGGCGAGATCGCCTGGCGCGCCCGCAAGACGACGTCCTTCGGCGTGGCATAGAGCTTCTGCACCAGCTCCTGCACCTTGCCGCCGGGTAGCGGCGAAACGTCGATCCGCAGCTTCTCGGCATCCTCCAGGAATTGCGGGTCGCTCATGGTCGTGTCGAAGGCGGAGCGCAAAGTCGCAAGCTGCTCCGGCGCCAATCCGGGCGGGGCGATGTAGGAGCGCTGAAACACCTGCTGACTGATCACCAGCTCGACCACTTTGCGATCGTCTTCGCTCTTGATGTACTTGAACACCGACGGCACGCCCATGCGCGTGAGCTCGGGATTGGGCTCGAGCCCGACCTGCAGCAGCACGTTGACCTTGCCGTCGCGCAGCCAATCCGGCCGTTGCGACTTGAAGCTCGCCCAGTCCCAGCCGCAGGCGCCGTCGATCTCGCCGCGCTCCATCGCGAGCGCGATCTCGGCCGTGCCGCTATAGCCGGTGACCACGTCGTATTGCGCGCCCGCGGTCCGCTTGTGCATGAAGCCGTAGTCGCGGGTGGAGTCGTTGGTGGAGACGCCGCCGAAGGCGGCCTTCTGCGCCAGCGCATCGTCGAAGGTCTTGATCTTGGAATCCTTGCGCGACACGCACACCCGCGTGCCGTTATTGGCGGTGCCGAGATAGAGCACCTTGGTCGGGTCGAACAGCGCCTCGGCCTTCTCGTCGAGCAGCGGCCCGACCACCGCGCCCGGCATGATGGCGGCAATGGCGGTGCCGTCCTTGGGTGCGACCGCGCTGATGAAGCCCGCCGCCCGCGCGCTGCCCGCGCCCGGCATGTTCTTCGACACGATGGTGGGCTGGCCGGGGATGTGGCGGCCGAAGTGGCGTGCGAGCGCGCGGGCATAGATGTCGTAGCCGCCGCCGGGCGGCGCCCCGATGACGAGATCGATGCTCTTGCCGGCGAAGTAATCGGCGGCGCCAACTGGCGCCGCCGCCAGCAGTGCGGCCGCGATCAGGCCGGCGCGAAGCATTGGTGACGTGGACGGCATCGATGGCCTCGTAACTGCGGCTGTTGCGCTCGCGGGGCAAGCTAGGTGATCCCACAGCGCGCGACAATCGCCAGCGGCGGCGACCAATCGTCCGGCCAGCGCCGGGAACACTCAGCCGGATTTCGCCTCCATCGCATCCCCGCTAGGCTCGCGTCGTCGCAATCTCGAGGACCGCGCCATGCTGCACCGACCCGGCACCACGCAAAAGCTCGCCCGCTTCGCCGTCGAGCTTGCCTGGAACGACGTCCCCGAGCCGGTCCGCCATCAAGCCAAGCAGGCGCTGATGAACTTCTTTGCTGTGGCGCTCGCCGGCTGCCGCGCCGGCCCGGTGGAGCTCGCGCTGCAATCGCTGGCTGAATTTTCCGATCGCAAGCAGGCGACCGTCATCGGCCGCCGCGAGCGCATGGACGCCCTGAGCGCTGCCTTCCTCAACGCCGCCAGCGCCAACGTGCTCGATTTCGACGACACCCATCTGCCGACCGCCATTCATCCGAGCGCGCCGGTCGCGCCGGCGCTGTTCGCGCTCGCCGAGCTGCGGCCGGTGACGGGCCCCGATCTGCTGCTCGCCTTCATCCTCGGCGTCGAGATCGCGTGCCGGATCGGCGGAGCGATCTTTCCCGGCCACTACACCAAAGGCTGGCACATCACCTGCACCTGCGGCGTCTTCGGCGCCGCCGCCGGCGCCGGGCGGCTCGTCGGCCTCGACGCCGAGCGCATGGTCTTCGCGCTCGGGCACGCCGCCACGCAGGCGTCGGGGCTGTGCGAAGCCTTGGGCTTCGCGGCCAAGAGCATCGGTGTCGGCAACGCCGCGCGCAACGGTTTGTGGTCGGCGCTCCTAGCGGAGAAAGGCTTCGACGGTCCGTCCGAACCGATCGCCGGCGTGCAGGGCTTTCTTTCCGCCATGGCGGAGCCGCCGAACTGGCAGTCGCTCACCGATGGGCTGGGCGAGACGTGGGCCATCGCGCAGAATGCCATCAAGCCCTATCCCTGCGGCTTCGTCATCCATCCGTTCCTCGATTGCGTCTTGGATTGGCGGCGTGCGCATCCGAGCGACGCAGTCGAGCGCGTTACGCTGCGCGGCAATCCGCTGCTCGGCGACCGCACCGATCGTCCCGACATCAGCACCGGCCGCGAGGCGCAGGTCAGCGTGCAGCACGCCGTCGCCGCCGCGCTGGTGTTCGGCGCGGCCGGGCCCGATCAGTTCACCGACGCCTGCGCGTGCGATCCGGCGGTGATCGCCATGCGGCGCCGGATCACGGTGCTACGTGATCCCGCCATCCCAACCATCGCCGCCGCGGTCGAGCTTGCGACCGCCGACGGCAAGACCCATCGCCTGTCGACGCCCGCCGCGCGCGGCGGCCCGGCGAACCCCATGAGCGACCGCGAGCTCGAGGACAAGCTGCGCGCGGCGGCAGCCGCCTGGCAGCCCGGTTACGACCCCGCCCCGCTGATCGCCTCCATCTGGGCGCTCGATCGCAGCGACGATGTCTCGCGCCTGCTCGCGCTCACGGTGCCGCGGTGACGCTTCCTCGTGTCCCGGCCGAGCGAAGCGAGAGCCGGGACCCAGAAGCTGCAAGGCGTATTGCGCGCCCATTTTCGGTAATGCGCTTCGCGACTCTTGCGCTGGGTCCCGGGTCTCGTTCCGCGCGCGCAAGGGCGCTCGCTGCACTCGCCCGGGACACGAGACTTCGCTCGGCTCAGCGCCTATGCCGATCGGCGCGTCTTCCTATTCACGATGTCAAACAGCGCACCCGCCTCCGCTGAAGCTTCGGCGGGCAAGTAAGCAAGCCCGCCATAGCCTTGGCGTCGGCGGGCAGTGTTCTTCGTTCCCGCGGCGCGTTTTCATCCGTGGGTTCTTCCCTTCCGCTTCGCTTTCTCCGCCCCGAATCGAGGGGCGGTGGAGCGCCGGAGGCGGGTCACTGGCATTTTTGTCGCGCTTGCGAGGCGCGACGCCTTGCCTCCCGTGCGACGGGAGGGCGCCTCTCGGCGCTCCAGCGTGGCGATTTTCGGCCGCGCGACCAACGCTTCATCTTCCGGCAGTGCCCACCGGAATCCGCGCCGCGACTTCGCCCACGGCCAGGCGCTCGCGCCTGGCTGATCGGGTCTCGCGCCTCCCGCGACGACGGTTCGCTCCGCGCCACGGGACGCCACTTCCCCGCTCAGCCCTCAAGGCGTCTCCGGAGACGCCCCGCATGAGCGAGGATAGTGCGGTCTATAGCACGGATGCGATGAGTAGTCAATAAGTGTAGTTAAAATTATTTTGCGTTCGAGATGTAGTCGAAAGCGGCCCCCTTACACCCCCTTGGCCATGTCGCGCAGCTTGAATTTCTGGATCTTGCCGGTCGAGGTCTTCGGCAATTCCGCGAACACGACGTAGCGCGGGCATTTGTAGCTCGCGAGATGCTTGCGGCACCAGGCGACGAGGTCTTCGGTGGTGGCGCTCGCGCCCGGCTTGAGCTCGACGAAGGCGCACGGGGTCTCGCCCCATTTCTCGTCGGGCTTGGCCACCACCGCGGCGGCCTGCACCGCCGGGTGCTTGTAGAGCGCGTCCTCCACCTCGATCGAGGAAATGTTCTCGCCGCCGGAAATGATGATGTCCTTGGAGCGGTCCTTGAGCTGGATATAGCCGTCGGGATGGATGACGCCGAGGTCGCCGGAATGAAACCAGCCGCCGGCGAAGGCCTTCTCGCTCGCGGTGGGATTCTTGAGATAGCCCCTCATCACCACGTTGCCCCGGAACATCACCTCGCCGATGCTTTCGCCGTCCCACGGCACCGGCGCCATGGTGTCGGGATCGCGCACGTCGAGCGCCTCGAGCGGCACGTAGCGCACGCCCTGGCGCGCCTTCTTGGCGGCCTGCTCGGCGGGCGAGAGCGCGTCCCAGCCGGCGCGCCATTCGTTGACGGTGGCGGGGCCGTAGGTCTCGGTCAGCCCGTAGAGGTGAGTGACGTTGAAGCCCGCGGCCTTCATCGCCGCCAGCACCGCCTCCGGCGGCGGCGCCGCGGCGGTGAAGAACTCGACCACGTGCGGCAGCGGGCGCTTCTCCTCCGCCGGCGCGTTGAGCAAGGTCGCCATCACGATCGGCGCGCCGCACAGATGCGTAACCTTGTGGTCGGCGAT
>JBKPUA010000322.1:0-3926 GCA_046735815.1 Pseudomonadota bacterium
GTCACCGTGAACCGCCAAGTGCTGGCCGAGCCCGATGCCACCTTGACCGAGCGCACCTGGGCGACTCTCGCCGACGGCACGCCGCTGGTCACCGCGCAACGCCGCGGCAAAGGCCTCATCGTGCTGTTCCACGTCACCGCCGATACGCGCTGGTCAGACCTGCCGCTATCGGGCACATTTGTCGACATGCTCAAGCGAATCGTCGCCCTTTCGGGCTCGGTCACGGCCGGCGATGGCGGTGGCGCCAATGGTCGCGGCGCGCGCGAAGTGTTGCCGCCGACGCGCGTCCTCGACGGCTTCGGCGTGTTCGGGCCGCCGCCGTCCAGTGCGCGACCGCTGCCGGCGAACTTCGCCGGACGCGCGACCTTCGATCATCCGCCGGGGTTCTACGGTCCGCCGGAAGGATTGCTGGCGGTCAACACGCTCGCGCCCAATGATCGTCTGGCGCCCCTCGACATCTCCGCGCTCAATGCGCGCCGGGAGGCTTATCGCATGAGTGAACCGGAAGACTTGCGCGGCCCGATCCTGCTGGCGGCACTTGCACTGCTCGCGCTCGATGCACTGGTGGTGTTCCTGCTCGCAGGCGGGATCGGACAACTCGTGCGCCGGCGGCGGCCGGCGACAGCCGCCGCGCTGGCGATCTTCATTCTCGGCGCGACGCTGCTCGCCTTGCCGCACGCATTCGCGCAGACCAGCGACGAGCAGGCGCTGAAATCGACGCTCGAGACCCGCCTCGCCTATGTCATTACCGGCGATGCAGAGGTCGATCGCATCAGCAAAGCCGGGCTGCAGGGCCTCACCCTGTTTCTGGCGCAGCGCACCGCGCTCGAGGCGGGCGAGCCGATCGGGCTCGATCCCGCGCGCGACGAGCTCGCCTTCTATCCGCTGATCTACTGGCCGATCGTGCCGAGTGCGCCGAAGCCCTCGCGCGAGGCGCTCGAGCATATCGACGCCTATATGAAGCAGGGCGGCACCGTCCTGTTCGATACGCGCGACGCGGTCGAGGCGCCGCCCGGCATTGGCGGGGGCACCCGCGGTCCGGGGATGCAGGCGTTGCGCTCCATCTTGTCCTCGCTCGACATTCCCGAGCTCGAGCCGGTTCCGCGCGACCATGTGCTGACCAAGACCTTCTACCTCTTGAAAGACTTTCCCGGCCGCTTCAGCACCGGCCAGCTCTGGGTCGAAGCGCTGGCGGCGACCAACGACGAGGAGCCGACGAGCCGCCCGGCGCGCGCCGGCGACGGCGTGTCCTCGATCATCATCACCTCGAACGATTTCGCCGGCGCATGGGCGATGCGCCAGGACGGTCAGGCGATGCTGCCGCTCGTCTCCTCCGAGCCGCGCCAGCGCGAATTCGCGTTCCGCTCCGGCGTCAACATCGTGATGTATACGCTCACCGGCAACTATAAGGCCGACCAGGTCCACGTCCCGGCGCTGCTCGAACGATTGGGACAATAACAAGCAAGGTTGTCGTCCCCGCGAAAGCGGGGACCCATGAACGCCAGCTATTGGAATATGGGTCCCCGCTTGCGCGGGGACGACGCCGCAGAAACAGGAACTCAAGTCGTTGAATCTCGGAATTTCATTCTCGCCCCTAGTTCCGGCCTACATCGTCTGGATCGCGGCCGCCGTGGCGCTGGCGATGTCGCTCCTGATCGTCTTCGGGCGGACCCGCGGCGCGCTCATGCGCACCATCGCGCTCGCGCTGTTCGTGCTGGCGCTGGCCAATCCGTCGATCACGCGCGAGGACCGCGAGCCGCTGACCTCGGTCGCGGTCGTGGTGGTCGACAAGAGCCCGAGCCAGGAATTCGGCGATCGCACCAAGCAGACCGAGGCGGTGCGCGCGGCCGTCGCTGAACGGCTCGGACGCATGCCCGGCATGGAGGTGCGCTTCGTCGAGGCGGGCGAGGCCGACGGCGAGACCGACGGCACCCGCCTTTTCACCGCACTGTCCTCGGCGCTGTCCGACGTTCCCCACGACCGCGTTGCCGGCGTCATCTTCATCACCGACGGGCGCGTCCACGACGTCCCGAGTGAGGCGGCGGCGCTCGGCTTCGCCGCGCCGGTGCACGGCCTGATCACCGGCAACAAGAACGAGCGCGACCGCCGCGTGGTGCTGGTGACCGCGCCGCGCTTCGGCATCGTCGGCCAGTCGCAGGCCATCACCTTCCGCGTCGAGGACCAGGGTGGCTCGCCCGCTCCCGCCCAGGTGACGGTGCGCCGCGACGGCGAGACCATCGAGAGCCGCAACGTGCGCCCCGGCGCCAATGTCAGCTTCAGCATGCCGATCCCGCATGCCGGGCCGAACATCGTCGAGATCGAGGCATCGCCGCTCGACGGCGAGCTCACCACCGTGAACAACCGCGCGGTCGTGTCGATCGACGGCGTGCGCGACAAGCTGCGCGTGCTGCTGGTGTCGGGCGAGCCGCATGCGGGCGAGCGCACCTGGCGCAACCTGCTCAAATCGGATGCCAGCGTCGATCTCGTTCATTTCACCATCCTGCGTCCGCCGGAAAAGCAGGACGGCACGCCGATCAACGAATTGTCGCTGATTGCTTTCCCGACCCGCGAGCTGTTCCAGCAGAGGATCAACGATTTCCAGCTCATCATCTTTGACCGCTATGCGCGCCAGGGTGTGCTGCCGATCATCTATTTCGACAACATCGCGCGCTACGTGCGCCAGGGGGGCGCGGTGCTGGTGGCGGCGGGCCCCGATTACGCCAGCCAGACCAGCATCTGGCGCACGCCGCTCGACGCCATCCTGCCGGCGGAGCCGAGCGGCCGCATGAGCGACGGCGCGTTCCGGCCGCAACTCACCGACCTCGGCAAGCGGCATCCGGTGACCCGTGGCCTCGAAGGCGCCGATCAGGATCCGCCGCATTGGAGCCGCTGGTTTCGCCTGGTCGACAGCCGCGCCTCAAAGGGTATGGCGGTGATGCAGGGTCCGGACAATAAGCCGCTGCTGCTGCTCTCGCGCGAAGGCGAAGGCCGCGTCGCGCTCCTGCTCTCCGACCATATCTGGCTGTGGGCGCGCGGCTATGAAGGCGGCGGACCGCAAATCGATCTGCTGCGGCGTCTGTCGCACTGGCTGATGAAGCAACCCGATCTCGAAGAAGAGGCGCTGCGCATGTTCGTGCGCGGGCGCGACCTCACGGTGCAGCGCCAGACCATGTCCGACACCGTGAGCGACGTGACGCTCACCTCGCCTTCGGGCAAGACGCGGACCTTGACGCTGACCTCGGCCGAGCCCGGCGTGTGGCGCACCACCATCGAAGCCAACGAGCTCGGGCTGTGGCGCGCGACCGACGGCACGCTCAACGCGCTCGCCAATGTGGGTCCCGCCAATCCGCGCGAATTCACCGAGGTGACCTCGACCGCGGAGGTGCTTGCCCCGCTGTCCAATGCCACCGGCGGCGACGTGGTGCACGTCGAGGACGGCAGCGGCGTGCATCTGCCGCGCATCGTCCCGGTGCGCTCGAGCGACAACTTCAAGGGCGACGACTGGATCGGGCTGCGGGTGCGCGAGGCGAGCGTGGTGCGCGGCATCGGCGTGCTGCCGGTGTTCGCGGGCCTGATCGGACTTCTGCTCCTCGTCGGCAGCCTGGCCGCGACCTGGATGCGCGAAGGGCGTTAGCCGAATTCGCAAGGCGTAACTCCTCGTTGGCTCACGCCTGCGCTGACGGAGCGTCGCGCGGCACTGATGATTTTCTGCAACACACCAGAGGATTCGCACGGCAGCCGATTGCCGCAATGTTACATTGTAACTAGAGTTCTCGAACGGGGCCGCGGAATGGCTCTGCGACCCGCGACGCGCGCAGCGTGGCAATCATGGGCTGGTTCCGTTCGCGTTCGAGATGGGGTTCGTATCTCGCGCTGTTTGCGCTGGCCTTCCAGCTCGTCGTTTCGTTCGGACACGTGCATCTCGA
>JBKPUA010000323.1:0-6536 GCA_046735815.1 Pseudomonadota bacterium
ACCCCTAAGCCATTAGGGCCATTTAAGAAGTCAGTGCAAAAAATCTGCGACCCCGGCCAGAATCTTGCGCGCGGAGATGCCGATTCGGCCCCTTGGCATCCTCGGATGCCCACAAAGATTTAAATCAGATCATCTACTTAGCAGGCTTGCCCCGCAAGAAATTTTATTGCGCATTTCGATTCGCGTCGCCGCGACCATAATCGGGCCCGGCGGGGCTGTCTCCCCTTCCTTCGCAGTGCAGGCGCCAGTGTCTCGATTCCGAAGTTTGCAAGCCTTTGCGGGGCCCTCTGATGCGAAGGGAACGCGCGATGGGAGATGCGCGCGCGCAAGAAACCCGCTGATTGCTCGCGAAAAAAATTTAGTGGCATGTCGGGTCGACGTGGCGTGGTTCGTCTTAAGGGCAGGGCATAGGAAGCCCTCCACGTCGGTCAAGGAGATAGCAATGGTGGATCAGGTGCAGTCAGTCGCCGGCCGCAATCGCGCCTACTGGACAGGGTGCGTGATGAGCGGCCTGGTGATCGCCTTTCTGCTGATGGATGCGGCGATGAAGTTGATGGCCCTGCCGGTCGTGCTCGAGGCAGGCGCGCCGCTGGGCCTTCCAGGCGCCGATATGGCGCGCGGCCTGGGAACGGTCCTGCTCGTCTGCACCGTGCTTTACATCGTACCGCAAACCGCCGTCCTGGGCGCAATTCTGCTCACCGGCTTTCTCGGCGGCGCGGTAGCGACGCACCTACGCGTCGGCAGCCCGCTTTTCACCCACGTCCTGTTCGGTGTCTATCTCGGGGTCTTGCTCTGGGGTGGTTTGTACCTGCGCGACGCAAGGCTCCGCGCACTCATTCCAATCCGTACCAACGCCTGATGGCCTCACACCGTGTGCTACAACTGGGCACGGAGCTTGTGGCGTTGAATCTTGCCGGTCGCGGTGCGCGGCAGCTCGGCGAGGAGCTCGAACCGGCGCGGACGTTTAAACGCCGGAAGCTTGCGCTCAAGTTGCTCGCGCGCCGCCGCGATGGCCGCTTTGCCGTCGGCGGGCCTCGCGGCAACGATGTAGAGCACGATCTGCGACAGCCCGGCGTCGCTTTCGCTCAAGACCGCCGCCGCGTCCGCGATTGCGGGGAGGTCCGCGAGCGCATCCTCCACCTCGGACGGAGATACCCAAAGGCCGGAAACCTTCAGCATGTCGTCGCTGCGGCCGCAGTGATGAAAGAAACCATCTTCGTCGCGCAGATATTCGTCGCCGGTCGCAAACCAATCGCCGCGGAAGCGCTCGGCTGGCCGATGCGCGGGCACGTGCAGCGGCGCGTCGCCAAGCCTGTAGCCGGCGCAGAGAAACCTCGCGCGTACCTCGAGCCGGCCGCTGCGGCCCGGCTGTGTGATCTCGCGCCCATCCTGGTCGATGAGCCGCACCTCCACGCCCGTGACCGGACGGCCCGAGGAGCCGGCCCGTCGCGCCGCGAGCGTGTTGGTGAAAATCTTGTGCACCAGCTCCGAACAGCTCATCGCGTCGATGATGGGCCGGCCGGAAGCCTCTTCCCATTCGGTCGCGATGCGAGGAGGAAGGCGCTCGCCAGCGGACACATAGCAGCGCACGCCGCGGAACGCGCCTTCCCGCGCAACGCCGGCTTCGCGAAGCTTATGGTAAAGGGTCGGCACACTGAGCACGATGCTCGGCCGATGCCGAGTGACCGTCGAGGCGATCGTCACCATGGTGGGCCAGGTCTCGTCGAGAATGAGGGTTGCGCCGAGCCGCAGAGCGCCGAACGTGGCGCCCAGCGCATACGCGAAATTGAGCCGCGACGTCGGAAAGAACCGATCCGCGTTGGTGGCGCCGAGACCATGCACGAGGTAGTCCGTACAAGCGGCGACGTTGTCGTGCCGGTGCTCGACCGCCTTGGGCTCGCCCGTCGTGCCTGAGGTCATGACCCAGAAGGCCGGATCGTCCGGTCCGCGCTCAACCGCCACGAACTGCGTTTCCGATCTCTTGTTCAGCCACGACTTGAGCTCGCGCTCGCGCAGAAACAATCTTTCGCCCGACGCCATGGCGATCGTGACCGCCGGCTCAAACTCGCTCTCTGTAACGACGGCGAATGGCCGGACAATCGCAAGAGTGCGACGGAGCTCCTCGGATGTCGCTCGGGTCGACGCCGTCATGGCGATCCCGCCGGCGGCGATGACGGCGAGATAGAAGGCCACGTGATCGGCGTGGTCCCGCATGAGCAGGGCCACGCGGTCGCCGGGATTGAGGCCGGCCTCGCGCAGCGCCGCAGCAAAGCGCGCCACACGCACCGCAAGCTCGCCATGCGTCACGCTGTCGTTGCCGCTCACGATCGCCGGCTTCGTCGGACCGGCGATGGCGACACCATTCAGCACATAATTCGCAGCGTTCATCACCCGATTACGCCCCTGGCCCGGTCTAGGACCCCATTCTAGGGAACTTCGGTAGTCCAGTGTAGGTCTCTAAACACCTACGCAAGTTCCGTGGCGGCATGTCTGCTCCACAAGCCCGTGGACAAAGTGACGCCGAAGTCCGACTGCACGCTTCATGCGGCCAATTGCCTGCTGGCACTCCGTTTGCCGCTGCCGCAGTTTGATAATTTGCGTGTCTTCATTATGTCTTGCGTGATGCACATGATCGCTCGTAGCGCCCAACTGCGATCTGGTGAGCGGGATCAAGACCGACATCACGCACTAAGGAGCTTCTTCTAACCTGACGGGAAAAGCATCATGACCTACGTCGACGGATTTGTTGCTGCCGTGCCCACCGCAAACCGCGAGACCTACAAGAAACACGCAGAAGCCGCTGCCGTCGTTTTCAAGGAGCACGGCGCATTGAAACTCGTCGAGTGCTGGGGCGACGATGTGCCGGATGGCAAGCTCACGTCGTTTCCCATGGCGGTCAAGCGCAAGGATGACGAGACGGTGGTCTTCTCCTGGATCATCTGGCCTTCGCGCCAGGTGCGAGATGCGGGCATGAAGAAGGTCATGGCCGACCCACGTCTACAACCGGACAAGAACCCGATGCCGTTTGACGGAAAGCGCCTGATCTACGGCGGCTTTGAAATGATCGTGGAGGCATGAGCGCCACGTTTGGCAAAGCGCTGTTTGTCATTGCCACACCAATCCCTTCGATATCCGTCAGGGTGCGCATCCCCGCCATTGGTTGGGAGCCACGCCGGGCACGGGCCCGCACTCCACATGCTTCCTGAGGTTTCCTTTCAACCTCCAATCTCCGGAGAATCACCGGATCAATCGGGCGGCTGCAACCCAAACAAGGGTCGGTGCCTCAGACCTAACTCAATCTGCGGGAGCCGACCAAAGGACCTTTCTGCCTGCGGTCGAATCTTGGTGTAGAAGGTGTGGCCGCGGGATTTAATCCAGCGGCGCGTCTCTGGACGCGTGTGAACCTGGTTCGATGCGCTCGCCGCGCGCTTGGCTTGTGTTTGGGCTGTCCGACGTTCCGGGCGGTACTAGTGCCCCGAACCCGAAGTTCGCGCATGTCGTGCCGCGCGTTCGACCGCGAACTTCGGGTTCAAAAAGGGGCACTAGAATCATAGAGTTGCTAGTGGTCCTCGATTCCGAAGTTCGCAAACGAGGGTCCCGCACAAATGATGCGAACTTCGGAATCGGACCACTAGGCTTGCCTCGACGAGAAGAAATTATGTGGCCGATGCCGTTCATTGTTGGATCGCCACGCTCAGGGACAACGCTACTGCGCCTGATGCTCGATGCACATCCTCTCCTGGCAATTCCACCTGAAACCGGCTTCATTCCCGCTGTTACTCCTCCGAGATGCTCAGGCAATCTTTCGGCTGACGCCTTCTTTGAAATCGTGACCTCGTTCTCTGCCGATGCTCCGGCCTGGCATGATTTTCAATTGGAGGCTGAAGACTTTCGGAGGGAGCTTAATAAATTTTCGCCATTCACGTTGAGTGAAGGGCTCAAGTGCTTCTACTGGATGTACGCACGACGATTCGACAAGCCCCGCTATGGTGACAAGACGCCAACCTACTGCCGCCTTATGCCAATGATCGAGCAGCTGCTGCCGGAAGCAGCATTCATCCATGTCATTCGTGATGGGCGCGATGCAAGTTTGTCCCTCCGGGAGATGTGGTTTGCACCAGCAAAGGACATCAAAGCGCTCGCCACGTTTTGGCGCGACAACGTTCTAGCGGGGAGGGAGGGTGGTCGCCAAATCCAGAGGTACATCGAGCTTCGTTACGAGCAGCTGATACTGGAGCCCACTGCCGAGCTTCAGCGGATATGCGCGTTTTTGGAGCTGCCCTATGAAAGCGCGATGGAGCGATATTTTGAACGGGCTCCGATGCGTTTGGCGGAGCATCGGGAGCGTGTGCAGAGGGATGGACGGGTGCTTGTTACGCACGAGCAACGCTTATGGCAACAACGGGCAACAATGATGCCGCCAGATGTTGGCAGAATTGGAAAATGGCGCCTGGAAATGAGCGAGACCGAGCATCGCTCGTTCCGCGAAGTGGCAGGCGATCTTCTCGACGAGCTTGGATACAAGTCCTGATATTTCGTATTCAGGAGCGCGAAGCCACATAGATGGGTAGAGCTCGCCCAACGGGTCGAACTCAAGACGGCGGCGCTCCGTCCGCCGGGCCCGCCGGATCATGTGCGTCGCGAGCCGCGACGGCGGTGTCGAAGGCACGGTACAGCCCCGCAAGATCGGGCACGACCCCGGTCAAGCACCGAAACGCCTCGACCGCCTGGTGCACGCACATCCCTCGGCCATTGAGCACGCGCGCGCCCGCTGCGGACGCGGCTTTGAGGAAGGCGGTCTCCATCGGCGTATAGATCACGTCGGCGGCCCAATGCGCGGCCTTGAGCGCCGCGACTGGAACTGGGCAGCCGGGAAAGCCGCGCATGCCCACCTGCGTGGCGTTGACGACGCCGTCGGCGCTCGCGATGTCGTGTTCAAGAGCGCCGGCCAAGCGGCAACGCGATGGACCGTAATGCGACGACAGCTCGGCCTTGAGCGCGTTGGCGCGCGCTGCGTCGAGGTCGTGAATGACCAGAACGGCAACCCCGAGATCCATCAGAGCAGCCGCGACGGCGCGCCCGGCGCCGCCGGCGCCGACTTGCACCACCGTCTTGCCTTGCGCGCTGTCGCGGCCCAGCGCTTCCACGAAGCTGTTACGCCAGCCGCGGCGATCGAAATTGTAGCCGGTGGTGCGGCCATCCGGCGCGATCGCCACGGTGTTGACGGCGCCGACCTGCGCCGCCTCGGGGTCAACCGCGTCGAGCAGCGGAATGATCTCCTGCTTGAACGGATAGGTGACATTGGCGCCAGCGAAGCCTGCCGCTTTGATGGCGTCTAGCAGTTGCGGCAGCGAACGCCCGGGCAAACGGTCGACGTCGAGCAGATGATAGTAGCCGTCGATGCCGGCCGCGGCAAAAGCATCGGCGAACAGTGCCGGCGAGATCGAGCCCTGGATATTCGCGCCGATCAGCCCGACCAGCATCCTGCGCTTGGTCATGATACCGGCTCCGGCTGCGTGAGCCCGCCGCGGAGAAAGAGTTGCGCGATGGGAGGATCGATCGTGGCGGCGCGGCCGCTCGCGCTGCTTAACGAGCCGGCCAGCGGCTCAAAGTTAGAAGCATCAGAGTCGTTCGTAAACCGCCTTCCCAGTCTCTGAGATTTGAGCTCCGCTGCCCTGCCGGATCGGTCCGACGCTCAGGCTCGGGCCATGGTGCGGAAGGTGATCGAATAGCGCGGGGTCTCGACCGGCGGGATGCTGTGCTCCCACACATGACGGGAGGCGCCGCTCATCACATAGAGCGAGCGCGGCTGCGCATCGAGCGTGAAACGCTCCCATTTGCTGCCCGCCTTGCGGCGGAAGCGGAATTTGCAGGCCGAGCGGAGCGAGAGCCCAAAAACCTGATCAAAGTGCTTCTTGTCGCGGTGCCAGCCGATGCCGGCGCCGACATCGTATTCGGTGCAGAGCGCATGCTTGATGCTGTCGGACGGCAGCGCGGCGAAGCGTTCAACCCGTGCGGCCAGCGGTACGAGCCAGGCCGGGAGCTCTTCCGCCGGTTCCACCCGCTGATGCGTGAAGTCGTAGCGTGACCCGAAATACGCCACTCGTCGCTTGCCTTCATAGACGCCGAACTGGAACGGGACCAAGGGCAGGGCGCGGATGTGGTCGATGAGCGCGTCTTCCTCCGGCGCGGTGATGAAGTCAGGCTGGTAGCGCAGCCCTTCGGGCCACGTGCTGTCATCGGCGAACATGCTCAGTTGAGAAGGCAAGGGAGGAGAGCTCCTTCACGCTGATCCACATGCGCGGGGCAGGGGAGACGCTATTCCCAGCCTGCCGCAACGCCCATATATGTCCCCGCGGGCCGGCGCGCCCACGCTTGCGAGGGACACAGAGTCTAATATCTGCCATGTGCAATCGTATCCGGGGCCTGAAAGAATGGAGCGAAATCCCGCGCAGCCTGGCGCGCTCGCTCATCAATTTCGAATACAACCCCAACGTCGCGCCGACCGAGCAGGTGCCCGCGTTCCTCGCCGAACG
>JBKPUA010000324.1:0-5128 GCA_046735815.1 Pseudomonadota bacterium
CCGCGCGCTCGCCGCGGAGATCTACGTGTTCGCGATCTTCGCCATGAGCCTCGACCTCCTGCTCGGCTTCACCGGCCTGATGTCGCTCGGCCACGCCGCGTTCTTCGGCCTGGGCGCCTACGCGGTGGCGATCCTGGGAACGCTGTTCGGTATCAATGCTTGGCTCGGCCTCGCCGCCGGCGTCGTGATTGCCGCTGCCGGCGCCGCGGTCATCGGATTCTTCTGCGTGCGCACCAGCGGCATTCCGTTCCTGATGCTGACCCTGGCTTTCGCCCAGCTCGTGTTCTCGGTCGCGCTGAAATGGCGCGACGTAACCGGCGGATCGGACGGCATGGCGATCGCGGACAAGCCCAGCTTCTTCGGCTTCGAGCTCTCGGATTCGCTGCCCATGTATTTCATGACGCTCGCCTTTTTGCTTATCTCCTACTGGGCGCTGCGGCGGCTCCTCAACGCGCCGCTCGGGCACGTCTTCGTCGGCATCCGCGAGAACGAGCCGCGCATGCTTGCGATCGGCTATCCAACGCGCGCCTACAAGCTCCTCGCCTTCACCATTGCCGGCGCCTTTGCCGGACTGGCCGGCGGGCTCTACGCCATCTTCAACAGCTTCATCTCGCCCGACGCGGTCTATTGGACCGCCTCCGGCGACATTCTCATCATGACCATGCTCGGCGGCGCGGGCACGCTGATCGGACCTGCGATCGGCGCCGGCGTTTTCCTTCTGATGAAGAACGTGGTGAGCTCGTACAGCGAACACTGGCTCGCCATCATCGGCGCGATCTTCATCTGCTGCGTGCTGTTCTTCCCCGGCGGCATCTGGGGCACGCTGCGGCAGGTTCGCTTGTGGGGGCGCAAGCCGTGAGTGTGTTGCGCACCGATCACCTTTGCCGCTCCTTCGGCCATCTCGTCGTCACCAACGACGTCGATCTCACGGTCGAAGCCGGCGAGCGCCACGTCATCATCGGCCCGAACGGCGCCGGCAAGACCAGCCTGGTCAACCAGATCGGTGGCCAGCTCGAGCCCAGCGCCGGCCGCATCTTCGTCAAGGAGACCGATATCACCGGCTGGCCGCCGGACCGCGTGAGTCGCATCGGCGTGGCGCGCACCTTCCAGCGCAACAACCTGTTCCAGAATCTCAGCGTGATCGAGAATCTGCGGCTCGCGGTGCAGGCGCGGCGCGGCCGCGCGCTCGATTTCTTCACGCCGGTGCGGCGCCTGCCCGATCTGCTCGCCCGCGCCGAGGAGCTGATGGGGCGTGTGCATCTCGGCAGCGACGGTGCTCGGCTCGCCCGCAATCTCTCCTATGGCGAGCAGCGCCAGCTCGAGATCGGGATCGCGCTCGCCGGCGAGCCCGACCTGCTGCTGCTCGACGAGCCGACCTCCGGCATGTCGCCGGCCGAAACCGCGCGCATGATCGAGCTGATCGCGAGCCTGCCGCGCAAACTCGCGATCCTCATGATCGAGCACGACATGAAGGTGGTGTTCTCGGTCGCCGACCGCATCACCGTCCTCTACTACGGCGAGGTGCTCGCGACCGGCGCGCCGGCCGAAATCCAGGCCAACGCTCGCGTGCGCGAGGTCTATCTCGGGATGGCGCACTGATGCTCGCGGTCGAAAACGTCAACGCCTATTACGGCGACAGCCACATCCTGCACGGCGTGTCGTTCGCGGTGCGGGAAGGCGAGGTGATCTGCCTGCTCGGCCGCAACGGCGCGGGCAAGACCACCACCATCCTCACCATCATGGGCTATCTCAAGCCGCGGCCGGGCCGCATCCGCTACCGCGACCGCGACATCGCGGCGTTGCCGCCCTACGCGGTGGCGCGGCTCGGCTTCGGCTTCGTGCCGCAGGAGCGCGGCATCTTTCCGAGCCTCACGGTGCGCGAGAACCTCACCGTGTTCGCGCGCGCGGGCGGTGATCGGCGCTGGACGCTGGAGCGGATTTTTGAGCTGTTTCCGAGCCTGCGTGCGCGCGAGCGCAACCTCGGATTCCAGCTCTCCGGCGGCGAGCAGCAGATGCTCTCGATCGCGCGCGCGCTCATGCTCAATCCTTCGTTGCTCCTGCTCGACGAGCCGTCCGAAGGCCTGGCGCCGATGATCGTGCAGGAGATCATCGCGGTGCTCAAGAATCTCAAGCGCGAGGGCCTCGCGGTGCTCCTGGTCGAGCAGAACCTGCGCACCGCCTTGGCGGTCGCCGACCGCCACCACGTCATGAACAAGGGCGAGATCTGCTTCACCGGCACCTCGGCCGAGCTCGAGGGCAACGACTTCGTGTTGCGCAACTATCTTAGCGTGTAGCACCGTTTTCGATCCCGCGGGATCGTCTTCGGGGTGGTTTGACAGCATGCTCATTTCGGCTTCAGTAAGGCAGGGATCAAAAACGTAAGCATCACGATTCGGGAGGATTCAATGCTCGGTAGGCTTTCGATCATTGCTGCCATCGTGGCTCTACTGTTGATTCCAGTCTCGGCGTTCGCCCGAGGCGGCGGACATGGCGGGGGTGAACGCGGCGCCGCGCGCGCCGACAGGAACGTCAACGTGAACAAGAACGTCAATCGAAACGTGAACGTCAACAAGAACGTGAACCGGAACGTGAACGTCAACCGCAATGTCAACGCCCGCGTCGGTGGACGCTATTATGGCGGCGTGTGGTACGGCACAGGACGGCATTACTGGAACGGTCAGTGGTACGACTACGGCGTGGGTCCGTGCTGGTCGTCGTCACCGATCGGCTACGTCTGGATCTGCGGCTGACGAGCACGAGTTACCAATGTTTAATTCGCCGTTCATTTGGGGTTCAGCGGGAGAGGACTTTAAGTGGCGCATTGGGTTCAGCATTGAGGAGACAGTCCCATGCGCAGCAAACTTCCGATCGTTGCCGCGGTAGCGGCATTGCTCGTCGTCCCCGGGGCCGCGTTCGCCAGAGGTGGTGGGCACGGCGGAGGACATGGTGGAGGTCACGCAGGAGGCCACGGCGGCGCGCATCACGCCGCGGCTCATGGCGGAGCGCACCATGCTGCGGCTCGTGGCGGAGAGCGCCACGCCGCCGCAGCCCACCAGATGAACAACAACGTCAACAGAAACGCGAACCGGAACGTCAACAGAAACGTGAATAGGAACGTGAACCGCAACGTCGCTGTGAATCGGAATATCGATCGCAACGTCAATGTGAACCGCAACGTCAATGTCCGCGTCGGTGGCCACTACTACGGCGGCACTTGGTACGGCCGCAGCGGCCATTACTGGAACGGCCGTTACTATACTTACGGCGTGGGTTCCTGCTGGTCCTTGACCCCGATCGGCTACGTCTGGGTCTGCGGTTGACGATCGCGACGGCGGGGCTGGGGTGACCCCGGCCCCGCGGCGCCGCCTTGTCTCTGCGTCCGCGAGCCGAACTTTCCGTTTGCAAACGCAGCCGCAGTGCTTACGGTCGCGCTCCCCGCGGCGCAGTCGTCGCGGGCTGCCCCGCGCGGGGGCGGCAATGGAGGGCATGACCTGGGCGAGCTTCCGAAACTCAGTGTGCGCCTCCATGGCGGTATCGATCCCCGTCGCTGCGTCGATCTCGCGCGGGTCGCGGATGCAAGCGGTTTCCATTGCGTCTGGTTTGCCGAGAACCCCTTCGACCGCGGCGTGCTGCCGGCGGCGGCCGCCTGTGCGGTGGCGACGAGCCTCCTGCGCATCGGCATCGGCGTGTTCAATCCCCACAATCGACATCCAACGCTCATCGCGATGGAGATCGGCGCGCTCGACGAGCTGGCGCAGGGTCGCGCGCGGTTGGGGCTGGGATCGGGTATCGCCTCGGCAACCGAGCGCATGGGTCTGCGCGCCGATCGCCCGCTCGCAGCCCTGCGCGATGCGATCACTATCGTGCGCGGCATGCTCAGCGGGGAGGAAGTCGACTACTCCGGGCGCGTGTTCTCCGCCCACAAGGTCAAGCTCGAATATCGAGCGTTGCAGCCGCACATGCCGCTCCTGATGGCGGCGAGAGGCGAGCAGGCGCTCGCGCTGTGCGGCAAGATCGCCGATGGGCTGATGATCTCGAACATGTGTCCGCCGGATTTCACCGCGGCGGCGGTCGCGGCGGTTTGCGCGTCCGCGCGCGAGGCACAACGGCCTGTGCCGGCGGAGATCGTGCAATACCTCCCGTGCGCGGCGCGGCCCGATCGCGTGGAAGCTTATCGGCTGGCCAAGGCGGCGATTGCGAACATGCTGCCGGGCTTCTGGTCGCTGGCGCAGCGTGTGCCGGCTGCCAAGGGGGCATTGCTGCGGGCGGCGAACTTGTCGGAATCCGATTTCGCCGCCGCAGTGGCGCGGCTGCGCGCCGGCGAGCAGCCGACCGACGCGCTCGATGACCGCTTCGTCGACGCCTTTGCGATCGCCGGCAGCGCGCACGATTGTCTCGAGGAGGCCCGGCGCTATCGCGCCGCCGGTGCCACTGAGCTCGCGCTCACGTTCGTCGGCTCGCAACCGGAAATCGACATGGCCTATCTGGCGGGTGCCGCCGCGAGCCAGCCGAAGGATGTGATACCTGCGACGAGCGGATGACTTACACCCCGCCGAACCAGTTGTAGCCGCGATCCTCCCAGAATCCGCCAGGGAAGCGATTGGTCACGTACATCGCTGTGATCCACTTCGGATTCTTGAACCCGAGCTTGGTCGCAATCCGCAGCTTCAGGGGATAGCCGTAGCGCGGCGCCAAAATCTCGTCGGAAATCTTGAACGTGAGCAGCGTCTGCGGATGCAGCGCTGAGGCCATGTCGATGCTTGAGTAGTATCCGTCGGCGCACTCGAAACCGACATATTTTGCCGTCAAGTCCGCGCCGATGCGCTCGAGGAAGGTGCGGAACGGCACGCCGGTCCACTTGCCGATCATGCTCCAGCCCTCGACGCAAACGTGCCGCGTCACCTGCGATTCCTGCGGCAGTGCGTAGAGCTCCTGCAGCGACCACGGCTTTCGGCTGTCGATCAGGCCCGACAGATTGAGCCTGAAGGTATCTCCGTCGATCTTCGGCGCCAGGCTCTGGCCGAAATAGGCGTTGTACCGAAAATCCTTGACCGCCTGGCTCTCCGGGTAGGTCGGCATCATCCGGTTGAGATTGAAGATCGCTGCCTGGGCGCGGTCGTTCCAACGG
>JBKPUA010000325.1:0-4840 GCA_046735815.1 Pseudomonadota bacterium
TCGCAGCCGGCGAGCATCGTGCCCAGGACGATCAGCAAGACGATGCGTCCGGCCATGGCGGCGCGCGGCGACTGACGCCCCTCGGTTTGCGCGGTTGCTGCCGTGAACATTCTGTCGTGGGCCCCCATGCCCGGACTGTACGGCCCATTTCCTAACGGATTTCCGGCGGATGTGAGGCCGCCTGCGTCGGCAGCGCGGCGATCTCCGCGCGCCGAAAGACCGGTTTCCAGAAGCCGGCGCTAAAACCCGCGATCGCCCAGTAGGCCAGGCCGGCGGCAAGCCCGGCCGCGATCACCGGCAGCGGCTCGTTGAGGGCGACATGGGCATCATCGATGTAGCCGAATAAATTCCAGCCGATCCAGGCCGAAGCCACGCCGTTGGCCGCGTGGAAGATCCAGGAACGGATGGCGAGGGCCTCCGAGATCAGCACGCCGATGGCCGCGGGGAGCCACATCACGCTCAGCAGCGTTACCAGCAGCACCGGCGCCGCGAACACGAAGCCGAAGATCGCAAACGCCTGCGCGTCGGGATCGGCAGCGGCGGATGCGAGCTTCCAGGAGCCGAACACGATCACCAGCGTGCCGATTACTACCGCGACGACATAGCCGAGCGGGACCAGCAGCGCCCGCAACAATAGCCGCCCGAAGCTGTCCATAGGTGGATCAATCCGTCATCGCCATGGCACGCAGTGCGAGGCGCTCGCGTACGGACAATTTCTCGGTCGCGCTCTTGAGCTGGCCGCAGGCGGCGAGAATGTCGCGCCCGCGCGGCGTGCGCACCGGCGAGGCATAGCCGGCATTGAAGACGACCTCGGAGAATTTCTCGATGCGGTCCCAGTCCGAGCATTCATAGCGGGTGCCCGGCCAGGGATTGAACGGGATCAGGTTGATCTTGGCCGGGATGCCCTTGAGCAACTTTATCAGGGCCTTGGCATCGGCAAGCGAATCGTTGACGTCCTTGAGCATCACGTATTCAAAGGTGATGCGCCGCGCGTTGGAGAGGCCGGGATAGTCGCGGCAGGCCGCCAGCAGCTCGGTGATGGGATATTTGCCGTTGAGCGGAACGAGCTCGTTGCGCAAGTCGTCGCGCACCGCATGCAGCGATACCGCGAGCATGCAGCCGATCTCGGCGCCGGCGCGAGCAATGTTCGGCACCACGCCGGAGGTCGAGAGCGTGATGCGGCGCTTGGAAATGGCGATCCCTTCGCCGTCGGCCGCCACCAGCAGGGCATCGCGCACCGCCTCGAAATTGTAGAGCGGCTCGCCCATGCCCATCATCACGATGTTGGAGACGAGGCGATGGCTCTCGGTCGGCGGCGCGCCGGGGGTTGTATCCGAAGCGCCCGACCTGTGGTGCCAATCGCCGAGGCGGTCGCGCGCGACCATGATCTGGCCGACGATCTCGCCGGCGGTGAGATTGCGCACCAGGCGTTGCGTGCCGGTGTGGCAGAACGCGCAGGTCAGCGTGCAGCCGACCTGGCTCGAAAGGCAGAGCGTGCCCCGGTCGGCTTCCGGGATGTAGACGCATTCGACCTCGTGCGGCAGCTCGCCGGCATGCTCGCCGGGCAGCCGAAGCAGCCATTTGCGGGTGCCGTCGACCGAAATCTGCTCCGCCACTACCTCGGGGCGGTCAAGCGTGAAGTGCCGATCGAGCGTTGCGCGCAGCTCCTTCGACACGCTGGTCATTTCATCGAAATGCGTTGCGCCGCGTACGTAGAGCCAATGCCAGATCTGCTGCGCGCGCATCTTGCGCTGGGCCGCCGGCACCCCGACGGTGGCGAGCGCCTCCGCGAGTTGCCCGCGCGACAGCCCCACCAGCGAGGGCTTCGCCGGCGGCACATAGCGCTCGAGCGGCGCCTTCTCGAGGACGCCGGCGGACGCCGCGGCGGGCATGGGGTTGGCGCTAAGCGACGGAACAGTCATTGGACCTGACGGGTTTCCACGATTGGCTCGTGTCTTACCATAGATGGGGCGCGGGGGCCGCTTCTGGTAGCCGGGCCGCTCTCGTGTCCCGGGCGAGTGAAGCGGCAGCGGAACGAGAACCGGGACCCAGCGCGAAAAGCGCGAAGCGCAATATCAAATCTGAGCAATAACGGCGTGTGGTCCTGGGTCCCGGCTCGCGCTCGCGTCCGGGTACCTTGCCCTAGCGATAGGGCCGGGCGCTCGCTTGGCCGGGACACGGGAGACGGAACTTTTGGGCTTCTTCATCGGGCCATGATTGGCACCTACCGAATGGCCGCGTCGCCATCTTTCATCCAAGTCGGGCTTCGATACCTTGACTTTCGTCGACCGCGCATGACACCGCATTCCCTGCCGGGAGAAGGGCCATGATCACGCGCATTTGGATTCGACAGCTTGCGTTCTTGGGCTTGGCAGTCGCGCTGCTCGTCGCCGGCGCGCTGCCGGGCGGCCGCGCATGGGCGGAACCTGCCGAAGAGCCCTCGCTCGAATCGATCAAGACGACGCTCGACGAGATCGAGGAGGCGGTCGGCCGCGAGGACGTCACGCAGGAGACGCTGGTCGAGCTGCGACAAAAGCTCAACGCCACGGCCGATACCTTGCGCGGCAAGATCGACGAGCTCGAGCCGCGCGTGAACGAGCCCGAGGAGCGCTTGAAGCAGCTCGGCCCGGCGCCGGCAAAGGACGCACCGCCCGAAAGTCAGGAAATCGCCGATCAGCGCAAGGAGCTCACGGAGAGCTTCAGCGAGCTCGACGGCGCCCTGAAACAGGCGCGCGTGCTCTCGGTGCGGATCGAACAACTGAGCGAACGCGTGTCGCAGAAGCGCCACGCGCTCTACGCCAACGAGCTGTTTGCCCGCACCTCGAGCGTGCTCGATCCATTCTTCTGGTCGGACGCGTTCAACGCCTTGCCGATCGAGCTGCGCAGCGCGCGGGCGCTGCTGGAAGGCTGGTGGTACGAACGTGGCGTCAGCACCCGTTCCGCCTTGGCCATTGTCATCTCGCTTGCCATCGTGGCGGTCGCGATCGGCCTGACGCGGTGGTGGTTCCCGCGCCTGCATCCCGGCCACTACGGCACACGCTCGGCGAAAGCGTGGATGGCGCTATGGGTGTTTCTGTGGCTCGCCGCGCGCGCGTCGGCAGTGAGCTTCGCGGTGCTGTTGGTATGGCAGGCGTTCGGGCTGCTGACGTTCCGCATCGAGCAGATCGCGGAAGGGTTGGTGGCGGGCATCGCCGCCGCCGCCTTCGGCCACGGCGTCGCGCGCGGGCTGTTCGCGCCAGAACGGCCGGAGCGCCGCCTGGTGCAGGAAGACGACGCCACCGCGCAGTGCTTTCACAACCACCTGGTCTGGTCCGCGCGGGCGCTCGGGGTGCTGATCGTCCTGCAGGTCGTTCACAAGACTCTGTTCGCACCGCTGGTCGTCACCATCGCCACCAACGCGCTGTTCGCGGCGGTGACGGCGGCGTTCCTGGTGCACCTCGTGATCCGCTTGGGGCAGATCAAGCGGCAGCAAGACGAAGTCCTGATCGTCGCCGCCTGGTCCCATCCGCTCGGCCTGCTGATGGCGGCGCTGATCGCGCTGGCGCTGGTCGCGGGCTATGCGGGGGTGGCGGCGTTCGTGGCGCTGCGGGTCATCGTCGCGGCCGCGGTATTCGGGGCGCTCTACCTCCTCCTCGCCATCACGCAGACGCTGTTCGCCACCATCGGCGAAGACACCCCCAAGGGACAGCGGCTGGCGGCGAGCCTGGGCGTGAGCGCGCGCAGCCTCGGACTGAGCGGCGCGCTGCTCTCGGCCTTCGTGCGGGTAATGCTGATCCTGGCGTCCTTCCTGGTGATCATCGGCCCGTGGGAGGTCTCTACCGCCGACCTGTTCGACACCGTCCGCAACATCCCGTTCGGCTTCAAGATCGGGGAGATCCACGTCTCGTTTCAGGCCGTGCTCACGGCGGTGCTCGTGCTGGTGCTGCTGTTGGTCGTCACCCGCATCGTGCAACGCTGGCTCGAGACCGAGCTCTTGCCGCGCACCCGGATCGAACCGAGCCTGCAGCTCTCCATCGTCACCATCTTCGGTTATGTGGGCGCGATCACGGCGATATCGATCGCGCTGTCGGGGATCGGCTTCGACCTGCAGAAGATCGCGCTGATCGCCGGCGCGCTCTCGGTCGGCATCGGGTTCGGGCTGCAATCGATCGTGTCGAACTTCGTGTCGGGGCTGATCCTGCTGACGGAACGCCCGATCCGCGTGGGCGACTCGATCGTGGTCAAGGGCGAAGAGGGCTGGGTGCGCCGCGTGCGCGTGCGCGCGACCGAGATCGAGACCTTCGACCGCGCCAGCGTGATCATTCCGAACTCGGAGTTCATCACCGGGGTGGTCAAGAACTGGACACGCACCAACACCCTTGGGCGCATCGTCATCAAGGTCGGCGTCGGCTACGAGAGCGATCCCACGCAGGTGCGCGACGTGTTGACCGGGATCGCCCGCGCCCACCCGCAGATCGTTCAGTCGCCGCCGCCTTCGGCCTTGCTGGTCGGTTTCGGCGAGAAGGGCTTGGACTTCGAGCTGCGCGGCGTCGTGCTCGACGTGGAAAAGAGCCTGCCGGTCAGGAGCGACCTCAACTACGCCATCACGCAGAAGTTTCGCGAGGTCGGCATCCGATTTGCCGGCGCGTGACTCTCCGCTGCACGCCGGCTGGGGTTGAACTCGTGCAGCTAAGTTATTGCACAATATATGCTATTTATTCGCCTAGTCTTACTGAGTCAGAAAGTCGCGGCTAACGGAGAGCAGAATCATCTATTTGGCAAGATTCACACTTCAGCGATGGGAGGCTGGAATGGATCTGCCAAGATCGAATGACGGTGAAGCGCGATTTTCCGCTTACGT
>JBKPUA010000326.1:0-8744 GCA_046735815.1 Pseudomonadota bacterium
GTGATGCCGATCAGATGCGCGCCATCGAACAAGCCGAAGACCTGATGGCACGGTCCGGCGATGTTCGCTTGCCACGCTTCGGGCGAGCGTGCTGCTGCCTCGTCATACGAAGTTGCGAACATGCCCGGTGCCGCTTTGAGCGCCCCAAGCCGGAAGGTCTTGAACGCTGGCCACTCGGACGGGTCAAGCGGACGTATATGGATGCTCATTGTTGGCCGCCGCGAGGGACGGACGTCGCCGCGCGGATCATTGGCCCTTCGGCTCGCGCCACCAGGTCTCCAGGAGATAGCCGTAGAGCGAGGTCGTGGCCGGGCGTCCGATGATGGTCCAGCGCGCGATCCACTGCGCCGGCAGGTGAAACAGCGGGATGACGTAGAAGCCCGAGAGCAGCGTGCGGTCGAGCGCGCGCACCGCCGCGACGAAATCGTCCCGGCTCTCCGCCTTAAGCAGGGCGGCGATCATGGCGTCGACGGCCGCGCTCTTCACGCCCATGTAATTGCGGGTGCCGGGCTGGTCGGCGGCGACCGAGCCCCAGTAGAAGGCCTGTTCGTTGCCGGGCGACAGCGATTGATCCCAGCGATATTGGATCATGTCGAAATCGTAGACGAGGCGCCGACCCTCGTACTGCACCGCATCGACCATGCGCACGCGCGCGGCAATGCCCGCGCGCTTGAGGCTCTGCGCGAACAACAGCGCGAGCCGCTCCTCGTCGCGCGCCGTGACCATGATCTCGAACGCGAACGGACGGCCGCTCTTGCGCTCGACCAGCTCGGTGCCGCGCAGCTCGTAGCCGGCGGCGGCGAACAGCGCGAGCGCGCGCTTGAGCGTGGCGCGGTCGCGCCCGGAGCCGTCGCTGACCGGCGGCGACCAAGTGCCCGCGAGCACGTCGGAGCGAACCGCATCGGGAAACGGGGCGAGGAGGGCACGCTCACGCGCGTCCGCCGGCCGGCCGTGGGAGGACAATTCCGAGCCGTCGAAATAGCTCGCGGTGCGCTGATAGAGGTCGAAGAAATAGCTGTGATTGATCCATTCGAAGTCGAACAACAGCAACAGCGCCTCGCGCACACGGATGTCGGAGAAGCTGGCGCGGCGGGTGTTGAACACGAGAAAGCTACTCGCTTTCGGCGTGCCCGTCGGCAACGCCTCCTTGACCACGCGGCCATCGCGCACCGCGGAAAAATCGTACGCGGTCTGCCAGCGTCCCGGATCGAGCTCGTTGCGCAAGTCGTAGAGATCGCGCTTGAACGCTTCGAGGTGCGAGTTGGCCTCGCGGTAATAGTCGAAGCGAACCTCGTCGAAATTCCAGAAGCCGCGGTTGATCGCGAGCTCGCGCCCCCAATAGTCCGGGTTGCGCTTGAGGGTCACGCTCTTGCCCGGGTCGACCTCGCCGACGAGATAGGGGCCGCTCCCGAGCGGTGGCCGGAACGAGGTCTCCTCGAATGTGTCTGCATTGACGGCGTGGCGGGCGAGTACCGGCATCAGGCCGAGGATGAGCGGCAGCTCGCGATCTTCGCTGCCGGAAAGATCGAAGCGCACGGCGCGCTCGCCGACCGCTTCGGCCTTGGCGACCTTGGTGTAGTAGGTGCGATGGTTGGGACGCCCTTTGTCGCGCAAAAGCTGCCAGGAGAAGATCACGTCCTCGACGGTGATTGGCTTGCCGTCGGAGAACCGTGCCGCCGGGTCGAGATGAAAGGTGACGTAGCTGCGTGGCGCGTCGGTCTCGACCGCGCGGGCGATCAAGCCATAGAGCGTGAAGGGCTCGTCGTAGCCGCGCGCCATCAGGCCCTCGACCACGTAGCCGCGGATCGACGGCGGCGCGATGCCCTTCACGATGAACGGATTGAGGCTGTCGAAGGTGCCGAGCACGCCCTGGACCAGGCGCCCGCCCTTGCGGGCGGCGGGATCGGCATAGGGCAGGCGCGTGAAGCCGGCGGGCAACGCCGGCTCGCCGTGCATGGCGATGCCGTGGCGCGCTTCGCCGGCATGCGCCGTGCTGCCAACCGTCCCGCCGTCGACGCCGGCAAAGGTCAGCGCGAGGGCGGGGCGGATTTGCACGCCTGGGCGAAGCAGTGCACCGAGCGAGACAAGTGCGCTGACGACGGCACGGCGGCTTGGGCGGCTCGGGACTGTCACAAATGGTTCCAATGAACGAGCGCTCGGGCGCCTGCAATGGAAAGGTGCTCGCAGCCGAATTGTCATCTGTCTTCCTACAACGCGGCGTCGTTATGACTTTATACGCCGGCGGAAAAGGACTATCAGCGGGCGCGTCGTCACGCTCCCGCCGCATTTGGTGCCGACACAGCCAGCAGTATGGGGCGACCGTTCCGGCGCGGGGGGCGCTGGGGAGCGGTAAGCAAGAGGATCTGTCGATGGATCATCGGTTGGTTTATGCGCCGGCCCGGCCGGCCGCACGTGCAGTTGCCGTTGCAGCGGCAACCACCATGCTCACCGCGTTGATTGGTTCCGCCACCATGGCGCAGACGCCGCCGGCACCGCCTGCGCCTGCGGCACCCGCCGCGCCGAAAGCGGCGCCCAAGGCGGCACCCAAGGCGGCGCCCGCGCCGGCTCCCGCGCCGCAAGCGCAGGCGCCGGCCCCCGGCGGGGACCAGCCGCAGCTCATCTTTTCGCCCTGGACCAAGTTCTGCCTGAAGGGCCAGGAGGCGAATGCCAAGCAGGTCTGCTTCACCGGCAAGGACGGCCGGGTTGAATCGGGCATGCCGGTGGTGGCAGCGGTGCTGATCGAGCCGGAGAACGAGCCCAAGAAGGTGCTTCGCGTCACTCTCCCGCTCGGCATGTCGCTGCAGCAGGGAACGCGGGTGATCGTCGATCAAGGCCAGCCCATGACCGGCCCCTACGTCATCTGTTTCAACAACGGCTGCATGGCCGACTACGAGGCAAGCGCGGAGCTCATCGGCAAGCTGAAGAAGGGGCAGGGGCTCGTCATCCAAGGCATTAACGGCGCCGGCCAGCCCATCAGCCTCGTCGTTCCGCTGGGAGACTTCGCCAAGGCTTATGACGGCCCGCCCACCGATCCCAAGAAGTTCGAGGAGCAGCAAAAGCAGTTGCAGGAGGAGCTTCAGAAACGGGCCGAGGAGGCGCGCAAGAAGCTCGAGGGCCAGCCGCAGACGCAGGCCGCGCCGACGCGCTAGCGTCACAAAAAATTCGCTTGATGACATTGAGGCGCGCCGCGGGCGCGCCTCTTTGTGTTACATAAGGTCACAGTCACGACGCTTGGATAGCGCCGCCCTCGCACGGCAAATGGGGGCAGTTCGATGACGACTCGATCCGCGTTCATGGTGCTGACGGTCTCCGGCGCCCTTGCCGCGTCGATTGCCGTCGACGTATCTCGTTGTTACGCCCAGCAGCTTCGCCGAGATGTGCCGGCCGAAATCATACGGCCGAACCCGGCCGACGCCCCGCAACCGCAGCCCGGCGATCAACCGCAGCTCGTCTTCTCGCCCTGGACCAAGTTCTGCCTGAAGCCTCAGGAAGCGAGCGCCGGACAAGCCTGTTTCACCGGCAAGGATGGCCGGAACGAATCGCGCTTGGCGGTCGTGGCGGCGGTGCTGATCGAGCAGGACAACAATCCCAAGAAGGTGCTGCGCGTCACCCTGCCGCTCGGCATGGCGTTGCAGTCGGGCACGCGCGTGATCGTCGACAGCGGTGTGCCCATGACCGAATCCTACGTCACCTGCTTCAATACCGGCTGCATGGCCGACTACGAGGCAAACGACGAGCTGATCGACAAGTTGAAGAAGGGGCAGAGGCTCATCATCCAGGCCATCAATGGCGCCGGCCAGCCCGTCACCTTCATCATGCCGCTCGTGGACTTTGCCGCGGCCCATGACGGACCGCCCAACGATCCAGCGGTCTTCGCAAGCCAGCAGGAGAAGCTGAAGCTCAAGCAGCCCTGGCGGGACGACACGCTGCAACGACGCATATTCGAAAAATCAATTCAGCAGTGGATTGCGCGGGCGGTAGCTGCCCTTCTCGTCCTGCTCGAACACCTCGGCGACCTGCGGATGGCGCACCGGCTCACCCGAGGTGTCGGGCAACAGGTTCTGCTCGGAGACATAGGCGATGTACTCGGTCTCCGCGTTCTCCGCGAACAGATGATAGAACGGCTGGTCCTTGTGCGGGCGCATCTCCGCAGGGATCGACTGGTACCATTCCTCGGTGTTGTTGAATTCCGGGTCGATGTCGAACACGACGCCGCGGAACGGAAACAGCCGGTGGCGGACCACCTGCCCGATCTTGAATTTGGCCGTGCGCGTCTTGTCCATGCTCAAGGGACATAATCCAGGATTGCGCCGCTGGCCAGACCGTCAGAGGGCGTAGCGCGCCCCCACCTCCGGGTCCTTGGCGGCCACCAGGCGGGCCAGGTCGATCACGACCTTGGCCTGTTTCCAGGTGGCGTCGTCCTGCATCTTGCCATCGATCATCACAGCCCCGCTGCCGTCGGGCATGGCGTCGAGGATCTTCTTGGCGAAGGCGACCTCGGCGGGATCGGGCGAGAACACGCGCTTGGCGATCGGCACCTGGTTCGGATGCAGCGTCCAGGCACCCACGCAGCCCATGAGAAAGGCGTTGCGGAATTGCGCCTCGCAGGCGTCCGGATCCGAGAAGTCGCCGAACGGGCCATAGAACGGCTTGATGCCGGCGGCCGCGCAGGCGTCCACCATCTTCGCAATCGTGTAGTGCCAGAGGTCCTGCTGGAATTTTTCCCGCGCGGCTCCCGGCTTTGCATCGGCGAGCACCACGTAGTCCGGATGGCCGCCGCCCACCCGCGTCGTCTTCATGGCGCGCGAGGCGGCGAGATCGGCCGGACCGAGACTGATGCCGTGCATGCGTGGCGAGGCGGTCGCGATCGCCGCCACGTTGTCGACGCCTTCCGCCGTCTCCAGGATGGCATGGATGAGGATCGGCTTGCCCACGCTATTCTTGGCCTCGAGCTGCGCGAGCAGCTGGTCGAGGTAGTGGATATCCCACGGCCCCTCCACCTTGGGCAGCATCACCACGTCGAGCTTGGCGCCGACCGCGCCGACGATCTCGACCACGTCGTCGAGCATCCAGGGTGAGTTGAGCGCATTGATGCGCGTCCACAGGCCGGTGGCGCCGAAGTCGTTGGCCTTCGCCATGGCGATGAAACCGGCGCGCGCGGCCGCCTTGGCGTCGGCCGGGATCGCGTCCTCGAGATTGCCCAGCACCACATCGACCTGCGCGATCAGCTCCGGCACGCGCGCGCGCAGCTTCTCGATGTGCGGCGGCACGAAATGGATCATGCGCTCGAGCTTGATCGGCAGCTCACGCAGCGGCGCCGGCGCGCCGATGGCGAGCGGCTTGAAGAAGTTGCGCGGGAGCTTCATCGCCGTCCCCCAGAGTGGTTCGCGAAGCGAGACGTCGCTTTCGACTACGGTATGGGCAACGGCTATCCCGGCCAAGCCGCTTTTGCGAGCAGAGGAGGGGAAATTGAGCAACGCGCGAGCAGGAGATTAACCGGTGCGCAAACGCGAAGGAGACTGCTTAAAGCGCCTCGCCGCGCATGAGCCGCGGCTGCGCGGCGATCGGGGCAACGCCCTCGCGCATAGCCGCGCGACGTAACGGGCCGATACGTTCCATCAGGAACAGGCCGATCCCGCGCGCGCCCTGCAACGGCAAGAAGTCCGACAGCAGGCTGCGGTTGAGGAGATCGACCGCGAGCGAGCGGCTCATCACGTCGGCGCGGCGCATATGGTCGTAGCGCTCCGTCACCTCGCCCACATCGCCGCCGTCGCGGTAGGTGGCAACGACCACCTCGCCGATGGTGGCGGCGTCGCGCAGGCCGAGATTGAGCCCCTGCGCGCCGATCGGCGCGAGAACATGCGCGGCCTCGCCGATGAGCGCGAGGCGATGCGCGCCAAAGCGCTGGGCGGTCGCGATCTCTAGCGGGAACAGGCCGCGGCCAGGCTCGATCTCGATCTTGCCCAGGATCGAATGGGAGCGCCGCTCGAGCTCCATCGCCATCTCGGGCTCGGAGAGGGCGGCGAGATCGGCGGCCTCGCGCGGGTCGACCACGAACACCAGGCTCGAGCGCCGTCCGGGCAGCGGCACCAGGGTGAACGGTCCAACCGCGGTGTGGAATTCGGTCGATGTGTCATGGTGCGGGCGGCGGTGACCGAGGTTGAAGGTGAGCGCCGTTTGCCGATACGCGCGGCCTTCGGTTTCGATGCCGGCGGCAGCGCGGCAGAGCGAACCGCGCCCGTCCGCCCCGATCAAGAGTTTTCCCGTGACAGCAGCTCCGTTGCAGCTCACCGTCGCGTGTCCGTGCTCGATCGCGACCGCGTCGGCACGAGCGTCGAGCCGGGTGAGGGCGGAGAGCTCAGCAGCGCGCGCCTCCAGCGCGGCGACGAGAAAGCGGTTCTCGATATTGTACCCGAACGCGTCGAGCCCGATCTCGTCGGCGGCGAAAGAGACCTCGGGCGCGCGCCAAAGCCGCGCGGTATCGTCGATGATGCGCAGCACCCGCAACGGGGCGGCGCGCTCGTGGCAATGCGTCCATACGCCCAATGTCTCAAGCGCGGTGACCGAGCCCGCGAGCAGTGCGGTGGTGCGGTGATCCGGACCCAGGGGAGCTTTGGCGACGAGGGCGGTTTCGACACCCGCCGACGCGAGCGCAATCGCCGCGGTGAGCCCCGCAGGCCCGCCGCCGACGACCACCACCTCCGCCGTCAATGGCTTCATCCGCGCTAGTGTCCCGATTCCGAAGTTCGCAAATCTTTGCGGCGCCCCCTGATGCGAACTTCGGAATCAAAGGGACACTAGCAACTCTATGATTCTAGTGCCCCTTGAACTCGAAGTTCGCAACCGCTTTTGCAGCACGAAGTGTGCGAACTTCGGGTTCAGGGCACTAGTCTCCGATCTTGCGTGTCGCCAGGCCGCACATTGTCACATTCCGTTGGATGCCGTTTGCGCCGAACATGACAAGCCGTGGCGAGACCGTATGATGAATGGCCGAATGGCCCGGCGGTCAAGGGCCGCGCAAGAGGATCGGGATCGGGAGTGTCATGCCGGCGTTCACGCAAGCGCGCGCCTTCGCGGTCCATATCTTTACCGCCGCTGGCGCGGCGTTGGCGCTCGCGGCGCTGATCTACGCCACGCGCGAGCAATGGGCGGCCATGTTTCTTTGCCTGGGCTTCGCGCTCATCGTCGATGGCGTCGACGGCACAATCGCCCGATGGCTCAAGGTAGCCGAGGTTCTCCCGCGCTGGTCGGGTGACGTGCTCGATCTGGTGGTCGACTACGTCACTTATGTCTTCGTTCCGGCCTATGCGATCGCCGCGAGCGGCCTGCTCCCAACAGCCTTTGCCGGTCTGGCGGGCGTTTTTATTGTCACGACGGGCGCGGTTTACTTCGCCGATCGCGAGATGAAAACGATCGACAATTACTTTCGCGGCTTTCCGGCGCTGTGGAACGCAGCCGCGTTCTATCTGTTCCTGCTCAAGCCGATGCCAGCGGTCGCGGCGACCATCGTGGTCCTGCTCGCCGCGCTGACCTTTGTGCCGTTCAAGTTTCTCCATCCCATGCGGGTCAAGCGCCTGCGGATGTTGAACATCGCCGCCTTGATCCTGTGGTCCGTGCTCGCGCTGATCGCGATCTTGCGCGACCTCGATCCCGGACCATGGGTTACCGGGA
Source organism: Pseudomonadota bacterium (assembly GCA_046735815.1). Taxonomy (GTDB): domain Bacteria; phylum Pseudomonadota; class Alphaproteobacteria; order Rhizobiales; family Xanthobacteraceae; genus VAZQ01. The sequence goes on from JBKPUA010000326.1 coordinate 7,672, forward strand.
GTTTGGTGGCGATCGGGGCCTATTTCGTCGGCGTCGGGCTCAGCGAGAAGCGCTGAATGAACGTGCTCTCGCTGCTCGCCGATCCCAACGCCTGGGCCGCGCTCGTCACGCTCACCGTGCTCGAGATCGTGCTCGGGATCGACAATCTCGTCTTCATCTCGGTCCTGACCTCACGGCTCGACGAGGCGCGGGCGCGGCGCGCCCGCCAGATCGGCCTGTCGCTCGCCTTCATCTTTCGCATCATCATGCTCGCCGGGCTGACCTGGCTGATGCAGCTCACCGCGCCGCTCGTCACGCTGTTCGGCACGGACATCTCCTGGCGCGACATCATCCTCATCGGCGGCGGTCTCTTTCTCATCGCCAAGGCGACGCACGAGATCCACGCCGAGGTCGAGGCCCGCGACGACGACGGCGACGTCGGAGTTGCGGCCGCGACCCAGGCCTTCGCCTGGATCGTGGTTCAGCTTGTCGCGATCGATCTGGTGTTCTCGCTCGACTCCATCATTACCGCGATCGGCATGGCGGAAGACCTCGAAGTGATGGTCGCCGCCGTGGTTATTGCGATGATCGTGATGTACCTGGCGGCGGGGCCGGTCGGCACGTTCATTGCCGAGCATCCTACCACCAAGATGCTGGCGCTCGCTTTCCTGGTGCTGATCGGGGTCGCGCTCGTCGCCGACGGCTTCGAGTTCCACATCCCGCGGGGCTACATCTATTTCGCCATGGCCTTCGCCGGCGCTGTCGAGGCTTTCAACGTCATGGCCCGACGCAACCGGCGCCGGCGTAGACCGCCGGCCTGAGGCTTGATTGGCGCGCTGCACTGGAGGACATTTGCGCCCGCCGGCCGGTTGGGCGCGTGCAGGTCGAGACGAGGAGTGAGAGCGATGGTCGCAGCGGTGCGAGTACACAAGACGGGCGGTCCCGAAGTGCTCACCTACGAGGACATTTCGGTGCCGGCGCCGGGGCCGGGCCAGATCAAGATCAGGAACCACGCCTCCGGGGTCAATTTCATCGACACCTATTTCCGCATGGGCATGTATCCCTCGCCGGTCGGGTTGCCGTTCGTGTCCGGC
>JBKPUA010000327.1:0-5092 GCA_046735815.1 Pseudomonadota bacterium
AGTCTTCTTCGTTCCTGGGCGCATTATTGCGTCCAGGTTCGTGGCTTCCACTTCGTCGAGCGCGAGGGCGCCCCGAGGTATAACAAATGCGATTTGTAGCATAGAAGTCGTATGTAGTCAATATATAAATTCTAAATGTACCCGTCCGGATTGGCGCATTCCCAACACTGCAAGCCGTTCAATTGTGCTCGCTCGGGCCCATGATGACGATGCCTTCGGTCGCCTCGACGTGGCGCACGAAGGTGTACTTGTCCTCGCGCCCGTCGCTGTGCTTGCGCTTGATGTCGCGCTGGATTGCCGTGTCGACCTTGGCGACGATCACATAGGGCGCCGTGGCCTGGAGGGCGGCTTCGCAGTGCCGTTCGAACTCCGCAAGCGTACGTGCTGTATAGGCGTGCTCGATCCCTGCCCCCGCGGCGATACGCGCGATGTCGACGCGGCCAAAGGCGGTATGCGTCGGCGGCCCGCCGATCGACTGGTAGCACTCGTTGTCCCAGACCACGACCATTAGGTTCTCCGGCTGCTCGTTCGCAACCGTCGCCAGAATGCCGAGATTGAACATGATGCCGCCGTCGGTATCGAGCGAGACGATGCGCCGGTGCGGCAGGCCGACGGCGAGACCGAAGGCCTGCGGCGTGACGCAGCCGAGCTGCTGCTGGAACAGGCTGGCCGCGCGCATGTGCGGGGCGGCGTTGTACCACTCGTCGACACTCGCCCCGAGCGACAGGATCACTAGCTCGTCTTTGAGCTTTTGTGCCAGCACGCGCATGCAGTCGAAGCGCTTCATCACCGCACCAGGTCTCCGGTCAGCGCCACGGCCGAGTGATAATAAGAGGCGTAGGACCAGGTGAAGGCGTCGCGGATCGCCGCCGCCACCCTCGCCTCCTCGTCGATGACGCGATACGGAATACCCATGGCGTTGAGCAGCGGCTCCATGGTCGTGCCGTGCGGCACCGCCCACCAATTGTTCTCGCCGAGGTCGCCGCGATAGCTCATTACCATCACCACCGGAATGCCGGCGCCGAGGCCCATGCGCGCCAACGGCTCGATCGCTGCGCGCAGGCCGGAATTCTCCATCACCAGCGCCGCCCGCTTGCCCGAGAGAAACACGCCGCCGCAGATCGCCGCCCCCTCGCCTTCGTTGGTGACGCGGATGGTGCGTATGTCCGCATCCGCATCGAGCGCCGGATAAAGCTCCTTGAACAAAGAATCCGGCAAGTAGCAGACGACGCTGACCCCCGCGGCTTTGAGCCCCGCGATCACGCCATCGACCGCGCTCTGTTTCATCCTCGTATCTCCCGACGAAACCCAGCGCTGCCGATGACTCTTAACGCGTCAACTCGACCTGCGCGCCGGTGTAGAGCGCAATGCATTCCGCCTCGCGCACGCCCTCGATGACCTTAAGATCCCAGCCGACCATCTCGGCGAAGCGCTCGCTGGTATAGTCCTTGAAGTTGAAAGCGAGCTTGGCGTGCTGCTTGACGTGTCGATTGCGCGCTCCGAGCACCAGCGTCTTGATCCCGGCATTGAGGATGGCGCCGAGGCACATCGGGCAAGGCTCGCAAGTCGCATAGAACACGGCTTCGGGAATCGTTCGCCGTTTCAGCTTGCGGGTCGCCAGGCTGATGGCGCGCGTTTCGGAATGGGCGGTGGTGTCGGAGGTGGACACCTTGAGGCTGCGGCTCTTCACCACCACCTCGCCGTCGATCACGACGACGGCGCCGAACGGCTGCTCGCCCTCAGCCGCGCCGGCCCGCGCCTCCTCCAACGCGATGTCCATGAACCTGTCGTGCTCGCTCATCTCGTTCTCCAGCGCTGCGGCCGCGACGCTTCGGCCCGAGGCCGTTGATCGCCGGTTTCACTTCTTGGTCGCGCTCGCGATGTCGCGCTCGGCTTGCGCCGGCAGGAAGTCGCGCACGAAGACCTCGCGCACATCCGGCACCCGCTTAAGCCCGTAGGCATCGGCCACGGTCTTGATCGCACCGGCGAGCCGGCCGTCGTCGAGGTCGCCGAGGCCGATCCGGGCGGTCTCCGGCGTCACCATCTGTTGGTCGATGAAATAGAGGAGCCGCTTCTTCTCGATCTCGACGTTGGTCAGAGGCTCGATCGTCTGCAGAAGCGCGATGGCCGCGTCGGGATCGCGCGCGACATCCATGATCGCGCGGTTGATCGCGGCGACCAGGCCGCGCACGGCCTTGGGCTTCTCCTTGATCAGCTTCTGCGCGACGACGATGCCGTTGGAATAAAGGTCGAGGCCGTGCTCGCTGTAGAAGAACCAGCGAAAGTCCTTCTCCGGATCGAGCTTCATGGCGACGAAGTTCATATAGCTCGTCGCCGAAAACTGGGCGATCACGTCGGCCTGCCCCTGCACCAGCATCTGCTCGATCAGGTTCGGCGCGGCGTTGAGCACCTTGATCCGGCTCTCGTCCACGCCGTTCTTCTTGGCGAGCGGCGACAACAGCCGCAACGTGGCCGAGCCCGCCGGCGCGCTCACCGTCTTGCCCTCGATGTCTTTGAGCGTCTTGACCGGACCGTCGGCCTTGGCAATCAGCGCGTAGGGCGCGCGGTTGTAGAGCAGATAGACCATCACCGGCTGCTCGCCCGGCCGTTCGGCGCCGGTCTGCATCACCGCGTTGATGTCGCCGAAGCCGGCGTCATAGGCGCCGGAGAGGACGCGGCCGATGGCTGCGGCCGAGCCCTCGCCCTGGTCGATCGTCACGTCGAGGCCGGCGTCGCGGAAATAGCCCTTCTCCTTGGCCAAGTAGTACCAGGCATGCGGCCCCTGGATCTTCCAATCGAGGGTGAACCTGATCCTGGTCGGCTCCTGCGCCTGCGTCGTGCCGGCCCAGGCCAAGGCAACGAGTGCTAACGTGATCCCGCGAAGAAAGGTCATCCGTACCTCCGAATCCCGATGCACGCCGAAGCCGGTCGCCCGGTTGCGCTGTCACTCGGCTGACAGGCTGCTTTATGGCCATGCAATCGCCGGACCATGCGCCCCGGCGAACGTGGTCAATAGTCGTTATTTTGCGATGTCGATGTTGCCGTCACGGCAACATGCCGTTTTGGCCCTCACCTGCCGTCCAGCGCCTGGATCGCCTTGGTCAGCAGGGTCGCAAGCGCCCCCGGGGCGGCCGACAGATGGGCTTTCGAGCGAGCAATCATCGATAGCTTGCGCGGCCGCAGCTGCGGATCGCCGAATGGCACGAACATGAGCTCGCCACGGGCCAACTCGCGTTCGACGCCCACCCGCGTCTGACAGGTGACGCCCTGTCCGCGCACGGCGAGGTCGATCATCAGATCGATGGAATTGGTGATCGCGCGCGGATGCAATTCGAGCGCGGAATCGAGCAACGCCGCATCGATCGACGCGCCGAGCGTCAGGCTCGCATCCGACAGGAGGACGCGTTCATTGGCGAAATCCCGCAGCCGCACCTCGCGCCGGCGCGCCAGCGGATGCTGCGGCGGCACCAGCGCGCCGAGCCGCAGGCTGGCGCCTGCGAGGCGCTGCGCCGTTTTCGGCACGCGCAGGTCGAAGGCGATGGCGAGATCGCAGTCGCCCTGCAGCGCAAGCTCGAAGGCCTGACGCGAGCCGGTGGTCTTCACGTCGATCGTCACCTCCGGATAGCGCTCCCAGAACAGCGCCAAGACGCCCGGCAGTAAGCCGCGGGTCACGCTCTCGACCGCCGCGACGGCGACCGAGCCGCGCCTGAGTCCCTGCAGATCGTCGATGAAGGCGGTGGCGCGGTTCATCTCGGCGACGCTGGCGCGCGCGTGATAGAGCAGGATCTCGCCGGCACTGGTCAGCCTCAGCCGCTGTCGCGCCCGCTCGAACAACGGCGCGCCCAGCTCCTGCTCGAGCGCATGGATGCTACGGCTGATGGCCGAGGGCGCGACGTTCAGACTCTGCGCCGCCCGCCGGATCGAGCCAAGCTGAGCCACCGCCTGGAAGTAGTGCAGCCGAGTGGAGATCAAGCCCAAACGATGGAGCGCCATGTGTATCCTCGCGGAACGGCCCCGAGACGATCCCCCACTTGTTGCCTACAATGATGGCGGGAACAACGACCCACGATCAGCGTAGGGCGAATAGCGGGGAGGGAAAACGTCGCCCGAACAAAGCCATCCGACAACGCGGATGGCCGAGCCGGTCAGGCTCGAGCACAAGGAGGAGGCGCACGATGCAACGCAGTCACGACCGGATCCTGACGACGCATGCCGGCAGCATTCCTCGCGGCGAGGCGCTCGGGGCCATGCTGATCGACCAGGAGCAGGGCAAGCCGATCAACCGGGCCAAGCTCGACGAGCTCGCGGACGCGCGCGTCGCGCACGTGCTGGCGAAGGAAGCCGAGGTCGGCATCGACAGCGCCAACGACGGCGAGCAGGCGCGCGTCGGCTTTCAGACCTATATTCCGCAGCGTATGGATGGCTTCGGCGGCGTCTCGCAGCGGCGCCTCGGCAAGGAATTCGTCGAGTTCTCGCAGTTCACGCAGCAGATGCTGGCGCGCATTCCAAACCACAGCAAGGTGTTCGATGCGCCGCAGGCCATCGGCGAGCTGAAGTACCGCGACACGGCGGCGATCGATGCGGAGATCGCGCGCTACAAGCGGCTGTCGGCGCCGATGAAGTCCCGGTTCAGCGAGCTGTTCATGAATGCGCCCTCGCCCGGGATCATCGCGACGACCATGCTGAACGCGCATTACGATTCGCATCAAGCCTATCTCGATGCGATCGCGCGCGAGCTGCGCGTCGAATATGCCAGAGTGGTCGAGGCGGGCTTCGTGCTGCAGATCGACGCGCCCGATCTCGCGATGGAGCGTGTTCTGCTCTACCAGGACGCTACCGACGCGGAGTTTGCCAAACTGGTCGAGCAGCACGTGGCGGCGCTGAACCGCGCGCTCGAAGGCCTTCCGCGCGATCGCGTGCGGCTGCATGTGTGCTGGGGCAATTGGGAAGGGCCGCACAACTACGATGTCGCGATGGCGGTGATCCTGCCGGCGCTCTACCGGGCCAATGTCGGCGCGCTCGGGCTCGAATTCGCCAATCCGCGGCGGCAGCACGAGACCGCGGCGCTGCGCAAGCACAAGCTGCCCGATCA
>JBKPUA010000328.1:0-28465 GCA_046735815.1 Pseudomonadota bacterium
TCTTTCACCGGGTTGCTGGACGCTGGCTCTCGCCTGCGCACACGCCCGCTCGAATAAGCAGACCCGGGGCGCCGAGCGCAAGCGCGCCGGCGCCGGTACGGATGCGCCGTGGTAGCGCGTGGGCGCGCCGATAGGGTCTCGGATCCGAGCGAGCAGAACCACTTTTGCGTGCACGCCCGCAATTGGGACGCGCTCCCCTTTATTGGCTGACGCAATGGTGTCAGAGGCCGCTTAAACGAACGCTAAGGCCGGAACCGCCAACGCTCGGCCGGCTTCTGCTTCGGCGAAATCAGCCCGCCCCATTCTGCGACATGGTGAATGGTCCGTTGCCGGCGCCAGCAACCGCCCGTCACTCCGCCCCCGGCAGGCCGCACACCACGCGACAAATGCCCACGCGCGGCGCGCATGCTTCAAGTTCATTCGAATTTTCTGAAAGAACGCGGCTGATTGAACTCTAATATGGGCAAAAAGCGCGAGCCGCCGCGAACCGCCGCTTCAAATCTTGCTGTTACGGTCCGCTCCCATGCGGCGAAGAGCAGCCGCGGGAATTCGAGGAAGTGTCATGCGATTCCTGTTGCGGATGGCGTTCTGGCTCACGCTGGTCCTGGCATTGTTGCCGAGCGGCGGCTCGCAGCCCACGCCTAAGGTCAATGTCAGCGCGATCGATGCCATGTCGGCGGCAAAGGCAACCGTCAGCGACATGGGCTCGTTCTGCGAGCGCCAGCCGGAAGCCTGCACCGTCGGCTCGCAAACGGCGGTCGTAATCGGACAGCGGGCGCAGGCTGGCGCGAAGATGCTCTACGAGTACTTCAGCGAGCGCTTCGGCCCTCACGAGGCCGGCCCGACTGAGAATGCCGCGGCCGGCAAGGCGGTCCCGCTGCCCCTGGCGCGGCCGTCCCAGCACACGCTATCGCCGACGGATTTGGCGCCAACCTGGCGCGGACCGCAGCAACGCAAAGAGGCGCGCGGCGACGGCCCGGCCTGATGCCTTCGTCCCCGGCGGATCGGGGCTAGTGTCCCGATTCCGAAGTTCGCAACCGCTTTTGCAGCACGATGTGTGCGAACTTCGGGTTTGGGGCACTGGATCGCCGCCGCGCCGCCGCGCCGATGGGACGGATCGCCGGCCTATTCTTTTTCACCCGAGCTGTTCCTCGGACCACGCCGCTATGCCTATATAGCGGGTATGCGCTTGCAGACGACGGGGCCCTCGGCCGAACCCATGACGACGACGCTCGACGAGATCATCGACAACTTTTCGTTGCTCGAGGAGTGGGACGACCGCTACCGCTATCTCATCGAGCTCGGCCGCAACCTCGCTCCCCTGCCCGAGCGCGACCGCGTCGACACCAACAAGGTGCAGGGTTGCGCGAGTCAGGTGTGGCTCGCCACCGCCGTGCGCCCTGACGGTGCGCGCGGACCGGTGCTCGCGTTCTCCGGGGACAGCGATGCCCACATCGTGCGCGGGCTCATCGCCATCTTGTTCGCCTTGTTTTCCGGCAAGCACGCCGGCGACATTCTCTCAGCCGATGCCATCGCCCTGTTCGAACGTCTGGGCCTGCGCGAGCACCTGACCCCGCAGCGCTCGAACGGGTTCCGATCCATGGTCGAGCGCATCCGTGCCGACGCGCGCGCGGCGATGGCGACGGCACCGGCTTGAAAGCGGAACGCGCACCATCGGTTCCATTTTTTTCCGCCCGGGAACTGGCTCGGCATTTGCCTGTCATCCTTTGGCAGCCTTGATCGAACCCCCAAAGGAGCGAAAGGGGCTGCCGAGGCCCCGGCGACAACCTCCCCGGGGCCTTCCATTTGGGCACTTCACGGCCGGATGCACCGCGTGCTGCGGGAAGCGGCGTCTTTGCACCCATGGGCGAGGGTTGCGACCCCTGACGATCGGGACGCAGGCGGGGTTGGCGTCTTGTTGTTGGAGCATGATCTTTTCCGAAAACCGGTGCCCACCCCGGACCAAGTCCGGGGCAGGCTTTTTCGGGATCATGCTCTAAGGACGATCTACTTGCGGCGGCGGCGCTGCTGGCCGAGCCCCATTTGCTTAGCGAGGTTGGAGCGCGCGGCGGCGTAGTTCGGAGCCACCATCGGGTAATCCGGCGCCAGACCCCATTTCTCCCGATACTGCTCGGGCGTCATATTGTACTGCGTGCGCAGATGGCGCTTGAGCGACTTGAACTTCTTGCCGTCCTCGAGACAGACGATGTGATCCGGCGTGATCGACTTCTTGACCGAGACCGCCGGCTTGGGCGGCTCGGCCGAAGCATCGCCATACCCGCTCGAGACCCGGGTCAAGGCCGAATGCACCTGCCCAATGAGCGCGGGGAGGTCCGCCGACGGCACCGAATTGTTGCTGACATAGGCCGAAACGATCGAGGCCGTCAGCTCGATGAACGTTCCGCTCGAGGTATTGTCGCCCATTGATCGATGTTCCTGCCGCGTCTTCATCTTCATGGCCGCGCAGTGAAAACTGCACTTCTCGGTATTCGATGTTGTCCGGCGCGGATCAGCCGCAGACCAGATACGTCTAGTGAACCGGAAAGGTCGACTGATCGGCATATCTAGTCTTCGAACATGAAAATGGCAAGAAGTTCTGCGGACTGAACCAGATATTCCTTCCATATTATTGAGTATCCCTGCGGGGATACAGTCCAATATTCCCCTGCCTGATGGTTAACACCGGCATTCACCTGATCGGCGCCTGCGGGATTGCCGATGGTTGGCGTCAGCCTAAATGATATCGATGGGGCTCCCTTAGCGAGAGTCAACGCCCATGCATTCGGATCGTGCCGGCAAGCTCACCAGAAGCGTCGAGGAGTGGAAGGCGCTCACGCCCGAGCAGTACCGGGTCACCCGGCAGCACGGCACGGAGCGCGCATTTTCAAACCCCGCTCAGTCATGAAAAACGCGCGGGCATGTTCAAATGCGTGTGCTGTGGGGCGCCACTCTTCGCCTCCGATACCAAATTCGATTCCGGTACAGTGGAGCATGATCGTTTCCGAAAACCGGTATCCACCCCGGATCAAGTCCGGGGCAGGCTTTTTGGGATCATGCTCGAAAGAATAAGCGGATGAAAAGGCGATGGCGGCGAACGCAAACGCGTCGCCGCCATCTATCGGCCGTCCTCGGACTACGAGTTGCTTTCGATGTGCGCGCGCAGTTCGGCGATCGAGCCGAACCTGACGGTCCCGTGCGGCAGCGTGGCCTCGATCGAGCCGTCGGCGTAGAGCGTATAGGCCATACCGTCGACGACACCGGATTTCAGGATCGCGGCTGAGTGCGGCGCTTCGACTGCCGGCGCGGGCTCGAGCTGCCGTTCCGGCTCGGACGAGGCTTGAGCGGGCGGGGCTTGAACGTGCTCCACCGGCGGCGGCTGCGGCTCGATTTCGGCCGTAGTGGTCGTACGCGACTCAGCGGACCAGGCCGGGTCGGCATTCTGCGGCTCCGGCGCGGGCTGTACCGCCGGCTTCGATCGGAACAGAAAATCGAGCCGGGACGCCCGCAGGGCCTCGACCGCCGCACCGCCGGCGCCGCCCGCGGCGCCCGCGCGATCCTCCGCGGTAATCTTCGGCGCAAACGCCGCCACGTCGCCACCGGACGCAGCCACCTGCTGTTCTGGCACCACCTCGCTGGGGGAGAGCGGCACCTCCTCGCTCTCTGCCATGACCGACGGCTCGGCACCGGGCCGCTCGCCGCGTGGAATGGTCGCGCGCAAGCGCTCGATGGCCGCTGCCGACACATCCACCGCCGACGGCGCCGCGGCCGGAACGGGCCTGGCAGCGGAGCCGGCCGAACGAGCCTCGCGCGCACGCTGCGACGGACGCGCGCCGAGGCCCATCGCCGGCGTCGCCCCCGCGGCCATGCTGGGACCGGCCGGCACCATGCCGGGGGCAACCGCCACCGTGGGTTCCGAGGTCTCCGCTCGGCGCTCGGCAGGTCGCGCCCCCGCACGCCCCTTGAGCGCATCGCTGACGCGGGCGAGCTCGGCGACCACGGCGCCGAGGCCGATCAGGATCAAGCCTCCGGTCAGCGCCGTGCTGCCCGTCATCATGAGCGTGGTGCCGAGCGTGAACTCGTTGATTGGAATGCCGAATCCGATCGCGGCAACACCCGCGGTCGCGATCACGATACCGAGCAACGTCAAGATCACAGACATGCGTCGTCCGCCCACCCTGGCTATGATGATATGGTTGATAAGGATTTTGGCCCCGTTCGGTTTCGCTCGCAATGCCGAATATGGCATGGCCACAGCCAAATCCGATCGTGTTTAATGCCCATGCGGGTTACACCAACGCGAGTTCCCTCCGTTGCCCCGGACGCCGCACGGGCCTAATGAGTGAGCCCGGAACCGAGGCCAGTACGCGCCCGTTGCCATGCCGACCCTACCCGGTCTCGTCCCGACTGTTCGACCATCTCGAGGAGCAAGCCGATGTCGTTCACGCTGCCCGACCTTCCCTACGCCTATGACGCGCTCGCGCCGTACATGTCGCGCGAGACGCTGGAATATCACCACGACAAGCATCACCTCGCCTACGTCAACAACGGCAACAATCTCCTCAAGGGCACCGAGTGGGAGGGAAAATCGCTCGAGGATGTGGTGAAGGGCTCCTACGGCAAAAATCCCGGGCTCTTCAACAACGCCGGCCAGCACTACAACCACATCCATTTCTGGCAATGGATGAAGCCCAGCGGCGGCGGCGACAAGATCCCCGGCAATCTCGAAAAGAAGATCGTCGCCGACCTCGGCTCGGTCGCGAAGATGAAAGAGGACTTCATCCAGGCCGGCGTCACCCAGTTCGGATCCGGCTGGTGCTGGCTTGCGGTCAAAGACGGCAAGATCACCATCACCAAGACCCCCAATGGCGAGAATCCGCTGGTGCACGGCGGCAAGCCGATCCTCGGCTGCGACGTGTGGGAGCATTCCTATTATATCGACTATCGCAACCGGCGGCCGGACTACCTCAAGGCCTTCATGGATCATCTGGTCAATTGGGAACACGTCGCCAAGATGTATGATGCGGCGATGAAGTAATCGCCTTCACGGGTGGTCACATCGAGGCCACACTCCGGTCGGCATCCGGTCTCCAAAGCGACGGTTCGCCACACCAGCACCAGCCATCCCGGCTGGTGCTGTCGCGTCCCACTTCATCAGTGTTCTCGGCACGACACGCACGCGCGGCCACGCCGCTGTGCCGTATCGTTCTGTCTCGTGCCGGGGTGTTAGGCAGTAAACGCGTTAGCAAGACAAACTGGGGCGGCGCGCCATTGACCCGGCGCTCTCTTAGCAATGGTGGTGATATGGCTGCAGGATTGAATGTCCGACCACCTTGATCTCGGCCGCCGCGGTCGCAGGTGGGCGATAGCCGCACACTGCCGTCCGGCATATTTGCCAGACACCGCGGAGGAACAGGTTGTCGCCACTGCGCGTTTAATTGCCGGGGCACATCTTTGTGATGGAGGCCTTCATGCCTCGCGTCGCGATCGTCGGGCTGGTCTCCTTCACGTTCCTGAGTTTGCTTTCGTTCTCGGCCGTGCCCCAAGAGCCCGCAGGCGCCGACGCCGGGTCGGGGCAACTGTTATTCAACAACGCATGCCGAACCTGTCACACGACCAAGGACGGCGACAATCGCCTGGGTCCGAACCTACACAACATTGTTGGAAGGAAGGCTGGCTCGCTGTCGAACTATGGCTATTCCAGCGCCATGAAGGGTGCGGACTTCGTGTGGGACAAGGAAAAGCTCGACGGCTTTATCGCGAAACCCGATGAGGTCGTGCCCGGCAACAATATGAAGCCGTATGGTGGGCTCACGTCGGCCGAAGACCGCGCCAAATTGATCGCCTTCTTGCAATCTCCTCCCACCAATTGAAAGCGACCCTTTTTGTCTTCATGAGGCTGCGGGTGCAACGCGCTCCAAGACAATGCCTCTTGAGCAAAAACCACGCTCACCATGGTTTTCAAACGGTAGCAACATTCACATCTGTTCTAATGGTTGCCTCAGTAAGGTCTTGAAAACACAGTCCAATAAGGGTGAGAGTGGCCGAAGGCGACGGTTCGCCACACCGTCGCTCGCGCGACACCTCATCGCGTGCCGGTGCGATTTCGTGATAGTTGGGAACTGCGAGTCGGAAGGTCTGCATGACCGCGGGGGCACGCGCGAGCGAAAACCGACGAATTGAGCCGATCCGCCCGTGGTCCCCGCAACACTCTCCCCCGTGTTCTCGCGCAAGGAGCTGGCGCGGAGTCGAATTTTCGATCAGCTCGCCATTGCGCTGCTTGCGCTCGTGGCGTTCCTCGCGCTCCTGACGTTCCGCGATTACGGGCTGAGCTGGGACGACTACACTCATTCGGAATACGGCGCGCTGCTGCTCAAGCTCTACGCCTCCGGCTTTCAGGACCGGAGTGCGCTGTCGTGGGTCAACCTCTACTATTATGGCGGCGGCTTCGATCTCATTGCGACGCTGGCCGCCAAGGTCGTGCCGCTTTCGCTGTTCGAGACCCGCCGGCTCTTGGGCGCCGTGGTGGGAATCATCGGACTGTTCCTGACCTGGCGCATCGGGCGCCGCGTGGGGGGGCCGCTGGCGGGGTTGATCGCGCTCATTTTGCTCACGGCCTGTCCGCTCTACTACGGCCACATGTTCATGAACCCGAAGGACGCCCCCTTCGCGGTGGCAACGGCCCTGTTCCTGCTCGGGGCGGTGCGAGCCTTCGAGGAATATCCGCGGCTGTCGTTACCGACCGGCACGCTCGTCGGCATCGGTTTCGGACTGTCGTTCGGATCCCGCATCATGGGCGCGTTCGGATTGCTCGAGGCGGTCGCCGCCCTCATCCTGGTGCTTACCATCGACGCGCGCGCGCATGGCATCCGATCGGCCGGGCCGCGACTTGGGCATTTCGTTCTGGCGCTGGTACCCGCGATGGTGCTGGCCTACGCCGTGCTCGCGTTAGTCTGGCCGTGGTCGGTGCTCCATCCGCTCAATCCGCTGCGCGCCCTGGAATATTTCTCGCATTTCTTCGAGAAGCCCTGGCGCGAGCTGTTCGCCGGGCGTTTGATTCGCGTCCCGGACATGCCGCGCAGCTACATTCCGGCGCTGTTTGCGCTCAAGCTGCCGCCGCTCCTCTCGCTATTGGGATTTGGCGGCGCGGCTGGCGCGCTGGTCGCCGCCTTTCGACCCGGCATCGCCGCTAACCGCCGCGCAATCTTTCTGCTGCTCGCGCTCGCCGCCGTGCTGCCGCTGGCGGTCACAATCGCGCTGCGGCCCGCGATGTACAACGGCATCCGGCATTTCATCTTCGTGTTGCCGCCGCTTGCGGTGCTTGGCGGACTAGCAGGATCCGCGCTCCTCGACGCGGCGGCGCGCTGGTCGCGAGCGGCGGCCACTGCCGCCGCCGCCATTCTTCTCGTCGGCGTCGGCGGCGCCGCCGCCGAGATGGTGCGGCTGCATCCCTACGAATACACCTACTTCAACTGGTTGGCCGGGGGCATGGCGCACGCACGCGATCGCTTCATGCTCGACTACTGGGGGCTTTCCTTCAAGCAGGCATCGCAGGCACTGTTGGCCGCCCTCGCCGAGCATCACGAGAGCAAACCGGAAGGCCGCCGTTGGAAGATCGCCGTGTGCGGCCCGCACCGCTCGCCGCAGGTCGAGCTCGGCCCCGATTTCGAGACCACGTGGGATCCGCGTGGCGCCGACTTCGCGCTGATGCTGGGCGAGTACTACTGCGTGAAACTCGACGCCCCGGTGCTGGTCGAGATCGCACGCGATGGCGTGGTCTACGCCCGCGTCTACGATATCCGCGGACGCTCGTTCCCGACGCTCTTGACTCAGCCCGGGCTCTGATCGCGCTCGCCGTTCGGCGGCAGTGTATCTTCGCCCAGCTCGCACGGAGGACTGCCATGGCGCGCGCTTTCGTCTTCGACGCCTACGGAACCCTGCTCGACGTGCACGCCGCCATCGCCCGCCATCGCGCCGCGGCCGGCCCCGATGCGGAGCGCTTCTCCGAGATCTGGCGCAGCAAACAGCTCGAATATACCTGGACGCTGACGCTCGCCGGCAGCTACCTGGATTTCTGGACGCTTACCGAGCGGGCGCTGGATTTCGCCTTCGCGCGCGTTCCCTCCGTCGACCGGACGCTGCGGCGAAAACTGCTCGACGCCTACTGGAAGCTCGACGCGTTTGCGGACGCGCAACGGGCGTTACGCGCGCTGCGGGCGCGCGGCGCCACCACCGCCATCCTCTCGAACGGCTCGCCGCAAATGCTCGCCGCTGCGCTCGACGCGGCCGGAATTGTCGGCGAGCTCGATGCGGTTCTCTCGGTCGACGCCGTCCGCCGCTACAAGCCATGCCGGGAGGCCTACTGCCTCGTCACCGAACGCCTCAACGTTGCCGCGGGCGACGTGGTGTTCGTGTCCTCGAACCGCTGGGATGTCATGGGTGCCGCAGCCTTCGGCTTTCCCACCGCATGGGTCAATCGCGCGCGTCTGCCTGAAGAGTACGGACCGTCGCCCGATGCGGTGCTGGCGGATCTCGACGGTCTCCTGGCGCTAGCGTGACGGCGATTGATTCGCGTTCTCTTGCCCAGGAGACAGATAAGGTGGCGCGCTCGCATTGACGGCGCGGAAGCAGCCGCACTACCATCCGACGCCACAAAGAAACCAGATACTGGATATGGGGAGGATGACATGCCGTCGTTGCGTCTGTTGTTGGTATTGGCTCTGCTGCCGTTCGCTGCCGTGACCGCCGCCCCAGCCCAGGATGCCGGCGATTCCGCCGTCTACGCGGTCACCTATATCGATGTGACACCTACAACCCGCGCCGCCGACGCTGCATTGCTGCGCCAGTTGGCGGCCGCCAGCCGCAAGGAGCCCGGCGTCGTCCGCTACGAAGTCTTCCAGCGCGGCACACCGGCGAACCAGTTCGCGATCATCGAAATCTGGAAAGACCAGCAGAGCTATGACGCCCATGCAGCCGCTGCGCATGTGAAGACCTTCCGCCAGCAGATTGAGCCGCACCTGGTGGCCCCGATCGACGAGCGGCCCTATGTCGGGCTCGCCACCGGAGCGAAGGACAGCGCGGCGCTGCCCCGCGGCGCCACGGTCGCCATCTCGCATGTCGACGTGATCCCGCCGAAGAAAGACGACGGCGTCGCGGCGCTCAAGGCCCTGGCCGAGCCCACGCGCAAAGACAATGGCAATCTGCGCTTCGATGTCTATCAGCAGAAGGCGCGGCCTAACCACTTCACGGTGATCGAAGTCTGGCGCAACCAGAAGGCCGCTGACGACCACGAGGTCGGCACCCATACCAAGGATTTCAGGAAGGCGCTGGGGTCGGCGACCGGTGCGCTCTATGACCAGCGCTGGTACAAGGCACTGTAACGGCGGCAAGCCGCATTGTTGGATCGCAATTCGCCCCGCGGCCTGATGACCGCGGGGCGATTGAGCTGTGCGCGAATGTCTATCAGTGCGTCTTCCAGCGCGCCTTCGCCTCGGCCCCGGCTTGCTTGAGGTGAACCTTCTGGTCCACGTGATCGACCCAGGCGAGCGGAATGAAATGATGCTCGCCGCCGGCGTCCGGGTCGTCCTTGATCAATTTCACCTGATCCCGCCCCTCCAGATGATCCACGATGCCGACGTGGACGCCGTCCGAACCGAGGACTTCCATGTGTTCCTTGATCATCGTCGGTGCGACCATATGTGCTCCTCCGTTGGTTTGGAGGAAAACGCGCGGCGTCTAAGAGCGGTTCCCGGCGGGGTAACATCAAAAGCCCACCCTTGTAACGCATAACGTTCTGCGTTATACGCAGCGATGATCGTAAGCTTCGCCGATCGCGAGACTGCGACGATTTGGGCCGGCCGGCGCAGCCGGCGACTCCCCTCGGACATCCAGGTGGTTGCGCTGCGGAAGCTGCGTCTCATCAACAATGCGCGGAGACTGGACGATCTGAGGGTACCGCCGGGCAATCGCCTTGAGGCATTAGGTATGGATCGCCGCGGGCAGCACTCGATCCGTATCAACGATCAGTGGCGGATTTGCTTCATTTGGAGAGACGGACATGCGCACGAGGTCGAGATCGTCGACTACCACTGACCTGCTTCCCAATCCCCATCCGGGCGAAATCCTGATGGAGGAGTTCCTGAAGCCGATGGAGCTGTCGCAGACGGCGCTTGCGCACGCGATTGGGGTGCCGCCGCGGCGGATCAACGAGATCGTATTAGGCAAGCGCGCGGTCACCGCCGACACCGATTTGCGGCTCGCCCGCTACTTCAAGATGTCCGACGGCTTCTTCCTCGGCCTGCAGACGGACTATGAGCTGATGCAGCGCCGGCGCGAGATCGGCGACGAGCTCAAGGCGATCAGGCCACGGGCGGCGTGAGTCATCGCGCCAGCGCCGCCAGGATGCGCGCCCAGCTGCGCGTGCCTTTGTGGAACGAGGTGAGATCGAATTTCTCGTTGGGCGAATGCACGCGGTCGTCGTCGAGCGCAAACCCGACCATGATCGTGTCCATGCCCAGCACCCGCTTGAAATCGCCGACGATCGGGATCGAGCCGCCCTCGCCGATGGTGATTGCCTTCTTGCCCCATTCGGCGGCGAGCGCCGCGCGCGTCTTGGCGAGCGCCTGGTTGTCGAACGGCAGCTCGATCGCCGGCGCGCCGGCGAAGCTCTTGAATTCGACCTTGGCATCGGCGGGCAATCGTGCCCGCACGAACGCGCGGAAGGCGGCGCGGATTTTCTCCGGGTCTTGCGCGCCGACGAGCCGGAACGAAACTTTCGCCGTCGCCTGTCCCGGGATGACCGTCTTGGCGCCCTCACCGGTATAGCCGCCGATCATACCATTGATCTCGGCGGTAGGACGGGTCGCGATCTGCTCGATCAGCAGGCGGTCCTTCTCGCCCGCCGGCACCTTGAGGCCTACCTCGGCGAGGAAGTTTTCGGGCGTGAGGTCGAGCCCCTTGAGGTCGGCCTTGATGTCGGGCGGCAGCTCGTGCACGCCGTCGTAGAAGCCCGGGATGGTGACGCGGCCGTTGTCGTCGTGCATGGCGGCCAGAATGCGCGCGAGCACGCGCAGGGGATTTTGCGCGGCGCCGCCGAACAGGCCGGAATGCAGGTCGCGGTCGGCGCAGGTAAGCCTCACCTCCTCGTAGACCAGGCCGCGCAACGACGTCGTCACCATGGGCGTGGTCGGATCCCACATGCTGGTATCGCAGACCAGCGCCAAGTCGAGCTTGAACTCGTCCGCGTGGTCCTTGACGAAGCCGAACAGGTGGTTCGAGCCGCACTCCTCCTCGCCCTCGATCATCATGGTGATGGGGAGCGGCAACTCCCCCGTCACTGCGACGAAGGCACGGCAGGCTTCGACGAAGGTCATCACCTGGCCTTTGTCGTCGCAGGCGCCACGCGCCACAATGGCCTTACGGCCGTCGGGCAGCGTCGCGATGCGCGGCGCGAACGGCGGCGCCTCCCAGAGCTCAAGCGGATCGACCGGCTGCACATCGTAGTGGCCGTAGAACAGGACGCGCGGCCCCTTGCCATTGGTGCGGCCGCCGGCCTTGCCCACCACGATCGGGTGACCTTCGGTCGGGCGCACGCTGGTCGTAAAACCCATCCCGGAGAGATCCTTGGCCACGTGCTCGGCGGCGGCTTGACACTGGGCCTTGTAGGTCAGGTCGGTGGAGATTGACTGAATGCGCAAGAAGTCGAACAGCCGCTCGAGGCTTTGGTCGAGATCGGCGTCGATTTTCTTCAGCACGGCGGGCAAGACATCGGATGGCATCGGCGAACCCTTGTGATGCGTCGCGGACGGCATGCGGACGGTCGCTGCGGACGCGAAACCGCGCCCGCCACGCTTGCCGCGACACCTTCGTTGCGACTCCTTTTCCGTCGCGACTCTAAAGACGCGGACGGCCGGGACAAGCCTGGCAGGGCGCAATTCTGCGCAACCCCGCGGTCGGCTCAGCGCCGGAGAATGCCGCCCATGGTGCCCCGCACGATCGCCCGGCCGACCGAGCTGCCCGCCTTGCCGCCGAGTGATTTTCCGATGTCCGCCGCGATCTGTCCGGCGACGCGATTGGTGACCGAGCGCGTCACCTCTCGCGCGATGACCTGGCCGGTCGAAAGCCGCGTTCCACGCGGACGACTGGTGCCGAAGATGCTGCCCAGCACGGCGCCGATACCGCTCAGCACCGCGCCGAGCCCGCCCGCAGGCGGAGCTTCCTGCGGCGCGCCCGGCCCAGGCCGGGTTATCGGTCCGTCGGCGGCGCCGGACTGCAGGCGCTTCTGCAGGATCTCGTAGGCGGATTCGGAATCGACGGCGTGGTCGTACTTTCCCTTCACCGGGCTGTTGGCGATGAGCGCATTGCGCTCCTCCGGGGTGATCGGGCCAAGGCGCGCCGAAGGCGGACGGATCATGCAGCGCTCCACCATCGACGGCGTGCCGTTGCCTTCGAGGAAGGAGACCAGGGCCTCACCCTTGCCGAGCTCCATGATCACCTTGGTGGTATCGAGCTTCGGATTGGGCCGGAACGTCTCCGCCGCCGCCTTCACCGCCTTCTGGTCGCGCGGGGTGAACGCCCGCAGCGCGTGCTGCACCCGATTGCCGAGCTGGGCCAGCACCTTGTCCGGGACATCAAGGGGGTTCTGGGTGACGAAATAGACCCCCACGCCCTTCGAGCGAATGAGCCGCACCACCTGCTCGATCTTGTCGAGCAGGGCTTTGGGCGCATCGGTGAAGAGGAGATGCGCCTCGTCGAAGAAGAAGCAGAGCTTGGGCTTGGGTTGATCACCGACCTCGGGCAGTTCCTCGAATAGCTCCGAGAGCAGCCACAGCAGGAAGGTGGCGTAGAGCCGCGGGCTTTCCATCAGCTTGTCGGCGGCCAGGATGTTGATGAAGCCTCGTCCGTCGCGGTCGGTGCGGATGAAATCCTTGAGCGCGAGCGCCGGCTCGCCGAAGAATTTGTCGGCACCCTGGTTCTCCAGCACCAGCAGCTGGCGTTGGATGGTGCCGATGGTCTGCTTCGACACGTTGCCGTATTGGACCGTGAGCTCGGCTGCGTGGTCGGAGATGTAGGTCAGCATGGCACGCAGATCCTTTAGGTCGAGGATCGCGAGCCCCTGCTCGTCGGAAACGCGGAAGCAGATATTGAGCACGCCTTCCTGGATGTCATTGAGGTCCATCAGGCGGGACAGCAAAAGCGGCCCGACCTCGGAGATGGTGGCGCGGACGGGATGCCCCTGCTCCCCGAACAAATCCCAGAACACGACCGGAAACTGGTCGGGCTCGTAGTCGAGGCCGAGGCTCTTGGCGCGGGCAACGAATGCTTCCTTGCGCTCTCCCGGCTCTGAAACGCCGGACAGATCGCCCTTCACGTCCGCCGCGAACACCGAAACCCCCGCGCGCGACAGGCCCTCCGCGATGACTTGCAGCGTCACGGTCTTGCCGGTGCCGGTCGCGCCCGCCACCAAGCCGTGCCGGTTGGCCAGGGCGAGCGTCAGGAATTCGGGTTTGGAGCTCCGGCCAATGAAAATCCTACCGTCCTGGTCGAGGTTCGCCATCGCACGATCCTCCGTCGATGTTGCTATTGTCTCTGGCCCGCTTGGCCGGTCAACCGCTGGGTGACGGACGAATCCCGCACCCCAGTGTGGCGGTTCGGAAGTCCGCATCATTGTGCGGCGCGCCCATTCGCGAACTTCGGAATCGGGACACTAGCAGGCGTCGCGCGCGATCACGGTGCTTCTCACATTCTATCCGCCGATCACGGCGTTTTCATCCGCACGTTTACGCGAGTGCGCGTCTCGCTTCGAACAAACGATGGACGCGCGATGCTGTTGATGCATGAATGCAACAACGTCATCCGACTTTCATCGCTGCCGCTTGTGTTATCAAGTTTTGCGAGCCTAATATGTCCTCAACCTGCCGAGAATGCGGGGCTGAGGGGCACATGGACGATCGCATCGGACGTCGCGCCGCCAATGGAGGCGTCGACCAGACGGCCGGGGAAATGGCCGTCGCAATCATTCCACGACAGCTCCCGACGCAAGACTTGAGCGACAAGGTGCGGGCCGTCGCCGCGCACGCGCCGCGATGCTCCGTGCCGGTGCTTCAGTCGCCTACGCCGCGCATGCACAGCGCCGTCGTCCATAGCGTGTGTCTCGGCACTCGAATCTCCATGACCAAGCCGCGCGCGCAGCAAATGCGGCCGCTCGCCCGCGTACCCATCCACTTTGCCCGTGAAATTCTGGGGAACATGCAGCCGGCGAGACCGCTGGCGCGGTTCCCGAGCTCGGCCAGCTCGTCCGACGTCTAGCGACGGCAACGGCTGGCGAGGAGCGAGGAGAATTTGATGTCCTACTCGATCACCGCGATCGAAGATATCGATGCGGATGACGCGGAGAAGCTCAAGTCCGTCGGCATCAGGACGACGGAGAAGCTGCTCGAGGCAGCGAAGAGCCCGAGCGGACGCAGGCAGCTGGCCGCCATGACCAAGCTCGACGAGAAGCGGCTCCTGCGCTGGGCCAACATCGCCGACAAGCTGCGCATCAGGGGCATGGGCAAGGAATATGCCGGGCTGCTGCGCGAGGTCGGCGTCGATACCGTGCGGGAATTGCGCTATCGCAACCCGGAGCGGCTCGCCAAGTCGATGGCCGAAGCCAACAAGCGGCGAAAGCTGGTGCGTTTCCTTCCATCGGAGAAGCTGGTCCAGCGCTGGGTCGACCAGGCCAAAAAGCTGCCCCAGAAGATCACCTATTGATCGCGCGCCTAATGCCCCGAACCCGAAGTTTGCATCCGAGGTTGCCGCAACGGTGTGCGAACTTCGGAATCGGGACACTAGCGGGTGCTTGACACCGTCGCCGGGAGCGGCGCAAGCCAAGGGCATGACGCTAGCGCGCCCGCCGTCCATCCGCGAGGAGAGCGAGTCGCGTGTGCTCGCGCGACTGCTGTCGCTCGGCCGCCCGGCGGTGATGGGCGTGCTCAACATCACGCCCGACTCGTTTTCGGACGGGGGGCGCTTCCTCGAGCCTTCGACCGCCATCGCGCGCGCCCGCCGCATGGTCGCGGACGGGGCCGACATCTTGGATATCGGCGCGGAATCAACCCGCCCCTACGGCGGCGCGGTGCCGGTGCCGATCGAGGAGGAGATCCGACGGCTTGCGCCTGTCCTTCCGACGGCGGTGGCGCTCGGCACCCCGGTCTCGATCGACACCATGAAGGCCAAGGTGGCGGCCTGGGCGCTCGCGTCCGGTGCCGCGATGGTCAACGACGTCTGGGGCCTGCAGCGCGACGGCGACCTTGCGCGCGTGTGCGCGGAGCACGCCGTGCCGGTGATCATCATGCACAACCGCGAGGCTGCCGACCCATCAATCGACATCATGGCGGATATCGCAGGTTTCTTCGCGCGCTCGCTCGACATCGCCGCGCGCGCCGGCGTTGCGCGGCAGAACATCGTGCTCGATCCGGGGATTGGCTTCGGCAAGACCCCGGAGCAGAGCATCACGGCCATCGCGCGACTGGCGGAGCTCAAGGCGTTTGGTCTGCCGCTGCTGCTCGGCGCCTCGCGCAAACGCTTCATCGACCGGATCTCGCCGGCGCCGCCCGACCAGCGCCTGGGCGGCTCGATCGCCGCCCACCTCTTCGCGGTGGCGGCGGGGGCTGCAATCATCCGCACCCACGACGTCGCCGAGACGGTGCAGGCGCTACGCGTGACGGCGGCCATCGGGAGCGCACGATGACCGATGGTCAAGTCGCCGCCGGGCTCGCGTTTCATGCCTGAAGCGCTCGTCGCGCTCGGCGGCAATGTCGGCGACGTGCGGGCCACGCTCAAGCACGCCATTACCGCCTTCTGCGACGGCGAGCAGGTGCGGCTGTTGGCGCGCTCTTCCGACTATCGCACCCCGCCCTGGGGCATCGAAGACCAGCCGGCCTTCGTCAACCTCTGCATTGCAGTCGAGACGGCTCTGACGCCGCACCTGCTGCTGGCACGGGCGCAGGCGGTCGAGCGCACGTTGGGGCGCCAGCGCGCCAACGAACGCCGCTGGGGCCCGCGCCCCGTCGATATCGATCTCATTGCCTATGACGACGTCACGGTGAACGAGCCGGACCTCAGGCTGCCGCACCCGCACCTGTTCGAGCGTGCCTTCGTGTTGGTGCCGCTGGCGGAGATCGCGCCCGAAAGAATGATCGCCGGCGTTCGGGTTCGGGACGCGTTGACGCAGGTGGATGCCACCGGCGTCGAAAGGTTGCCACCATAGTCGCGCGCGGCGGCGAAACGCCTCGGGCGGCGATTGGCCCGCCATTTGCAGCGTGGCATGGTGTGATGATGAGCCGCGCCCCTGCCGACGAGCTGCCGCTGGCCGCCGAGTTTCCTGCCGCCACCCGCGAGCAATGGCGCAAGCTGGTCGAGGGTGTGCTCAAGGGCGCCCCGTTTGACGCCAAGCTGGTGGCCAAGACCTACGACGGGCTCGCGATCGAGCCGCTGTACGGCCGCAGGGCGGACGCGCAGCCCATTGCCGGGCGTGCCGCCGGCACTCCGTGGTGGGTTGCGCAACGCATGGATCATCCCGATCCAGCGCTGGCCAATAGCGAGGCGCTGCACGATCTCGAAAACGGCGCCACCGCGCTTACGCTTATCTTCGCCGGCAGTATTGGCGCTTATGGCTACGGTCTCGCAGGTGACGAGAAGACGATCGCGCGCGCGCTGGCCGGCATCCATCTCGATGCCGGCATTGCGCTCGACCTCGATGCCAGTGCGTGGCCGACGCATCCCGCCGGCGCCCTCGCCGCTCTCGTGCAACGCAACGGCATCGCCGCGGAGGCGACGAACATCCGTTTCGGCGGCGATCCTATCGGGGCGGCCGCCAGCGGCGCCAGCGTGTTGCCTTGGAGCGACGCGGTAGCGCCCTTCAACCACACGATTTCCGAACTCGCGGCGCAAGGGTTTCGCGGGCCGTTTGCCTGCGCCGACGGTCGCCTGATCCACAACGCGGGTGGCTCGGAGGCGCAGGAGCTTGCCTATGTGCTGGCGGTGGCGCTCGAATATCTGCGCGCGCTCGAAACAGGCGGCATCGCCCTCGAGCGCGCGCGCGCGATGCTTTATTTCCGGCTTGCCGCGGACGCCGACCAGCTCCTGACCATGGCGAAATTCCGCGCGCTGCGAAAACTGTGGGCGCGCATCGAGGCGGCTTGCGGGGTCGCGCCGACGCCGCCCTTCGTCGCGGCCGAAACCGCCTGGCGCATGATGACCCGGCGCGATCCCTACGTGAACATGCTGCGCGCCACCATCGCCGTCGTCGGTGCCGGGCTTGGCGGTGCTGACGCCATCACCGTACTGCCGTTCACCATGGCGCTCGGCCTGCCGGAGCGGTTCGCCCGACGGATCGCGCGCAACACCCAGCTGGTGCTGCTCGAGGAATCCAACCTCGCCAAGGTCGCGGATCCTGCCGCGGGCGCGGGCGGGATCGAAGAGATCACCTCAGCGCTCTGCGGCGCGGCCTGGACCTTGTTCCAGGAGATTGAGCGCGCGGGCGGCGCATGGGCCGCATTGCAGCAAGACCTGGTCCAGAACAAGGTTGCGGCCGTACGCGCACAACGGCAGGCGGCGGTGGCGCGGCGCCGCGACGCACTCACCGGCACCAGCGACTTTCCCGATCTCGCCGAAGCGCCAGTTGCGGTGGTCGACGTGGCGCCTGTGGCGATGTCGCCGTTGTCTTCAAGGCCCACGGTCGAGCCGCTGCCGCGCATCCGATTGGCCGAGCCGTTTGAAGCGCTGCGCGATGCTTCCGACCGCATCCTCGCGGCGACCGGCGCGCGACCTAAAATTTTCCTCGCCAATCTCGGCACGCCCGCCGCGTTCACCGCGCGCGCGACCTTCGCCAAGAATTTCTTCGAAGCGGGCGGCATCGAAGCGGTCACCAACGACGGCTTCGAAAGCCGCGACGGTTTGGTCGCCGCGTTCCGCGCCTCGGGGGCCAAGCTCGCCTGCCTGTGCTCGTCGGACGAGGTCTATGCCCGCGAGGCCGTCGAAACCGCGCGCGCCCTGCGCGCGGCCGGCGCCGCGGTCTGGCTCGCGGGCCGGCCCGGCGCGCTCGAGGCGGCGCTCAAGGAAGCCGGCGTTTGCGGCTTCGTCTTCGCCGGATGCGATGCGCTGGCAGCGCTGAGGACAACCCACGGTCTCATTGCCAGCTAGGCGCAGATGCCTAGACTGCAGGCGAGCCAAGTCCTCTTCCATTCCCATAACAATTCGAAGCATCGCAATGAGCAATCCCGACCGTCCCTTTGGCTGGCGCAAGCGGATTGGGCTCCTCAGCCCCACCGTGATCGAAACCGCGGCTTACGATTTCTATCGGCTCGCGCCCGAGGGTGTCTCCATGTGCGCCACCACCTCCAACATCGAGCATTGGAGCCGGGAGAATTTCCAACAGCATGTGCTCGACCCGATCGTGGCCGCGGTGCGCTATCTCGCCTCGCGCAACGTGGACTATAACATTCACACCGGCATGCCGGTGGTGACCACGCGCGGCAAGGGATTCGAGGACGTGCTCGTCAAGCAGATCGAGGAAACGACCGGGCTACCGGCCACCACCAGCATCCGCTCCGCGATCCGCGCGCTCGCACATCTCGGCGTGCACAACGTGGCGGTGGTGACGCCCTATCCCCAGGAATTGCACCAATCCGCTTTGAGCTTTCTCGCGGCGAGCGGCTTCCGCATCGTCGCCGAGCGCACCATGGACGTCGTGTTCAAGCGGCTGCAGGACATCACCCCGGCGCAAATCTTCGCAACCGCCAAGCAGGTGTTGGCGACGGCGCCGTCGGCCGAAGGCGTCTACATCCCGTGCAATCAATGGTCGGGTGCGGACGCTGCGCCGCTGATCGAAGACGCGCTCGGCGTGCCGGTGGTGACTGGCGCGCACGCCGACTATTGGGAGGCGTTTCGCTCGCTCGGCATCAACGACCGCATCGAAGGTCACGGCCGGCTGATGCTGAGCCTGAGCAACGGCGTGCCGGCCGCGGCCGTAGCCGCCGCGCGGGCGTGATCGTGCGCGCCGTCCCGGGCACGCTCATGCGAGCCATCGCGATCCGCCGGATGCCGCTCCTCGCCGTGCTGGCGAGCCTCGCGTTGGCGCCAGTTGAACGGAGCGCGGCGCAGGATTTTCCCTCGCGGCCGGTCCGCTTCATCGTGCCCTATGCGGCCGGCGGCAGCGGCGACCTGCTCGCCCGCCTCCTCGGCAACAAGCTTGCGGCGCTATGGGGCCAGCAGGTCGTGGTCGACAACCGCGCCGGTGGCGGCAGCCTGATCGGCACCGAGGCGGCAGCGCGCGCGGAGCCCGACGGCTACACGCTTTATCTCGCCACTGATGGTCCGCTGACCGTCGCTGCCAGCCTTTACAAGCGTGTCCCTTACGACTGGAAACGCGATTTCGCGCCGGTATCCATGCTGGCGATGGGATACCAAGTCTTGATCGTGAGCGCGTCGCTTCCCACCCGCAATCTGCACGAGTTCATCGCGCTGGCGCGGCAGAAGCCCGGCGAGCTCAACTATGCCTCCATCGGGATCGGCAGCGCCCCGCATCTCGGTGCCGAGTTGTTCAAGTCGGTGGCCAAGGTCGACATCACCCACGTCCCCTATCGCGGCTCATCGGCGCAGGCGATCAGCGCGCTCATTGCCGGCGACGTTGCCATGTTCCTGGTGGGAACATCGACCGCGGTCGCGCAGATTCAGAGCGGCGTATTGCGTGGGCTTGCCGTCACCGCGGGCAAGCGGGTGGACGGGCTGCTGGACGTTCCGACGTTTGCAGAAGCCGGACTGCCGGGTGTGGACGTGAGTATCTGGTTTGCCGTGTTGGTCCCGAGCGGCACGCCGGCCGCGATCATCAACAAGCTCAATGCCGATATCGCCAAGGTCGTCGCCGATCCGGAATTCAAGCAGGCGCTGGCAGTGCGCGGCTTCGACGCCATTGCCAGCAGTCCCGAGCAACTGGCTGCGTTCATGGACAAGGACTACGTCAAGTTCCGTGACCTGATCGGCCGGCTCGGCCTGCAGGTCGAGTGACACCCGAGCGACGGCTCTGTCCATGGCGCCGGCTATTCGTTGCAGATAGATCCGGCTTGCTGCCCTCGGTCGCGTTCGATCTCGCCACCCATCGCGGCTACGACAGCGACCATTAGCGCGTCGCCGGCATCCCGCTCGACCAGATGTCGGTGTCGATGACCATGAACGGCGCCGTGCTGCCGGTGCTCGTGCTCTACATCGTGGCCGCCGAGGATGTGGCAACGCTGGCGGCCGCTCACTCCCTTGCGGGTGTGGTTTAGGCTTTATTCGTCCGCACGATACGGCTGCGGCTTGTTCACCCACGCCACCATGACGTAACTGATGGTCATCAGCAGAAACCACGAGCTGAGCTTGCCGAGCGGCACCATCGCCCAGCCGTTGATCTGGCTCGGATAGATCCAGGTCCGGGTGAGGGTGCCGAAATTCTCGGCAATCCAGATAAATACCGCAACCAGGAATAGGCCGAGCAGCAGCGGCATCCGTCGGTAGTGACGGTGGACCTTGTAATAGAGCCAGGTCCGGCCGCACAGAAGTGCCATCACGGCGAACAGTGCGAGGCGGACGTCGACGAAATAGTGATGGGTGTAGAAATTGGCATAGATGCCGGCCGACAGCGCGAACAGCGCCCAGAGCGGCGGGTGTCGCACGAAACGAAAATCGAACAGGCGCCACGACCGCGCAATGTAGCTGCCGACCGACGCATACATGAAGCCCGTGAACAGCGGTACGCCGCCGATGCGGAAGAACGCGACTTCAGGATAGATCCAAGAGCCGACCGCGGTCTTGAACAATTCCATTGCGGTGCCGACGACATGAAAGATCAGGATGACCTTGGCTTCCTCAAATGTCTCCAGGCGAAACGCCAACATGGCGATCTGAATGGCGAGTGCGGCAAGGAAGAGGAAATCATAGCGGGCAAGCAGCGCGCCCCGCGGATACCACAATGATGTGGCGATGAGCAGCCCAACCATCGCGCCGCCAAACAGACACGCCCAGCCCTGCTTCAGACCGAACCGCACGAACTCGTAGAGGAATGCCGTCGCCGGCCGCTTGCCGGCCCAATGGGCGATCCGTTCATCGGCCGCGATGAAGCGGGCCAGCGGCGCCCAATTTGCGGCGGCGCTGCGCCGAGCCGGCGCTTTATCGCTATCGTTCATTGGCCACCATCCGGCTGCCGTGACATGGATGGGCGGCCTGTCCGCCATTCATTCCGTCGGGATTCGCGCCAAGTTAAGGCAAGTCCACGGCGCCCATGGAGCTCACTCCAACAGCGGATGGCGTTTTGTGCGCCGCAACCTATAATGAGCGTGCCGGTACACCCTTGAGCGATCGAGCGTGCCATGACGCGGATTCCTGATTTCGGCGCCATCGCGTTCGCCGATGCTGCGGTTTCGCCCGCCGCCGCTATGTCGGAGCCTTGGCTCACGCCGGAAGGTATCTCGGTCAAGCCGGTCTATGGGCCCGACGACGTGGCGGGGCTTGATTTCCTCGACGGCTATCCTGGCATCGCGCCCTATCTGCGCGGCCCCTACCCCACCATGTATGTGACGCAACCCTGGACGGTGCGCCAATACGCGGGCTTCTCCACCGCCGAAGATTCCAACGCCTTCTACCGCCGCAACCTCGCCGCCGGGCAGATGGGCCTCTCGATCGCGTTCGATCTCGCCACCCATCGCGGCTACGACAGCGATCACCCGCGCGTCTCCGGCGATGTCGGCATGGCCGGCGTGGCGATCGATTCGATCTACGACATGCGCACGCTGTTTGCCGGCATCCCGCTCGACCAGATGTCGGTGTCGATGACCATGAACGGCGCGGTGCTGCCGGTGCTCGCGCTCTACATCGTGGCTGCCGAGGAGCAAGGCGTGAAGCCGGAGAAGCTCACTGGCACCATCCAGAACGACATCCTCAAAGAGTTCATGGTGCGCAACACCTACATCTATCCGCCCGAGCCCTCGCTGCGCATCATCTCCGACATCTTCGCCTTCACCGCGGCGCATATGCCGAAGTTCAATTCGATCTCGATCTCCGGCTACCACATGCAGGAAGCTGGCGCGACGCAGGACCTCGAGCTCGCCTATACGCTCGCCGACGGCGTCGAATACGTGCGCGCGGGCCTCAAGGCCGGGCTCGACGTCGATCGCTTCGCGCCCCGCATCTCGTTCTTCTGGGCGATCGGCATGAACTTCTTCATGGAGGTGGCGAAGATGCGCGCCGCGCGCCTCCTGTGGGCCAAGCTCATGAAGGAGTTCGCACCCAAGGACGCGCGCTCGCTGTCGCTGCGCACCCATTGCCAGACCTCGGGCTGGTCGCTCGCCGCGCAGGACGTATTCAACAACGTAGTGCGCACCGCCATCGAGGCGATGGCAGCGACGCAGGGCCACACCCAATCGCTGCACACCAACGCGCTCGATGAAGCGCTCGCTTTGCCGACCGATTTCTCCGCGCGCATCGCCCGCAACACCCAGATCGTGCTGCAGCAGGAGAGCGGCACGACGCGTACGGTGGACCCGTGGGGCGGCTCGTTCTACGTCGAGCGTCTCACCTACGAGCTGGCCAAGACCGCCTGGGGCCACATCCGAGAGGTCGAGGAGATGGGCGGCATGGCCAAGGCGATCGAAGCCGGCCTGCCGAAGCTGCGCATCGAGGAGGCGGCGGCCAAGACCCAGGCGCGCATCGACGCCGGCCAGCAGGCCGTCATCGGCGTCAACAAGTACCGCCCCGAGCAGGAAACCCCGGTCAACCTGCTCAAGGTCGACAACGCGGCGGTGCGGCAATTGCAGATCGACAAACTCGCGCGCCTCAAGCGCGCGCGCGATCCGAAGGCGGTCGAGGATGCCCTGGCCGCGCTCACCCGCAATGCCGCGGGCGGCAACGGCAACCTGCTCGCGCTCGCCATCGATGCCGCCCGTGCCAAGGCCACGGTGGGCGAAATCTCATCCGCCTTGGAACAGGTGTTCGGCCGCCATCGCGCCGAGATCAAGGCAATCACCGGGGTCTACAAGCGGGAGGTCGGCGCCATGTCGGAAGCCGTCGCACGCGTGCAGAAGCTCGTCAGCGAGTTCGAGGCCAACGAAGGGCGCCGGCCCCGCATCCTGGTGGCCAAGATCGGCCAGGACGGCCACGACCGCGGGCAGAAGGTGATCGCGACCGCCTTCGCCGATCTCGGCTTCGACGTCGACATCGGTCCACTGTTTGCGACACCCGCCGAAGCCGCGCGCCAGGCGGTCGAGAACGACGTCCACGTGCTCGGCGTGTCCTCGCTCGCGGCCGCGCATCTCACGCTGGTGCCGGAGCTCAAGGCCGCACTCGCGCGAGAGGGCCGTGACGACATCATGATCGTCGTGGGCGGCGTGGTGCCGCCGCAGGACTACGAGGAGCTCAAGCGTGCCGGCGCCGAAGCGATCTTCCCGCCCGGCACCGTGATCGCGGAGGCCGCCGAGGCACTGCTGCGCAAGCTCAATCAGCGCCTGGGGCACGGCCGAGAGGCGGCGGAATAGCCCTTATCTCAACACGAAATCGGCACCTATTTCCGCTATGCCTGACTATGTCGTAAGACAGACCCTCTGATTTGGGGCTGTCGAATGAAATACTTGCTCGTTGTTCCCTTAACCGCGATCCATCTTCTTCTGGCCGGCTGCTTCCAATCGGAGCAGCCGAGGTTCCCGCTGGCGGGTGCCGCGGCGCCGTTGGGCGATGGCGGGCGCTACGCGCTCTACGAGCGCGGCCCGGACAACCGCTATCAACGTCAGGAAGTGATCGTGATCAAACGCCGCGGCGACGGCGGCTATGACTTCGTCGACGAGAAAGGCGAAACGCAGACGGTGTCCTTCCACGCGCTGGGCGGCGACCTCTTCGTCGGGCAGGCGCAAGCGGAGAAGGATCAGCCGGGCTATGGCTACGCGGTGATGCGCATGGCCGCCGGCGAGGCGCTGGTCTACGTCCCGCAATGCGATGATCAGGACAAGGCGACGCTTGCGGCCGCGGGTGTCGCGGTCAACGGGCAGCTCGAATGCGTCCTCGACCGCGTCGGCGACGCACCGGCGTTGTTCAAGCGGCTCGATCTCGGCGAGCCGGTCTCCAAGCTGGTGCGCGAGTAATCGCGCCCGAGCGCGGGTGAAGCCGAAGCCATGTCTGCGCGCAGTCGACCGCCGGCTCTCGATCTCGCCAGCCTGGCGCGCGGCGTGCGCGCCGGCGAGCGCGCGGTGATTGCACGTGCCATCACCCTCGTCGAAAGCCGGCGCGCGGACCATCAGAAGGCGGCGCGCCGGCTGGTGCAGGATCTACTGCCGCTCACCGGCAAGGCGGTGCGCGTCGGCATCACCGGCGTGCCCGGCGTGGGCAAATCGACCACCATCGATGCGCTCGGCACCTTCCTCACCACGGCCGGCCATAAGGTGGCCGTGCTGGCGGTCGATCCCTCCTCGGCGCGCAGCGGCGGCTCCATTCTTGCCGACAAGACCCGCATGGCGCGCTTGGGCAGCGACCCCAATGCCTTCGTGCGCCCCTCCCCGTCCTCGGGAACGCTCGGCGGGGTAGCGGCGAAGACGCGGGAGTCGATGCTGATCTGCGAAGCCGCAGGTTACGACGTCGTCTTGGTCGAGACCATCGGCACTGGCCAGTCGGAGACCATGGTCGCCGACATGACCGATTTCTTCCTGGTGTTGATGCTGCCGGGCGCCGGCGACGAGCTGCAGGGCCTCAAGAAAGGCGTGGTCGAGATCGCCGACATGATCGCCATCAACAAGGCCGACGGCGACAACATAAGGCGCGCCAAGGCCGCTGCCGCCGAATATCGCGCCGCGTTGCACATTCTCACTCCGCGTTCGTCCGCCTGGTCGCCGCCGGTCGTGACCTATTCGGCGCTGACCGGAGCGGGCATCCCGGAGCTGTGGGCGGCCATTCTCGATCACCGCAAGCGCATGTTGGAGACTGGCGAGCTCGACGCGCGTCGGCGCCAGCAGCAAGTCAAATGGATGTGGGCGATGCTCGAGGACCGCGTGTTCGCGCGGCTCAAATCCGACCCGGGACTGAAAGCCAAGCTGCCCCGCATCGAGGCCGCAGTCGCCGAAGGTCGAATGTCGCCGGCGCTCGCGGTCGACGAGATTGCAACCGCGCTCGGCGTTTGAGGCGCTTGCTAGGCGGGCCTCCCGGACCACATAGAACGGCATGGCCGCCACGATCCTCATCACCGGGTTCGGCCCGTTTCCGGGCGCGCCGTTCAATCCGACCGAGCCGCTCGCAGCCGAGCTGGCGCGGCGGCGCCACCCGGCATTCGCCCATGTCCGTCGCGTCGCCCATGTCTTCCCCGTGAGCTACGAGGCCGTGGACCGCGAGCTTCCCGCGTTGCTCAAGCGAGAGCGGCCCGAGGTCCTGCTCATGTTCGGGCTCGCCGGGCGCAGCAAGCACGTGCGGGTCGAAACGCGCGCGCGCAATGCCCTGACCCGCCTGCTGCCCGACGCCGACGGACAGGTGCCGGTCGCGGCCAGCATCGTGCCGGGGGCGCCGACAACAGTGCCGTTGCGCGCTCCGGTGCGGCGGCTGGTGCTGGCGGCGCGCGCTGCCGGCGTGCCGACTGCGCTGTCGCACGATGCCGGACGCTATCTCTGCAATTATCTGTGCTGGCGTGCGGCAGAGGCGGCGCATGCTGGCGGACCGCGTCTCGTGGCCTTCATCCACGTGCCGAGCCTGCGCCGCATCCCGGTCCAGTGGCACCGGTCGGCGCTCACGCTCGAAGATCTCGCTCAGGCCGGCGAAGCGATCCTTCGCACCGCGCTCGCGGCGCGCTAAACCGGAGAGCGCCGTTGTCCAGGAGCCATCGTGTGACTGGCGTGTCATCGAGGTTGCCTGCATTTAATGTGCTGCGATGACGCAGCGCTATTGTGCGCAGCTGGCGGTGCACGCCATATTTCAGTCTGGAACCTACGCCCCACTCAGGCCCATGCGCCGCTCCGTTCGCAACGTGCTTCTCGGTATCCTCGCCCTTTTTCTTTTTCCCCTCGCGGTCCACGCGGCGCTTTATGCCAGCAAGGACCGCCCGGCGAGCTTTCGCGACGCCGACTGGTCGAGCGTCGGCATGCTGCCAGCGGCGACCGCCGACCCCGAGGCGCGCTTCCTCGTCTTCACCGGCCGCACCGGCCGCTGGAAGGGCATTTTCGCGGTCCATAGCTGGATCGTGTTCAAGCCCGCGGGCGCCACCACCTGGACCCGCTACGATGTGGTCGGCTGGGGGCAGCCCCTGCGTACCAACGGTTGGGCGCCGGACGGGCGCTGGTTCGGCGATACCCCGCGCGTGCTCGTCGATGTGCGCGGGCCGGAAGCGACCGCGCTCATTCCCAAAGTTAAGGCGGCGATCGCCGCCTATGGCTACAGCGATTTCGGCGACTATCGGATGTGGCCCGGGCCGAACAGCAACACCTTCACCGCCAGCGTGCTGCGCGCGCTGCCGGAGCTCGCCATCACGCTGCCGTCGAACGCCGTGGGCAAGGATTTCCGCCCCTATCCCTACGTCGGCCCGACCGACAGCGGAACCGGTATCGAGCTCTCGCTATGGGGTCTGCTCGGCGCCAAGGTCGCTTGGGTCGAGGGCGTCGAGGTCAATTTTCTAGGGTTGGTGGCCGGTCTCGACCTGCGGCATCCGGCGGTGAAGCTGCCGGGCTTCGGCCGCATCGGCATCAGCGACGGCACTGCCGTGGCCGCGCCCGCTCCCGCCAACTGAGCCAGCCTCGGCGCCAAACTGCTACGGGCGGCGCTCCCGTCACACGATTTTGTCCGCGCGCCGCGTCGGCCGGAGTGACGTGCCGCATTGCCTGTGCGAATCTGCGCATCGAACCATGGGGCGAGCGCGATGCGCGACACCTGGCCGCTGCTCGAGAGAATGGCGTTTCCGCCGATCCGGCGCGGGCGGCTCGACACGCTCCAGGTCAATGTCGGCTATCGCTGCAATCAGTCCTGCGTGCACTGCCACGTCAATGCTGGCCCGAACCGCACGGAGGAAATGGCGCGCGAGACGGTCGATGCGGTGCTCGCATTCCTCGCCGCCAGGCGCGTGCCGACGCTCGACATCACCGGCGGCGCGCCCGAACTCAACCCGCACTTCCGCCGGCTCGTGCGCGCGGCGCGCGCTGCCGGCGTGCGCGTGATGGATCGCTGCAACCTGACCATCCTCGAGGTGCCGGGCCAGGAGGACCTCGCTCAATTCCTCGCCGACGAGCGGGTCGAGATCGTCGCCTCCATGCCGTGCTATCTCGAAAGCAATGTCGATCGCCAGCGTGGCAAGGGCGTGTTCGAGGGCTCCATCCGCGGGCTCAGGCGCCTCAATAGCCTCGGCTACGGGCAGCCCGACACGGCGCTCGTGCTCAACCTCGTCTACAATCCCCAGGGCCCGGCGCTGCCGCCGCCGCAGGAGGGGCTCGAGGCCGATTACAAGCGCGTGCTCGCAGCCGACCACGATGTCGTCTTCAATCGGCTCTACACGCTCGCCAACATGCCGATCCAGCGCTTCGGCGCGATCCTTATCGCCAAGGGCGAGTTCGACCGCTATCTCGACCTACTGCGGAACGCGCACCTTGACGCCAATCTCGACCACGTGATGTGCCGCAACCTCATCTCGGTCGACTGGCGGGGCTACGTCTACGATTGCGATTTCAACCAGATGCTCGATCTGCCGCTCCGGCACAGTGCGCGCGAGCGCGTGCACTTGCTGGACCTGCTCGACGCCGACATCGAAGGCGCGCCGATCCAGGTCGCCGGCCATTGTTACGGCTGCACCGCCGGCCAGGGATCGAGCTGCGGCGGCGCGCTCAAGCAAACGTAGCCCGCATCGACCGGCGGTGGCGCACGAGGTCGGCATGTCGAAGCTCTCGATCATCGTGCCGGTGCTCAATGAGGGTGAGAGCATTGCTGACCCGCTCGATGCGCTTGCGGATCTGCGCGCGCTCGGTGTCGAGGTGATCGTGGTCGACGGCGGCAGCCGCGATGCCACCGTAC
The DNA here is from genome assembly GCA_046735815.1 of Pseudomonadota bacterium. Taxonomy (GTDB): domain Bacteria; phylum Pseudomonadota; class Alphaproteobacteria; order Rhizobiales; family Xanthobacteraceae; genus VAZQ01. Next base: position 28,033 of record JBKPUA010000328.1, read on the forward strand.
CGCGCGCGCGGGCGCGCGCCGACCGCGTGATTTCCGCACCGCGCGGGCGTGCGCTGCAGATGAACGCGGGCGCCGAGAAGGCGTGCGGCGACGTGCTGCTGTTCCTTCACGCTGATAGCCGCCTGCCGGGCGACGCCGACCACATCGTACTCGACGGCATCGCGCGCTCGGGCCGCGCCTGGGGCCGCTTCGACGTCAAGATCGATGGCGATAGCCCGCTGCTCGTCGCGGTCGCTTGGCTCATGAACATCCGCTCGCGACTCACCGGGATCGCCACCGGCGATCAAGCGATATTCGTGCGGCGTGACGCATTCCACTCCGTCGGCGGTTTTCCGGCCATCCCGCTGATGGAGGACATCGCACTTTCGAAGCGCCTCAAGCGCGCGAGCCGGCCGCTGTGCCTGCGCGCATGCGCCGTCACGTCCGGCCGGCG
>JBKPUA010000329.1:0-6275 GCA_046735815.1 Pseudomonadota bacterium
TACGCCACGCTCTACGGCGACATGAACGGCGGCTTCAATCCGGTCAAGGATCTCTACAAGACCGAGGTCTACCGGCTGGCGCGGCTGCGCAATGGCTGGATGCCCGACGACGCGCTCGGGCCGAGCGGAGCGCTGATCCCCGACAACGTCATCACCCGCGCGCCAACCGCCGAGCTGCGCGAGAACCAGACCGATCAGGACACGCTGCCGCCCTACGAGGTGCTCGACTCCATCCTCGAGCGGCTGGTGGAGCGCGAGGAGCCGATCGCCAAGATCGTCGCCGACGGCTTCGATCGCGAGCTCGTGTCGAAGGTCGAGCGCATGCTCAATCTCGCGGAATACAAACGCCGGCAGGCGGCGCCAGGCGTCAAGGTCACCTTGAAGAATTTCGGCCGCGACCGCCGTTATCCCATTGTCAATCGCTTCCGCGATTCCGGCGCACCGCTGCCGGCGCCCGACCGCTCGCTGCTGAAAGCCGCGGCGGCGAAGAGCGAAGCCTTCGACTTCTGAACGCCGCTAGCACCTGAACTCCGATAGCAAGAGAGGAAACGATGTACAAAGCATCCGCCGGTGTCACATTGCCAACTTCGATCATCGGCTCGCTGCCGCGGCCGGCGTGGTACACCGCGGTGCTCGGCACGAAGAGCTTCCTCGAGGCCATGGTCAATTCGCGCTACCGCGAGCAGTACGAGGACGCGGTGTCCTGCTTCCTGCGCGCGCAGGAGACCGCCGGACTCGACATCTGCACCGACGGTGACGCGCACTACGACGAGGAAGTCGGCGGCATGAGCTGGCAGAGCTATCCGCTGACTCACATGGATGGCTTCGCAGAAGTGCCGGAGCCGATGCTCTACAAGGTCGGCGCGGTCGCCTATCCGCGCGGACATATCCTGCACGATTTCCTCGAAGCGCGTGTCTTTCCCCGCATCGTGGGTCCGGTCGGGCCCGGCCGGCTGCAATACACTGCGATGTGGAAGACCGCGCAGCGCATGACCAAGAAGCCGGTCAAGTTCGGCACTATCCTACCCGAGCTGATCGCGGTCTCGGTGACGGACGACTATTACAAGGATCCGGTCGAGCGCACCTGGGCGGTCAGCGACGCGCTCAACGCCGAGCTCACCGACCTCGCCGATGCCGGCTGCCCGGTGCTGCAGATGGAGGAGCCGCAGATTCACATGGTGCCGGCGCGCGGCAAGACCTTCGGCAAGCTCGACGTCGACGACCTGGTCAAGATTTTCAACAATACGGTGAAGAGGCTGCGCGCCAAGACCGAGGTGTGGTGCCACACCTGCTGGGGCAACCCATCCCAGCAGCGCATCTTCCGCGACGTGCAGAGCTATCAGCCGACGCTCGAGGCGCTCAACAAGGTCGAGGCGGACGCGCTCACCTTCGAGACCTGTTCCTCCGGCCCGGGCGATCTCAAGGCGATCGGCGAGGTGATCAAGGACAAGAAGATCGTCATTGGCGTTATCGACCATCACACCCTGCAGGTAGAGCGGCCGGACGAGATCGCCGCGCTCATCCGCGAGGCGTTGAAATACATCCCGCCGGAGCGGCTGATCATCTCGTCCGACTGCGGCATGGGCCGCGAGGGCATGGGACGACGGCACGCCGCCTACAAGATGGTGGCGATGGTGCTGGGCACCAATATCGTGCGCAAGGAGCTCGGCCTGCCCGAGGCCGAATGCCTCGCCGCCGAGCAACGCTACTCGCTGACGAAGAGCGTGTGAGCGCGCCACACCCTGTGCTGTCGTCCCCGCGAAAGCGGGGACCCATCGTGCCAAACACAGCGGCCTCTGGAATATGGGTTCCCGCTTTCGCGGGAACGACAGGCACCATGTGGAGATGGCGAGGGCTTACGAGCCCTACCGCACCGGGTAGACGTTGGGCCCGATCGCGCGCACCTTGCGCTTGCCCGGCGGTGCGTCCTCGGGTTTGTCCTCGGCGGCCGGAGTGTCGGCAGCGCCCGCGGCCTGCGGCACGTCGGCGGCGGGCCCAGCTGCCGCACTGGCGGCGCTGGTGGGCGCGGGCTTGTTCGGATCGGGCTTCATCGAGCGCGGTTGCGAGAGGATTCGCGCGCGCTCCTCCGTGACCACGATGTCGCCGCGCTCCACGGTCTGATCGCCGCCTTGCCTCAAGGCGTCGGCCCAGGACTGGCCCGGCGCCCGGCAGCTGCAGGCGGTGTCATAGCTCTTGCGGTAGCGGAACGCATTGGGCAGCTCCGAATAGGCGCGGCCGCTGCTCGAGACCGCGCGCGCCACGTCCTCGCCTGGATTGCGATGGCTGTAGAGCGCTACCTCGGCGGCGGGGCACATGCGCTTGCAAGCCTGCTCGTCGTCGGGGAAACGGCTCGGCACCGTCGAGTAAGAAACGGGGAAGTAGTAGCCGTCGCAGGTGCGCACGCACAGCGTCCGGTAGGTGCCCGAGGGCGTAGAATCCGGCATCGGGACGGGCGTGAAGCCGCCGCCGCCGAATAGGTTCTCGAAGAAGCCGCCGCCCCCGCCGCCGGTGGCGTATTGGCGATATTGCGGGCCGCAATCATTCTGGCCGAGTGCCACCAGGAGGGCGCGGCGTTGGCCCTCGCGCTCGCCGCTGTTGCCCTGCAGCCGCTGGATCTCGCTCAGGGTGCGGTCGAGATTGGCGCGCATCTGCTGGATCTGATTGATGACCGGACCGCATTGCGGCGACTGTCCGCTGAACAGGGCGAAGAAGCCGCCGCCCTGGCAGCCCAGGCGCTGCGACTGCTGGCCGAGCCGATCGAGCTCGGCCTGCTGCTTGGCGGCCGCGTCCTCGTAGCGCTTGATCTGCTCGGCCTTGGCGGGATCGACGCCGACGCCGCGGTCGAGCGCGGCGAGCTGGCTTTCGTATCGCACGCAAATCTGGCCGCGCGCGGCCCCGCCCGGCGCCTGCGCGGCTGGCGGGTAGCCGTACTGTGCCGCCGCCGGCACGCTGCAAAGGATGACAATCGGCAGGGCGGCGCCCAGCACGCGCGAGAGCTTTGCGATCGCGGTTTCGATCATGGATTTAGCCCGACCCGGGAACCGACAGTCGCGGATGGAAGCGGCGGAATGGTGACCAAACTGTGAAAACCCTTGGCCGCCCTACATCTTCTCCAGCGCTGGCTTCGCCACGGCGGCGGCCCGCGCCGCTTCGCTGCGCAGATTCCACAGGATGCCGGCGAAGATCAGGCCGGCGCCCAGGAATACGAAGACGTTGAGCGGCTCGCCGTAGAGCCACCCGACCACCGCGATCAACGGGATGCGCATGAAGTCGAGCGGCACCACCACGCCCGCGTCGCCCACGCGGAAAGCGCGGGTCAGGCAGTAGTGGGAGGTGAGCCCCGACAGGCCGATGCCTAGCACGGCCGGACATTGCGCGAGCTCGAGCCGGGTCACGAACAGCGGGTCGGAGGCGAGCAAGGCGAGCGGCAATTGGATGAGCATCATCCAGAAGATGATCGCAAACGGGCTGTCGGTGCGGGTGAGCTTCTTGGTGGCGACGAGGGTGACGGCAAACCCGAACCCGGCACCGAGCGCGAGCAACGCGCCGGGTTGCAATGCCGCGAAGCCGGGACGCAGGATCACCAGCACCCCGGCGAGACCGAGCACGACCGCACCGATGCGGCTCGCCGTCATTCGTTCGCCGAGGACCGGCACGGCGAGCAGCAGCGTCCACGCCGGTGCGGTGAACTCGAGCGCAAACGTGATCGCCATCGGAACGAGCAGCAGGCTCGTCGCCCACAGCGCCGAGGATCCCACGTGAACGGCGTTGCGGAAAAAGTGCAACAGGAAGTGCCGCGTGGGGATGATCGCGCGCAGCTCCGGACGCGCCGCCGCCAGGCTTGCCATGACGATCAAGCCAATGCCGGCCCGCAGCGCCAGGATCTCCATCACGCTCACGGTGCCGGCCAGCACCCGCACCGAGACCGCCATCGCCGAGAACGATAGCAGCGCGCCGGTCATCCACAGGACGACGCGAACGAGATTCTTGTGCACCACGCGGGAGGCTTCCCGGAATCGCTTGCTCAGCGGGCGACGCGCGGACGGCGATGGCCGGCGCGCATTCGCGTCACTCTGCGTCCGGCTGGTTCTCCGGCCGCGCCCGCTCGAACGCCGGGAGCTTCCCGCAGGCCGCATCGATCGCGACGACGTTGGGAAAGCGCTCGAGCGGCACCTTCAGGCGCCGCGCATTGTAGACCTGCGGCACCAAGCAGACGTCGGCGAGCGTGACCGCGCCGCCGAAGGCGTAGGGGCCGGGGCGCACCATGGTCTCCAATGCGGAAAAACCCTCGAGAATCCAGTGATGATACCAGGCGTCGATCTTGGCTTGCTCCTGGCCGAGCTCGTTCTTGAGGTAGCGCAGCGGCGCGAGATTGTTGAGCGGGTGGATGTCGCACGCGATCAACTGCGCCAGCGCCCGCACCTTGGCGCGCTCGACCGGATCGCGCGGCAGCAGCGGCGGCTCGGGATCGATCTCGTCGAGATATTCAATGATGGCGAGCGATTGTGTGAGCACGTCGCCGGAATCGAGTCTGAGCGCGGGCACACGCATCTGCGGATTGACCGCGCGGTACTCAGGCTTTTTGTGCTGTCCGCCGTCCTTCTGCAGGTGAATAGAGATCACCTCGCTCGTGAGCCCCTTGAAGTTGAGGGCGATGCGAAGGCGATAGGCTGCGGACGAGCGAAAGTAGGTGTAGAGTTGCACGTGTCCTCCTTGCAATGAAGAAACAGCGCTCGCACGCGGAGCGAGCCGCCGTCAGGTCTTGTCGTTCTCGGCTTTCACGCCGCCTTCGATCTCGGCGACGAGCTCGGCCGAGCGCGTTGTCAATTGTTTCATGGCGCGGTCGAAGGCCGGGCGGTCGGCGGGCGCGACTACCTCGGCGAGCCGGTCCATGAACGAGAGCGCGCTCGGGGCAAGCTCCTCGTAGACCGCCCGGCCGGCCGATGTGAGCGAAAGAAACGATTCCCGCAGGTCGGCGCGATTGGGACGCCGGGACACGAACTTGCGCTCCTCGAGATGCGCCACCGCGCGCGAGACCTTGGTCTTGTGCATGTGGGTATGTGCGCCCACCGCCTTGCCGGTCATGACCCCGTTCTCACCGAGGGTGACCAGCACACGCCACTCGGGTATGCCGATACCGTAACGGCCATAGACCCGGGTGAGCGCCTGCGACACCAAGCTGGACAGGACGTTGAGTCGGTGCGGCAGGAAGTCTTCGAGCTTGAGCAGGGGCGCCTCGGACGGAGCCGAAGCAGGGTGCGCCGCGCTGTCACGGACTGGACCGGAGTTGGTCATCGAGCGCGCCCCCGGCGTGGAGCGGTCCTTCGGAGTTTCGACCGCGAGCGAAGATTGGCCGAAGATCCCGAAGCGCGCAACGGCTAGGGCCCCAACCCGAAGTTCGCACACATTGCGCTGCGAAAGCGGTTGCGAACTTCGGGTTCATAAGGGGCACTAGAATCATAGTGTTGCTAGTGTCGCTTAGATTCCGAAGTTCGCATCAGAGTGTGCCGCAGGGGTGTGCGAACTTCGGAATCGGGACACTAGCGCAGGCACTCGATAAGGCGTCAGCGCAGGCACTCGATGGCGACGAACTCGTCCTGCCTGGAAGTTCCGTTGGTGGTCGGCACGCCGCCGGTGATCTCGTCGCGCTCGATCTTGCGGAACGAGGCGGCGCGGACGAAGTCGTGCGATTGGCAATAGGCGGTGGCGACCGGAGCGCCGCAGCTCGCGCCGCTCGCGAGGCAGCGGTCGACGCCGTAGCCGTCGGCATTGTTGGCGATGATGAACGTGCGCTTTTCGGCTTGCGCAGCCGTGCTGATGACGGCGCTCGCAACGACGAGCGCGGCAAAAAGCAACCGCATTGACAGACCCCCCGTCTCGCTCCGGATCCCCCCGGAGACGCCCACTATCGCGTGGAGAGCCTTAAGTCCCCCCTAACCGGCAGGGCCGTCCACGCCATCCCGCGCGTCTGTTAGCGGGCTTGGCCGGTTGTGACTAGGACATGAAAGCCACACTCCGCGGCCGATTTAGGGCCGGCCGGGGCGGACGAAAAACACCGTCGAATCGGGCGTTTATCCGGCTTTCCGGCGGCGGGCTCTTGACGCCGCGGAGGGGCTTCACCATTCTGCGCCGCCATGAACGGCCTTAACCCTATCTGCGGCATTTGCCGGGAGATTATTCGCTAGCGACCTGCGCTGGCTGCGGCCGTCTGTTCTCCTCTTCGAGATATGTGGACGCCCGGCCAGCCAGGCCGAACGGCGGCTTTTTCGACTCGG
>JBKPUA010000330.1:0-9978 GCA_046735815.1 Pseudomonadota bacterium
AACGGACGCCCAAAGGTCGTCATTGTCGGCGCTGGCTTCGGCGGGCTCGAAGCGGCGAAGTCGCTGGCGCGCGCCCCCGTCGACGTGATCGTGGTCGATCGCCACAACCACCATTGCTTTCAGCCGCTGCTCTACCAGGTCGCCACCGCCGCGTTGTCGCCGGCGGAGATCGCCTGGCCGATCCGGCACATCCTGCGCAACCAGCGCAACGCCACGGTGTTGATGGCGGAAGTGACCGGGGTGGACGCTGCCTCCCGGCGCGTTCAGACCTATGCTGGCCCGATTTCGTACGACTATCTGGTGATCGCGACCGGCGCCACGCATTCCTATTTCGGCCACGACGAATGGGCGGAGTGCGCGCCGGGGCTCAAATACATCGAGGACGCGACGCGCATTCGCCGTAGCATCCTGGTGGCGTTCGAGCGCGCCGAGCTCACTGACGACGAGGCCGAGCGGCAGCGCCTGCTCACTTTCGTCATCATCGGCGGCGGCCCCACCGGCGTCGAGATGGCGGGAGCGATCGCCGAGATCGCACGCCAGACGCTCGCCAACGATTTCCGCCGCATCGACCCGCGCGACTCGCGCATCATCCTGCTGGAAGCCGGACCGCGGCTGATGCCGGCCATGACCGAGGATCTGTCCGATTACGCCGCACACACGCTCACGCGCATGGGGGTCGAGGTGCGCACCTCGAGCCGCGTCACCAACTGCGACGAACGCGGGGTCGAGCTCGAGTATGGCCGCATCGACGCCGCCACCGTGATCTGGGCCGCGGGCGTCGTCGCCTCGCCCGCCGCCCGCTGGCTCAATGCCGAGCACGATCGCGCTGGACGCGTGCTGGTCGGCCCCGATCTTTCAGTGCCGGGCAGACCCGAAATCTTCGTCATCGGCGATGCCGCGGCGGCACGCACCGAGACGGGCGAGCCGGTGCCGGGCATGGCGCCCGGCGCCAAGCAGATGGGCCGTTATGTCGGTCGGCTGATTACGGCGCGCATCGCCGGACAGACGTTGCCGCCGTTCCGCTATCACCACCTCGGCGACCTCGCCACCATCGGACGCCACGCGGCGGTGGTGAAATTCGGCAAGCTGCGCCTCAAGGGCTTCATCGGCTGGCTGTTCTGGAGCGTGGTCCACATCTATTTCCTGATCGGGGTCAAGAACCGATTCACCGTGGCGTTCACGTGGCTGTGGGACTACGTCACCTTCCAGCGCAGTGCGCGGCTCATCACCGAGGTGCCGCCGCCAAGGAAATGATGAACCTCTCCGCCGGTGTTCTTCCTTGGACCCTCGTTCGGCGGAGCGAGCCGTCGAAGTGAATGACAAGGGCCGCCGGCAAAACCGGCGGCCCTTGGCTCAAGCGGCGTGTGGTGCGCAGCGGTCAGCGGATCGACCACAAATAGATCGCGGTCAAGACGGCTCCGATCAATGAAACGATCAGGAGCCCGATGTAACCCTCCGGCTGATACCAGGACGATCGTGGCTCGAGCTGCAAATCCAAGCCGGATCGCTCCTCCGCCGTGAAATAGGTCCGGTAAATCCAAGCAAGGCGACTCCTGAACTTTTCGATCGCGCTTTGGAATGAGTTCAGCATGTACCAGTGGACGAAAAAAGTGATGATCGTGATTATGCCAAGCCAATTCCGTGCAGCGTCAGTTCGGCTGAAGTAGTGAGCCGAGACGGCGAAAATCGCCACATATATCAGCAGGGCGTAGTTGGTCGCCAACCACTGCTGTCGCTTTAGATAGAGTACATTGCCTACTGCTTCCTCGTAGGCTGCCTCCACGTGCCCCGGCATTGGCCGCTCACCGTTTGCCATCGAAACCTCCCTCAAGCGTTGGCTCGCCTAGTATGATCGACTGTATCGGCCATAGTCCACCCCACTGCAAGGTCGGATCTCACGAACAGCGCTGCCACTGGCGTGTCGGCCGGCTCGCCAAGAATAGCGAAACCAGCGCAGGCCTTTCAGCGTTTTCTTTTGGAGCCCCACCTTGATGCACAATCAGATCGGAGAAATGCGATGAGTCGCTTACTCCTCGTCACGTCTGCCGTTCTCGGCCTCGGCATCGCCCCGGCGTGGGCGGGTCCGTGCACCACTGAAATTCTGAATGTCGAAAAGGCTGTGAGCGCGCCGAATTCGCCCTATGCCCCCACGGCACGCCAATCGGTCGGCGCCCAGATGGGCCGACAGCCGACGCCGTCTTCGGTGGCGCGTGCCGAAGAGAACGCGAGCTCGAGCTACACGGCCGCACTCGACCGCGCACGCGCGCTCGACAATCAGAACAATCCCGACTGCGCGCAAGCGGTGAAGGAGCTCAAGGAGCTCGTTGGGATGCAGTGATGCCTTAGCGGGTCCCGCCGGGCCAAGGCAGCCGGGTTTAACTCCCGCTGAACCAGTTGTAGCCCTGGTCCTCCCAGTAGCCGCCGAGATATTTGTCGGTGACCGCCATCTCCATCACGTGCTTGGGGTTCTTGAAGCCGAGCTTGGTCGGCATGCGCACCTTCATGGGAAAGCCGTACTTGCGCGGCAGGATCTGCCCGTCGAACTGGAACGTCATCTGCGTCTGCGGATGCAGCGCGGTCGGCATGTCGATCGAGGTGGAATAACCCTCGGCGCAGCGGAACCAGACGTATTTCGCGCGGGTGTCGGCGCCGACCCGGCGCAGGAACTCGCGCAGCGGCGTCCCGGTCCATTTGCCGATCGCGCTCCAGCCCTCGACGCAGATGTGGCGGGTGATCTGGGTTTCCTGCGGCAGCGCATAAAGCTCGTCGAGCGTCCACGACTTCTTGTCGTCGACCATGCCGCCCACTTCGAGCTTGTAGTCGTCCTTGTCGACCTCGGGCGCCTCGTCCTCGGGGTAATAGGCGTTGAACGGGAAGGGGCGCGTCACCGCGCTGTCGGGATAGGTCGGCGCGAGCTTGTTGGGGTTGAACAGCAAGGCCTGGGCGCGGTCGTTGAAGTAGGAGATCTTCGTCAGCGCCTGCTCGGCCGATGGGCCGTCGATGATGTCGCAGCCGGTGAGGAAGGTGAGGGCCCCGAGGCTTGCGCCGCCGCGCAGAAAGAGGCGGCGGGTGGGATCGGGCATGAGCTTGGCGGCGTCCTTGATCAGGAGCCTGGAATCGACGCCGGGCGGATCTTTGCGTGTGCGTGACATGAGAATCCTCCTCAGCGGCCGGTGACCATGGCGCGCAGCGACCTCGGCACCAGCAGCGCCATCACCACGTGCACGACGAGAAAGCCGACGATGGCCGCCATGGCGAAGAAGTGCACGTAGCGCGCGGCGTCGTAGCCGCCGAACACCGCGGTCAGCTCCTGCAGCTGCACCGGCTTCCAGATCGCGAGGCCCGACAGGATGATGACGATGCCGGCCAGGATCACGCCGACGTAGAGCAGCTTCTGCACCGCGTTGTAGACCGAAAGGTCGTCGTGCGCGAGCTTGCCGGTGAGCGCCGCCCTGGCGTCGGCCAAAACCTCGCCGGGACGGATCGGAACGAGCTTGCGCCGGAAGCGGCCGGTGGCAAGGCCCAGCACCACGTAGACCAGACCGTTCACCGCCAGCACCCACATCGCCGCGAAGTGCCACAGCAGCGCACCCGCGAGCCAGCCTCCCAGCGTGACGGCGGGTGGAAATGCGAATGGGAACAAGGGCGAGGCATTGTAGATTTGCCACCCCGATCCGATCATGACGAGCATCGCCAAGGCGTTGATCCAGTGGGTAACCCGAACCCAGGCCGGATGGATGACCGCTTGCGCCGGCGCGGCCGAGGTGACGACGGCATCATGGGTGGCTTCGATCGACATGGCCCGGCTCTTGCAGGTAATCCTGTGCACGTGATGGGCACCGGAAAGTCTATCGTCCCGGTCGCCCGACGTCATCGCGCGCGCTATTGACGCCGCAACACAGCTACGTGATGACAAGCGCGCCGGATGCAGGCCCTTGATGCATGCCCTTGGGCACGCCCGGTTTCAGGGCCGTGCCGGGACAGGATCAACAGCGAGGTGACGCCACAGCCATGTCGAAGACCGGCACCGGCAATTTCTTCGAGGACTTCCGCATCGGCCAGGTGATCAGGCACGCCACCCCGCGCACCATCACCGCCGGCGACGTGGCGCTCTACAACGGCCTGTTCGGCCCGCGCTTCGCGGTGCAGTCGTCCGATGTGTTCGCCCGCGCTATCGGCTATCCGCTCGCGCCGGTCGACGACCTCCTCGTCTTCCACATCGTGTTCGGCAAGACCGTCCCCGACATCTCGCTCAACGCGGTCGCCAATCTCGGCTATGCCGCCTGCCGCGTGCTGGCGCCGGTCTATCCCGGCGACACCATCCATGCCGTCTCCGAGGTGATCGGGCTCAAGGAGAATTCGAGCCGCAAGACCGGCATCGTGTTCGTGCGCTCGACCGGCTGCAAGCAGGACGACAGCAAGGTGCTGGAATATGTGCGCTGGGTGATGGTGCGCAAACGCGACGAGGCCGCGCCCGCGCCCGGCGACCACGTGCCGCGCGTGCCCGAGGCGGTGCTGCCGAGCACGCTCGGCGATGCCTGCCCGCGCATCGACGTCTCGGCCTACGATTTCACCCTCGCCGGCAGTTCAAATCGCTTCGGCGACTATGCGGTTGGCGAGAAGATCGATCACGTCGACGGCATGACTGTGGAGGAGGCCGAGCACCAGATCGCGACCCGGCTCTATCAGAACACGGCGCGTATCCATTTCGACCAGTACTCCGCCGCCAAGGGCCGGTTCGGCCGCCGCCTGATCTACGGCGGACACGTGATCTCGCTCGCCCGCGCGCTCTCCTTCAACGGGCTGGCCAATGCCTTCCACCTCGCGGCGATCAACGGCGGCCGGCACGTATCGCCGCTGTTCGCGGGCGCGACGGTGTTCGCCTGGTCCGAGGTGCTGGGCAAGGCCGACGTGCCCGGGCGCGATGACGTCGGGGCGCTGCGGCTGCGCACGGTGGCCACGAAAGATCACCCGTGCACCGACTTCCCGCTCAAGTCGGGCGACGAGGATGATCCTTCGGTGCTGCTCGATCTCGATTATTGGGTGCTGATGCCGCGCTAGCGCGCACGCCCACGCGTTATGCTGCCGTCCGCAAGTGCTCGACCAGCTGGCGCGCGTAGGGCGGCAGCTCGTCGAAGCTGCGGATGCAGATGGTGAGCTCGCGCGCAGCCCAGGGATCGGTCAGCGCCACCGGGACGATCGCCATGGTGCGCGCCACCCGCCGCGCGGTGCTCTCGGGCACGATGCCGATGCCGACATTGCACTCGACCAGCCGGCACACGGCGTCGAAGCTGCGCAATTGCACGCGCAGTCGCAGCGGCTGGCCGATGCGCGCCGCCTTGTCGGCGAGAAAGCGCTGCAGCGCGCTGGCACGGTCGAGTCCGACGAAGTCGTGGTCCAGCACGTCCGCGAACGCAATCTTCGCGCGCTTGGCGAGCGGATGGTCGCGCCCGACCACCAGCACGAAGCGGTCCTTGCGGAAGGGATAGGTCTCGAGCGCGCTGGCGTCGACCGTGGCGGCGACGATGCCGAGATCGGCCACGCCTTCGGCGATGAGGCCCACGATCTCATCGCTCAGCCGTTCCTCGAGGTCGACGCTGACATTGGGATGGGTGGCGAGGAACGAGCTCAGCGCCTCGGGCAGGAACTCGGTCAGCGCATTGGTGTTGGAGAGCACGCGAATCTGCCCGGCGAGTCCGCCGGCATAGGCGCCGAGATCCTCGCGCAGCCGCTCGGCCTGGCGCAGGATGGCGCGCGCGTGCTGCAACAGCGTGCGGCCCGCTTGCGTCGGCGTCACGCCTTGCCGCCCGCGCACCAGCAACGCGGCGCCGAGCGCCTGCTCCATGTTGCGGATGCGCGTGGAGGCTGCGGCGAGCGCGAGATGCGCGCGCTCGGCGCCGCCCGTGATGCTGCCGGCCTCGACCACGTGCCGGAACAGGCTGAGATCGGCCAGATCGAAGCGCATGGCTCCCGAACCGCCTTCCTTCGAATTTGACGAAGGAAAACTACGCGAAATACCTATTGTCCGCCAAGTCCTTCAGCATCATATTCGCGGCAGGCGAAAGCACAAAGCGGCTGTAATCCGCGCCGAGCAGCGCATTGCGACGCGCTGCGACATTTTGCTAGGAACGTTTAAGGCGCGGACGAGACGGAGAACAACAATGGCCGACATCAAGGCACCCGTTGAGCGGCCGCTGTCGCCACACCTTTTCATCTACAAGCCGATGCTGACGATGATGATGTCCATCGTCCATCGCATCACCGGCGGCGCGCTCTATTTCGGCACCCTGCTGATCGCCTGGTGGCTGCTCGCGGCGGCGTCGAGTCCCAATGCCTATGCCGGCATCGGCTCGTTCATGAGCTCATTCTTCGGCCGGATCATCCTGTTCGGTTACACCTGGGCACTGATGCACCACATGCTGGGCGGCATCCGGCACTTCATCTGGGATACCGGCCACGGCTTCGGTCCGCACGAGCGCGAGTGGCTGGCGGTGGCGAGCTTGGTCGGCTCGATCAGCCTGACGATCGTGATCTGGGTCGTCGGCTACCTGTTCATGGGAGGACCGCGCTGATGGTGGCGGGAAAGATGAGCACGCCGCTCGCGCGCGTGCGCGGCCTGGGCTCGGCCAAGTCCGGCACCGAGCAATTCTGGCGCCAGCGCCTGACCGCGGTCGCCAACGTACCGCTGAGCATCGCCTTCGTCTTCATCGTGATCGGACTGCTCGGCCGCAATCACGCTGCGGTAGTACAGATCCTCGGCTCGCCGCTGGTGGCGGTGATTATGCTGCTGTTCATCCTGTCGATCACCACGCACATGCGCATCGGCATGCAGGTCATCATCGAGGACTACGTGCACGACGAGCGGCACAAGTTCTTTCTGCTCATGGCAAATACCTTCTTCGCCGTGGCGGTCGCGCTCGCTTCCGCCTTCGCCATTCTCACGCTGAGCTTCAAGGTCTGAACCGTGGCTAGCAACGGCGCACCCAGTCCGGCCATCAACGGCCACGCCTATCCCATCGAGGATCACAGCTACGACGTGGTGGTGGTCGGCGCCGGCGGCGCCGGCTTGCGCGCCGTGGTCGGCTGCAGCGAGGCGGGGCTCAAGACCGCTTGCATCACCAAGGTGTTCCCGACCCGATCCCATACGGTGGCGGCACAGGGCGGCATCGCCGCCGCGCTCGGCAACATGGGCGAGGACGACTGGCGCTGGCACATGTACGACACCGTCAAGGGTGCCGACTGGTTGGGCGATCAGGACGCCATCGAGTACATGTGCCGCAGCGCTCCCGGCGCGGTCTACGAGCTCGAGCATTGGGGCCTGCCGTTCTCGCGCCGCGAGGACGGCAAGATCTACCAGCGCCCGTTCGGCGGCATGACCACCCACTACGGCAAGGGCACCGCGCAGCGCACCTGCGCGGCCGCCGACCGCACCGGTCATGCCATGCTGCATACGATGTACGGCCAGGCGCTGCGCCACGCCGCCGAGTTCTTCATCGAGTACTTCGCCATCGACCTGATCGTGGACGATGAAGGCCATTGCCGCGGCGTCGTCGCCATCAAGCTCGACGACGGCTCGATCCATCGCTTCAGCGCCCAGATGACCGTCCTCGCCAGCGGCGGCTATGGGCGCGCTTATTTCTCCTGCACCTCGGCGCATACCTGCACCGGCGACGGCAATGCCATGGTGCTGCGCGCCGGCCTGCCGCTGCAGGACATGGAGTTCGTCCAGTTCCATCCCACCGGTATCTACGGCGCCGGCTGCCTCATCACGGAGGGTGCGCGCGGGGAAGGCGCCTATCTTGTCAATTGCGAGGGCGAGCGCTTCATGGAGCGCTACGCGCCCTCGGCCAAGGACCTAGCTTCACGCGACGTAGTCTCGCGCGCCATGACCATCGAGATCCGCGAGGGTCGCGGCTGCGGCAAGCACAAGGACCACATCTTCCTGCACCTCGACCATCTCGATCCCGAGGTGTTGCACGAGCGCCTGCCGGGCATTTCGGAATCGGCGCGCATTTTCGCCGGCGTGGACGTCACCAAGGAGCCGATACCGATCGTGCCGACGGTGCACTACAACATGGGCGGCATCGCCACCAACTATCACGGCGAGGCGCTCACCAAGAAGAACGGCAGCGACGATTTCGTGGTGCCCGGCCTGATGGCGCTGGGCGAGGCGGCCTGCGTGTCGGTGCATGGCGCCAATCGGCTCGGCTCGAACTCGCTCATCGACCTTGTGGTGTTCGGCCGCGCAGCCGCGCTGCGCTGCGCTGAGATCGTGCACCCCGGCGAGAGCCAGCCCGATCTGCCGAAGGATTCCGCCGACCGCGCGCTGACGCGCCTCGACCGCTTCCGCCACGCCTCGGGCAAGACCCCAACCGCACAGCTGCGCCTCACGATGCAGAAGGTGATGCAGAACAATTGCGCCGTGTTCCGTACCGCCGAGGTGCTGGAGGAAGGGCACAAGCTCATCCACGAGGTCTATGCCGGCGTCACCGACATCAGGGTCACCGACCGCTCGCTGATCTGGAACTCGGACCTGATCGAGACGCTCGAGTTCGACAACCTCATCGTGCAGGCTGTGGTCACCATGGACTCCGCGCGCAATCGCACCGAGAGCCGCGGCGCGCACGCGCGCGAGGACTTCCCCGAGCGCGACGACAAGAACTGGATGAAGCACACGCTCGCCTGGATGGATCCCAAGGGCACCGTCACCATCGACTACCGGCCGGTGCACACCTACACGCTCACCAACGAAGTGTCCTATATCGAGCCGCGAGCGCGGGTGTACTGAGCGGCAGCGAACACGAGAAGCGAAGGCGATACGGTATGGCCCAATTCACCCTGCCCAGGAACTCCAGGATCACCGAAGGCAAGACCTGGGCCTATCCCACCGGCGCGCAGGACGTGCGCGAATATCGCATCTATCGCTGGAA
Source organism: Pseudomonadota bacterium (assembly GCA_046735815.1). Classification (GTDB taxonomy): domain Bacteria; phylum Pseudomonadota; class Alphaproteobacteria; order Rhizobiales; family Xanthobacteraceae; genus VAZQ01. Next base: position 8,931 of record JBKPUA010000330.1, read on the forward strand.
TCCAGACGACGGAAAAAACCCGCGAATGGATACCTATTACGTCGACTGCGCCGATTGCGGGCCGATGGTTCTCGACGCCCTGATCTGGATCAAGAACAACATCGACCCCACGCTCACATTCCGCCGCTCCTGCCGCGAGGGCGTGTGCGGATCGTGCGCCATGAACATCGACGCGACCAATACGCTCGCCTGCACCAAGGCGACGGACGACATCAAGGGCGCAATCAAGATCTATCCGCTGCCGCATCAGCCGGTGGTGAAGGATTTGGTGCCCGACCTCACCAACTTCTATGCCCAGCACGCCGCGATCGAGCCGTGGCTGCAAACCACCTCGCCGGCGCCGCAGAAGGAATGGCGGCAGAGCCATGACGATCGCCAGAAGCTCGACGGACTTTACGAGTGCATCCTGTGTGCATGCTGCTCGACCGCCTGCCCGAGCTACTGGTGGAACAGCGAGCGCTTTCTCGGTCCCGCGGCGCTCCTTCAGGCCGACCGCTGGCTGCAGGACAGCCGCGACGAGGCGACCGGCCACCGCCTCGACAATCTCGAGGATCCGTTCCGCCTCTACCGCTGCCACACCATCATGAACTGCGCCAAGGCGTGCCCGAAGAGCCTCAACCCAGCCAAGGCCATTGCCGAGATCAAGCGCATGATGGTCGAGCGGCAGGTGTGATATTCTACGCTAGCTGTCACTGGTATCCCGAGGCCATGCATGCGTGGAGGCCAGCTCATCGCTGCAGCGGCGCTGCTGGCATGCGCGGCGCCAGCCGGCGCCCAAGACATGTCCTTCGGCCAGCGCCTGTTTCAGGAAAAGGCGGACTGTCAGTTCTGCCACGGAGTCAACGGCGACGGCCACGGTGATCCCCGCTCGCCCGGCAAGGCGCCGGACCTGCACAAGACCCGCCTCGACCGCGAGCAATTGATCGAAGTGATCGCCTGCGGCCGGCCCAGCTCGGAGATGCCGCACTTCGACAAATACGCCTACGAGGACAAGAGCTGTTACGGCCTCTCCGCCGCCGAACTCGGCAAGAACGTGCCGCCCGATCCG
>JBKPUA010000331.1:0-13380 GCA_046735815.1 Pseudomonadota bacterium
CGCGCATGGTCACCGCGGGACTTTCATCATATCCGCCCGGATGGCTTCGCGCGCGGCTCGATCCGCGGGAGGACCATTGTGAGGCCGGTGCTGACGACGTTGGCCATGATGACGCTCGCTGCAAGCCTCCCCGCCGCCGCCTTCGACCTGCAGGGCCATCGCGGCGCCCGCGGGCTCGCGCCGGAGAACACCCTCGCAGCCTTCAGCACGGCGTTGTCGATCGGCGTCACCACGCTGGAACTGGACGTCGGCATGAGCAAGGACGGCATCCTTGTCGTCCATCACGATGAATGGCTCAACCCTGATATCACGCGCGGACCCGACGGCGCGTTCCTGTCGCAGCGCGGGCCGGCGATCCACTCTCTCACCGTTGAAGAGCTCAAGCGCTACGATGTGGGCCGGATCAAGCCCGGGACCGCCTACGCGAAGCGCTTTCCGCTGCAACGCCCACACGACGGCGCGCGCATTCCCACGCTGGCGGAGCTGTTCGACTTGGTCGGGCGAACCGGAGCCGCGCATATCCGGTTCAACATCGAGACCAAGCTGACTCCGACCTCCGGTGCCGACGTGCCGGAGCCCGAGCGCTTCGCCAATGCGCTTGCTGCGGCGGTGTACGCCGCTGGGCTCGGCGACCGCGTCACCATCCAGTCGTTCGACTGGCGAACGCTGCTCGTCTTGCGCCGCAGCGCCCCGGACATTGTCCGCGTCTGCCTGACCTCGGAACAGCCGGGAGAGGACACGATCCAGCGCGGCAAGGGCGGCCCCTCCCCGTGGACGGCCGGCCTCGACGTGGACGATTTCGACGGCTCGGTCCCCCGGCTCGTCGCGGCGGCGGGTTCTTCCATCTGGTCGCCGGCCTTCGCGGATCTCACCGCCGAGCGCATCGCCGAGGCCACGGCGCTGGGAGTCCGGGTCATCCCCTGGACCGTCAACGAACCCGACCAGATGGAGCGCCTCATAGCGATGGGGGTCGCCGGCATCATTAGCGACTATCCCGACCGGCTGCGGGCGGTGCTGGCGGCGAAGAACATGCCGCTCCCGCCACCGGTGCCGGTCCGCTGATCGCTAGCGAGCGCTGAGAAAGAGAACTACGGCAATGGCTATCGTGCTACCACGGCTGCGCAGAACATGCGCCGTCGCTATCAGCAAGACAATCGAGCACCGGAGGCCACGATGCGCACCGCATCCGCGTTCGCGTTCTTTATCGCAACGCTCCCGCTAACTCCGGGCCTTGCCGAGCAGGCGGCGCCATCAAAGCCGCCGGTGCCGAGCTACATCGTGGCAGACCGCGGCGGTGCCGAGCAGATGCTCGGCGCAGCGCGTGCCGACGAGGTGTTCTCGGATCGGTTCACGGCGCTACGCAAGCGCTTGATCGCCGCTTCGCTCCGCGCCAATCCGGCGTCGGGATGTGCCCAGCCGCCCGACTTCACCCTCGAACTCGTCGCTCCCATCGAGGCGAGCGCGGAAACCGCGGCCTGGCAGGAGCGCTACCTGATCAAGTGCAAGCCGGACGTGCAGCGGAGCTTTCTGCTGATTTCGGCAAAGGGAGGCATGAAGACCGCGGAGCTGGCGCCGGGCGGCACGATTGCCGACATGACCCTGCAACGGGACGTCCTGCAGGGCGTGATGGCCGCGACCGTCGGCCGCGTCAGCGCGAAATGCAAGGACGTGCAGATTCGCGACACGCGCGTGACCTCTCTCACGTCCATATCGCAGCCGTGGACCGAAGTATGGACCTTGGGTGCCTGCGGCACCCCAATCGATGTCGAAGTCCACTTCACGCCTTCGCCGAAAGGCGGCACCGACTGGTCGGTTCAGGTCGGCAAATAGGCGCAGCAAACAAGAACGCAGCTGGGACCGGGCCCCGTCTTGGGGCATGCTAGGAATTGCCCGCCAAGCGCGGTCGCCGATCGCATCCGGAAGAGATCGACGGCATTTTGGGAGGCGAACGATGAGCGCTGCTGCGCAACTTTCTGCGGCCCCTTCATCACGGGCCGCCCATGCCACCGACCTCGAGACCATGCCGATCGCACAGGTGCTCGCGCGTCTCGACGTGACGGCGGACAAGGGCCTGACCGAAGACGCTGCTCGGAAAAGATTGGCGCAATACGGGCCCAACGCCCTGCCGGAGCCGCAGACCAGTCTCGCCAGGAAGGTCTTGCAGCATTTCACCGGTCCGATGGCCTACATGATCGAAGCCGCCGCGATCGTGTCGGCCTTGCTCGGGCGCTGGGACGATTTCGCCATCATTGCCGGCCTTCTGCTGTTCAACGCGGGCCTGGAATTCTGGCAGGACATCAAAGCCTCCAACGCGCTCGCCGCGTTGAAGAAGGGCCTTGCGCTCAACGCGACGGTGCTGCGGGACGGCAAATACCAGACCGTCGACGCCTCGACCTTGGTGCCGGGCGACATCGCGCACATCCGCCTCGGCATGATCGTGCCGGCCGACCTGCGCCTGCTCGGGGAGGGATACGTTCTCATCGATCAAGCCGCGCTGACCGGCGAGTCGCTGCCGGTCACCAAGAAGCTGGGCGACGAAGCTTACTCGGGCAGCGTCGTCAAGCAGGGTGAAATGAGCGGCGCGGTCATTGCCACCGGGCCGAACACGTTTTTCGGGCGTACCGCCAAGCTCGTCGCCGGCGCCGGTGCCATGAGCCACACTCAGAGGGCGATGCTCCAAATCGGAAACTTTCTCATCGCCCTCGCCCTCGCGCTCGCGCTGATCATGGTGGCCGTGCGCGTCTATCGCGACATCGTCGTCGCCGACGATTGGGGCATTGCGGACGCATTGAACATTCTGCAATTCGTGCTGATCCTGCTGGTGGCGTCGATCCCGGTGGCGATGCCGGCGGTGTTCTCCATCACCATGGCGCTGGGCGCGCTCGCCTTGTCGAAGGAGAAGGCGATCGTCTCGCGGTTGGCGGCGATCGAGGAGATGGCCGGCGTCGATATCCTCTGCTCGGACAAGACCGGCACCCTGACCAAGAACCAGCTCACCCTGGGTGAGCCGATCCTGCTGGCGGCCAAGAGCGCCCAGGAGATCATCCTCGCCGGCGCGCTTGCCTCGCAGGCCGACGGACGCGACGCCATCGATGACGCGGTCATCGCGGCGCTGAAGGATCACAGCGCACTTGCCGCGTATCGCCGCACGAATTTCGTGCCATTCGACCCGGTGTCGAAGCGGACGCAGGCGACGGTGGCTGACGCGGGGGGAACGACGTTCACGGTCGCCAAGGGCGCCCCGCAGGCCATTGTTGCGCTCGCACAGCCATCGCCCGACGTCGCCGGCAGGGTCGAGAAGGACGTGGCCGATCTTGCCGGCAGGGGATACCGCGCGCTCGCCGTCGCCCGCTCCGGCGACGGCGGAAAGACCTGGGCGCTGCTCGGCATCCTGCCGATGTTCGATCCGCCGCGGGACGATTCCCGCGCGACGATCGAGCGCGCCGAGAGCAAAGGCGTGCGCATCAAGATGGTGACCGGCGACGACACCGCGATCGCGCGCGAGATCGCGCGCCAGCTTGGGCTGGGTACCAACATCATCCCGGCGGCCGATGCGTTTCCGCCGCACATGGACCCCGACCATGTGCCGCCCGCGATCGCCGACGCGATCGAGGCCGCCGACGGATTCGCACGGGTCTTTCCCGAGCACAAATACGCCATCGTCAAGGCGCTGCAGCAGCGCGGGCACCTCGTGGCGATGACCGGGGACGGCGTGAACGATGCGCCGGCCTTGAAACAGGCGGACTGCGGCACGGCGGTGTCGGGCGCCACCGATGCCGCCCGCAGCGCGGCGGCGCTCATTCTCACGGCGCCGGGGCTGTCCGTCATCAACAACGCCATCGACGAGGCGCGGCGAATCTTCGGCCGCATCACCAGCTACACGATCTACCGCGTGGCGCTCACCATGGACATCATGGCGCTGGTGGTGCTGTCGACCATCTTTCTCGATTTTCAACCGCTCACGGCGATCATGATCGTGATCATGTCGCTGCTGGACGATGTGCCGATAATGACCATCGCCTACGACAATACGCCCGTTCCCGAGCGTCCGATCCGATGGCACATGCCGCATCTCCTGGGGGTGTCGGCGACGCTCGGATTGTTCTCGGTGGCGCAATCCTTCGGCCTGCTGCTGATCGGAATGGAGGTGCTGTCACACCCGGCACATCAGCGCTATTTCGGGCTGCTCGACGAGTCCCAGCTGCAATCCGTGATGTTCCTGCAGTTGGTCGCCGGTGGACATCTGTTGCTGTTCATCACCCGCACCGACAAGTGGTTCTTCCTGCCGCCCCATCCGGCGCGGCCGCTGGTCGTGGCCATCGTCCTCACGCAGATTCTGGCCGTGCTCATGTGCGGCTTCGGCTGGCTCGTTCCGTCGATACCGTGGAGTCTGATCGGCTGGATTTGGCTCTACGACCTGGCGTGGCTGATCGTTCTCGCAGCCGTGCGCATGGCAACCGAGACGGCGCTCGCGGGACAAACCGCGCGATGGGCCCGCAGCAAGGAGCTTCTGAATCAGCCGCTGCGGCCGCTCGTCCCAACCGGTGGCCAGCAGTAGGGCAGGCGTGCTGGACACGACTGCTGGAGATTTCGACCGCTGAACCGGTGGCACTCAACCGTTGAAGGATCGCAACATGGACTATCGCGACCTGCTGATCGTCGAGCCCGGACACAAGGTGCGGCTCAAGGACGTCGATCCCGGATATCACGGCAAGCATGAAAGCCACGACAAGGCGCAACCCGAGATCGACAGCCATGTCGAGCACATGGCGGCGCTCCAGGAGCTGATGTATGCGGAACGAAAGCATGCGCTGTTGATCGTCCTGCAGGGGATCGATACCGCCGGCAAGGACGGTGTCTGCTGGCACGTGGTCAAGGGCATGAACCCCCAGGGCTGCAGCGTCACCGGCTTCAAGCAGCCATCGGAGGTGGAACGCGCCCACGACTTCCTGTGGCGGGTCCACCCGCATGCGCCCGCGCGCGGTTACGTCAGCGTCTTCAACCGCTCGCATTACGAGGACGTGCTGGTCGTGCGCGTCCACAAGCTCGTCCCGAAAGAGGTCTGGCAGCAGCGCTACGACGTCATCAACGAGTTCGAGCGGCTTCTGGTGCTGAACAACACCGCCATCCTCAAGTTCTTTCTCTACATCTCGAAGGACGAGCAATTGGAGCGTTTCAAGCAGCGTCTCGACGATCCCGCCAAGCATTGGAAGATCAGCGCGGCCGACTACAAAGAGCGCGAGTTCTGGGACGACTACGTCTTGGCCTATGAAGATATGCTCTCGAAATGCTCGACCAAGCACGCGCCGTGGTACATCGTTCCCTCCAATCACAAATGGTTTCGCAATCTTGCGGTCTCGCAGATCATCTGCGCAACGCTCACCGGGCTGGGCATGAAGATGCCGGAACCGTCGGTGGACATCGCGGAGATCAAGAAACTCTACCAGCAGGCCGCCGCGGAGGCGGCAAAGGGCCATCGGGCATAGCCCATCACCAGCGCGCGGGCCCGGAGAGCGCCCCGCTCGCGTGGCCTCGGGCGCGGCATATCCCGCCAAAACATCGCCGGAAAGCGGGCCGGGATGCCCGTATCGCCGCAGTACCGCCCCATTCCGACCGTTTCGTTAACCCATGGGCGGGTGTCGGCACGTCGCTCCTGCACGCCGATCTCGGATATGCTGCATGGCCGGTGCGATCGCCCTGTCCATGACGAGCGCGCATGCGCAAAGCCGGCCATCGAGCGGCTGCCTCTTCGAGCTTGCCGGTACGGGAAAAGTTCGTGCGATCACCGATGGCCGCGGCTTCACGTTGGCGGATGGGCGCGAGGTTCGCCTCGCCGGCATCGAAGTCCCGTTGCCGCCGCGCTCCGACGAGAGCGACGCACGCGCCACGGCCGGCCTCGCGGCGCGCGCCGCGCTCGCATCGATGCTTGCCGATGCGGAGGTCGAGCTTCGCCCCAGCGTCGCCGCCCCCGATCGATACGGCCGGATGCTCGCCTTCGTCAATGTCACCCGCGACGGCGCCCTGCGTTCGGCCGCGCACGAGATGTTGGCACGGGGATTCGCGCGGGTGTCCGCGCACGTCGGCGAACGTGCCTGCGCCGACGAGCTCTTGGCGCAAGAACGCGCCGCGCGCCAAGCCAAGCTTGGCCTCTGGAGCGAACCGTACTATGCCATCCTCGGCGCCGACAGCGCGGCCGAGCTCGTGGCCGAGCGGGGCCATTTCACGCTGGCGGAAGGCAAGATCTGGTCGGTCCGCGAGAGCGGAGGCACGATATATCTGAATTTTGGGCGGCGATGGACGCAGGCTCTCACGGTCACGATTTCGAAACGTCATGAGCGCAGCTTCGTCGCCGCCGGCGTGGTGCCGAAAATGCTAGAAAGCCGCCGCGTGCGGGTGCGCGGATGGATCGAGGATCGCAACGGACCGCGAATCGAGGCCAATCACCCAGAGCAGATCGAGCTCGCCGAGCGGAACTGACAAAGCGCGAAGGCCGGCCGCCGTGGATGGCACCGTGAGACAGGCGTGCAGATTAGTCCGGGCGCAGCGAAAGCCGCGGCCCTGGAGCGCGCGCACGCTCGCCGCCGGCTGCAGGCCGCTTTTCGTCGCCGCGCTCGCGCTCGTTCTTGCTGGCTGCAGCTCAGCACTGCTGTCGGTTGGCGCCCCGCCGGGGTCGCTGCCGGAGCCGCCGCGGCTGGCACGGCAATCGCAGCAGCCGCCGATTCCGAACCAGCAGGAGCATCAGCGCATCCTCGCCGCCTACAACGGCGCCTACGAGGATCCCAAGCTCGAAGCGCTGCTCAACCGAGTGGTCGCCAAACTGGTCGCGGCGTCCCAACAGCCATACGTGTACTATCGCGTCACCATCCTCAACTCGGCTGCGGTCAATGCCTTCGCGCTGCCGAGCGGACAGCTCTACGTCACGCGCGGGCTGATCGCGCTGGCCAACGACACCTCCGAGCTCGCGTCCGTGCTCTCCCACGAAATGTCGCATGTGATCGCGAGCCATGCCGCGATCCGCGAGGACCAGGCGCGCCAAGCGGCGCTGGTGAGCCGCGTCGTGCAGGACGTGTTGAGCGATCCGGAAACCGGGGCGCTGGCGCTCGCGAAATCCAAGATCGCGCTCGCGAGCTTCACGCGCGCGCAGGAATTCGAGGCCGACGACATGGGCGTCGCCATCGCCGCGCGCGCCGGCTACGATCCCTACGGGGCAGCGCGTTTTCTCACCGCGATGGGGCGCAATGCCGAGCTCATATCCAACCGCGGCCGCTCGCGCATGAACCCGCGCGCGCCCGACTTTCTCTCGTCTCACCCGGCGACACCCGAGCGCATCAAGAACGCGCAGGCCAATGCGCGCCAGTTGGGCGCCGCCGGCGGCGACGGCGAGCGCGAGCGGACAGCCTATCTCGACGGTATCGACGGCGTGGTCTATGGCGAAGATCCGAGCGAAGGCTTCGTGCGTGGCCGGCGCTTTCTGCACCCGAGGCTCGGCTTCACTTTCACCGTGCCCGAGGGATTCTCGCTCGAGAACACCGCGCAGGCAGTTTTCGGCCTCAAGGAGGACGGCAACCAAGCCGTGCGGCTCGAAGTCGTGCGAGTGCCGGCCGAGCAGACACTGGCCGAGTACCTCGTTTCCGGCGGCATCGACGACGTCGATCCCAAGAGCGTCGAGGAGGTCACCGTCAATGGGCTGCCGGCGGCGACCGCGGTCGCCAAACAGGACGGGTGGGCATGGCGGGTCTATGTGGTGCGGTTCGGCAGCGACGTCTACCGCTTCATCTATGCGTCCGACCGCATCACCCCGGAGATCGATCGCGCTTTCCGCGAATCGGTCAACACCTTCCGCCGCATGACGCTGGCGGAAGGCCAAGCGGCAAAACCACTTCGCCTCAAGGTCGTCACCGTCGCGCCGGGCGAGACGGTCGAGCGCTTGGCTGCGCGCATGACGCATGTCGATCGCGCCGTCGAGCGCTTCCGCATCCTTAACGGGCTGGGGCCGCACGAACGCGTCAATCCCGGCGACCAGGTGAAGATCGTGGTCGAGTGAGCCCCGGCGGGTGGGATACTGCCCGCATGCGAACTTCGGGTTCGGGACACTAGCAGCCTTGACATTCGCCCCGAGGTCGGGCGCGATGTTGCGCATTGTCATTTCGCACGGCGCATCGACCGCGAGAAACCTCCGCCGACGTTATTTGTCGCGGCGCGCTGAAGCGAATTGAGCCGGCCAACGAGTCGGGACGACGGCCTAAGTCTCACGGGAGGGGCGATGCCGCGGTTGCCGAGAAATCGACGGTTCGACTCTCCCGGCGGCGCCGCAGCAATCGACTGACCATGGCCGATATCGAAGCTGTTCTGCTTCTGGCATCACAGGCCATTCTCAGCGGAATTCTCGTTGGCGGCGTCTACGGCATCTTGTCCGTGGGAATGAGTCTCGCCTTTGGCGTGATGCGAATCGTCAATTTCGCCCATGGCGAGTTGGTGATGTACGGCATGTATGCAGGCGTGGTCGCGTCGAGAAATTTCGGGATCGACCCGCTGCTGATCCTGCCGTTGAGCTTCATGCTGCTCGCGCTCGTTGGTGCCGCGCAATATCAGATCGTGTTCCGCCGGTTCGTCGGGCATGCGACGCTGCAGCAGCTGCTGGCGGCCATCGGCTGCGCGCTCGTGCTGCAGATGATCGCCCAGATCACTTTCGGCGCCGACACGCGAACCGCCACATCCACGTTCACCGGCCAGTACATCGTATTCGGGCCATTCTTCCTGTCGCAAGCGCAGATCGTGGCCTTCGCGGTCGCGGTTGTAGCGACGTTGGGCGTCGAGCTGATGCTGCGGCTCACGACGTGGGGCAAGGCGGTGCGTGCCGTCGCCGACGACCTCGAGGCCGCGGAAGTCGTCGGCGTCAACTCGAGCGCCATCAACATCGGAGCGTTTGCATTGGCGGCGGGCTTGGCCGGCCTCGCTGGCACGGTTCTGGTCACTTACTTCCCGACCTCGCCCTCCGTCGGCTTCTCGCTGATGCCGATCATCATCATTGCCACGATCATCGGTGGACTCGGCAGCATCGGCGGGACCTTCCTGGGCGGCATCTTCTGCGGGATCGTTCAGCAGGTCACGGCGATGATGTGGAACTCGGCGCTGCAGGACGTTCCGCTCTACGCCATGTTGTTGCTCTTCATCGCGTTCCGGCCGACCGGACTCTTCGGCGTGAGATCGGAATAGCGATGGAAGCGCGCGTCGTCATGCGTGGGGTCATCGGCCCGGCATCCGCCGCTCGCACCACCGCCCGTGCCCTCGTCTACTACCTGCTGCCCATCGTCGTCGTCGCTCTCGTTCCACTCATCCCGTTCGTCAACAACTACATCATCGCGGCCGTGGTCAGGGCACTGATCTTCATTTCGCTCGGCCAGGCCTGGAACATCGTCGCGGGCATTGGCGGGCAATTGTCGCTCGGACATGGCGTCTTTCTCGGGCTCGGTTGCTACACCACTGGCATTCTCTTCAACAGATACGGCATCCCACCGTGGATCGGCGGCTGGGTGGCCATGCTGCTCTCGCTCGCGGTCGCCTTCGTCATGGGGGGCATGACCTTGCGCATGCGCGGAGTATTCTTCGCGCTCGCCACCGTCGCAGTATCGCTCGCCTTGGTGCAGCTCTCGCGCCATTTCGTGGATTTGACCGGCGGTGCCGACGGACTCGCCCTGAAATTCGTCGGCAACTCGCTGTGGGCGATGCAAGCGCGCTCGCCGGTACCGTTCCTCTATGCCGCCCTCGCCTTCGTCGTCGCCTATTTCTGGATCACGCGCTGGATCCTGAGCAGCAGCTTCGGGCTGCAAATGCAGGCGGTGCGCGACGACGAGGTCGCGGCCGCCGCCGCCGGCGTCGCGGTGTTCCGCACCAAGCTGCTCGGCTTCATGCTCAGCGCGGCAATGACCTCGCTCGCCGCGGTCCTCTACCTGCAGTACTACATGGCCATCGATCCGGAGGCGGCATTCGGCCTCGCGCAGGCGATCCAGCTACAGCTCCCCGCGCTCCTCGGCGGGCTCGGCACCGCGCTCGGTCCCATCGTAGGTGGCGCCGTCATGGTGTTCCTGTCGGAGGTCACCAACTGGGCTTCGACCAAGATCGGCATCGACGGGCTGGATGTCCTCGTCTACGGATTGATGCTTCTCATCGTCGTTCTGCGCGCTCCGAACGGAATCGTCGGGCTCATATTCAAGAATGCCGTTGCGGGAGGCAGCCGGTGAGCGCGCCCGCGCTCGAGGTGAAAGGTATCAGCCGCAGCTTCGGCGGCGTGGTGGCGCTGCGGGACGTCTCCTTCTCGGTATGCGCGGGCGAGGTCGTCGGGCTCATCGGCCCCAACGGCGCCGGCAAATCCACCTTGTTCGAGATCGTCAGCGGCAATCTCGCGCCGAGCGCCGGGCACATCAGCTATTTCGGCGCGGATTGTACCGCCATGCGCGCCCATTTGCGGCGGCGCGCGGGCATGTGCCGGACATTTCAGAAAGTCCGCCTGTTCGGCAGCATGACGGTGGCTGAGAATATCCAGGTCGCGGCCTCGCAATGCCTTCCACCCGGCCGTGACCTGCGTGACGAAGTGGCCGAAATCCTCGCACAGCTGCGGCTCGACGCTCAGGCGGCGCGCCATCCCGCCGAGCTCACGCTCGCCGACCGCAAGCGAGTCGAAATCGGGCGCGCGATCGCCGGAAACTGCCGCCTGCTGATGCTCGATGAAAGCTTGTCCGGGCTCACCCACGAGGAGGCCGAGCACCTGATCGCCGAAATCCTCACGCTCAACCGCACGCGCGGCATCACCGTGATCGTGGTCGAGCACGTGCTCTCGGTGCTGGCAGCGATGGTGAAGCGGCTGGTGGTCTTGCACAACGCAACCGTCGTGGCCGACGGCACGCCGACCGAGATCGCCCACGATCCGGTTGTGATCGAGGCCTATCTCGGAACCAAGCAAAGCGCGCTGCGATGACGCTCCTGGCGGTGGAAAATCTCACCGTATCCTATGGCGACCTCTACGCCGTGCGCGAGGTTTCATTCGCCCTGCAACAAGACGAGGTATTCGTGCTGCTGGGCGCCAACGGCGCTGGCAAGACCAGCATCCTGCGCTCGATCTCGGGGCTCGTTCCGGCGCGCGAGGGTTCGATCATGTCCGACGGCAAGAGCCTCATCGGCTTGCCGCCCCATCAAGTGGCGCGCATGGGAGTTTCGCACGTCCCCGAGGGACGACGTATCTTTCCTCACTTGACCGTGGAGGAGAATCTGATCGTCAGCTTTCTTCCCGATCGGGCGCCGGTCAAGATGGCGGAGGCCTTTGCCGCGATCTACCAGCTGTTCCCGCGCCTGGCCGAGCGTCGGCGCCAAGCCGGCGGGACGCTCTCCGGCGGCGAGCAGCAGATGCTGGCGATCGGACGCGCGATGATGAATTTCCCCAAGGTTCTGATGCTCGACGAGCCTTCGCTCGGCCTGTCTCCGGTGCTCGCCGAGCTCGTGTTCGAGCAGCTGGCAGAAATCAGGCGTCAGGGAACAACCATTTTGCTGGTCGAGCAGAATGCAACGTGCCTCGAGATGGCCACCAGCGGGATCATTCTGGCGAGCGGGCGCGTGGTGCTTGCAGGCGACCGCCACGCGCTTGCAGATTCCGAATTTGTCCGCCGCGCCTATTTGGGAGTGTGACGCACGCAACGGCCCGCGGTACCCAATTGAAACAAGCAGGGAGGAGACGATGAAAGTAACGCGCAGAGCAGGGCTCAAAGGGTTGATGGCTGGCGCGGCGGCGGTGGCGCTGCCGAGTATTGGCCGCTCGCAGCAAGGCGACATCGTGATCGGCGCCCCCAATTCGTTGACCGGCGGGCTCGGCGAGCTCGGCACGCGCACGGTCTGGGGGCTGCAGATCGCAGCCGATCAGATCAACCGCGAAGGCGGCATCAAGTCGCTCGGCGGCGCCAAGATCAAGCTCGTTCCCGCCGACACCACCTCGGAAAATCCCACGCAAGCGGCGAGCCTGACGCGGCGCATGATCGACCAGGAAGGCGCGATCATCATCGCCGGCGCCACTGCCAGCGCGATGACGCTCGCCGCGCAGGTCGAGGCGGAGAAATCGCAGGTGCCGCTGATCACCGACTCCTACGCCGACGGCATCGTGACCCGCGGTTACAAATACACCTTCAAGCTCACGCCGCAGGGCGGCGCGATCTGGAACTGGTCGATGTCGAGCGCGTACGAGATGTGGAAAGCTTCGAAAGGCAGCCCGCCGAAGACCGCCGCCATCTTCATGAGCAACGACGCCGTCGGCTTGATCGTCCAGAAACAGCTTCCCGAGCACGCCAAGACGCTCAATCTCGAGGTGCCGTTCTCAACGGGCTTCCAGATGGGGCTCTCCGACCCGTCGGTCGCGGTAGCGCCGGTGCTGCGCTACAAGCCGGACATGCTGTTCCTCGGCGGTTTCACCAATGACCTCATTCTGATCGTCAAGGCGTTGCGCGGGGTCGGCGCCAACCTGCCGATCTTCGGGGCCGGTCCTGCCGGTGCCGACTCGATCGGCAAGGGGCTCGGCACCGCCGCCGATCGCTTGTTTGCGCCGATGACCTGGAACTGGGACCTTCCCATTCCCGGCAACAAGGAGTTCGTGGCGGCATACAAGGCCGCGTACCCGACCCAACCCTACCCGCCCGCCGCCGAGATGCTCGGCCAAGGCTACGTCACAGGCCTGATCATCCGCCAGGCGCTGGAAAAGGCCGCGAGCCGCGATCCGCAGAAGATCCGCGACGTCCTCGCCGATACCGAGTTCACGGGCCTGCCGTTTCCGGCCACCAAGGTGAAGTTCGGCGACAACGGCCTCAACATCTACAACCAAAGCATCTTGACCGAATGGATGAAGGGCGAGCTTCGCACCGTATGGCCGAAGGAAGTGCAGGCGACCCAACCAGTGCTGTAAGCGCCTCCGGGACGTCACATCTGCATAGCGTCACGCGGCTTTCGTTCGCTTTGCTTGGCGCCGGGAAATTCCCCGGCGCTTTTTCTTCGCCGCCGCCGGCTTGCGTCCCTTCGCCGGCCGGCGCCAGAGCTCGCGCGACGCCAACCGGGCGCCTTCGACGACGGAGCGCAACTTTGCCCACATGATCGAGGGATGCACCCGGCGCGTGAATGGCCCCCTGCGCGAAGCCGCAATCCGTGCTCGCCATCAGGTTCTCGCGTCCCACCAGCTTGGCGAGGCGAACGATGCGCTCGGCGACTAGCTCGGGGTGCTCCACGACATTGGTGGAGTGGCTGACGAGGCCGGGAATGAGCACCCTGCCCTTCGGCAATTCGACCTCTCGCCAAACTCGCCATTCGTGCTCGTGCCGCGGGTTGGCCATTTCGATCGAATAGCCGCCG
>JBKPUA010000332.1:0-3463 GCA_046735815.1 Pseudomonadota bacterium
GAGGACGAAGGGCTCGAGATCATGCTCAACGAGCATCATCAGACCGCGACCTGCGTCGATCCCGCGGCGCCGCTGGTGCTCGCCGCACTCGCGCGAATGACCAAGACCGCGCGGTTGTTGATCCTGGGCAATCCGGTCGCCAACCGCCGCCAGCCCGTGCGCGTCGCCGAGGAGATGGCGATGGTGGACGTGCTCTCCAAAGGCCGGCTCGAATGCGGCTTCGTGCGCGGCGTGCCCTATGAGGTGCTGCCCGCCAACAGCAATCCGGTGCGCATGAACGAGCGCCAATGGGAGGCCATGGACCTCATCGTCAAGGCCTGGACCAATCACGACGGGCCGGTGAGCCACGAAGGCCGGTTCTTCCACCATCGCAACATCAATATCTGGCCGCGCCCCTATCAGCAGCCGCATCCGCCGATCTGGGTCTCGACCACCACGCCGGGCGGCTCCGGCCGCGTCGGCGCGCGCGGCTACGTGCAGGCGACGTTCCTGACCGGCTTCCGCGGCACGCCCGCGATCTACGACTCCTACCGCAAGGGCTGGCGCGAGGCCGGCCGCGGCGCCGACATTCCCGTCAACCGGCTCGCTTATGCGGCGCTGGTCTATGCCGGCGAGAGCGAAAAGGAGGCGCGCGCGGGCGCCGAGAAGCTCCTCTGGTATATGACGGCGAACAAGGTACCGCTGCACTTCTGCTATCCGCCCGGTTACGTGCCGACGCAGGTGCACGCGCAGATCCTGCGCGGGGCGGCGATCGACCAGCACGCCGCCAACCGCGCCAATGCCACGGTAGACAAGGCGATCGAGGCCGGCATCATGTTCGCCGGCACGCCGGACCAGGTGTTTGCCCAGATCAAGCGGATGCACGACCACGTCGGCGGTTTCGGGCATCTCCTGATCATGGGCCAGGCTGGATTTCTCGAGCACGACGAGACCGTGCACGGCATCAAGACCTTCGCGCGCGAGGTCTATCCGCGGCTCAAGGAAGCGTTCCCCGACGGCGCGATCTCGGGTCGGCAGCAGGAGTCTGCCGGCGAACGCGTGGTGGCCTAGCCGGCGCCATGTCGTTGACGCACGAGACGGGGCTCATCACCGAGCCGGTGGCGGTCTATTTCGAGACCTTTGCGCCCAAGGCAGTGAGCAAGCGACCGACGGTCGTGATGGTGCATGGCGGCGCCCATACCGGCGCCTGCTATCAGCGCACCGCCGATGGTCGGCGCGGCTGGGCCTACCTGTTCGCCGAGCATGGCTATCGCACGGTGGTGCCGGATTGGCCGGGCATCGGGCGCAGCGGCTACGTTCCGCTCGATCGGCTCGACGGCGCGACCGTGGTCGCGGGCCTTTCCGCGCTCATCCGCAGCCTTCCCGCGCCAGTGGTGCTGCTCACGCATTCCATGTCGGGCTGCTACGGGTGGCGGCTCGCTGAGCTCGACGGCGACGTCATCGAGGCGGTGGTCGGTGTCGCACCCGCCCCACCCGGCAACTTCCAGCCGCCGGCACCTGTCCATGCCGAGAGCGAAATCGAGATCGAGACCGAGGTCTCCGGCCGGCGCGTGCGCATCGACAAGACCGCCCCGGTCGCGGCCACGCGCGATCTCGTGGAGCGCAAGCTCGTCGGCGCGAGCCGGCATTTCCCGCGCGCGCGGCTTGCCGGCTACGCCGCGAGCCTCACCGCGATCCCGCCCAATATCCTGCTCGAGCGCCAGAACGTGCACGGCCGCCAGGTGCGCCTGAACGACCCGCACAAGCTCGCCGGCAAGCGCGTCCTAGTCATCACCGGCACCGACGATCTCGACCATGCGCGCGAGGTCGACGGCGCCATCGTCACCTGGCTCAATGCCAACGGCGCCAAGGCCGACTTCTGCTTTCTCGCGGACCGCGGTATTGTCGGCAACGGTCATATGCTGATGTTGGAAGACAACAGCGACGCCATCGCCGGCATCATCCTCGATTGGCTCGAAGATGAGGGCGGCGCGTGCGGCGCGTCGTCGGTCGCGATCGGAAGTGGCAAGCGCGCGCGGTGAGCGCCGTCAGGCAACAGGAGGCCTCATCATGGCAAAGATCGTCCTGGGCATGGGGGCCTCGCATGGCCCATTACTGGCGACGCCGCCGGAACAATGGGGCGGGCGGGTCGAAGCCGATCGCCGCAATCCGGCGCTGGTCTATCGCGACGGCACGTTCAAGTTCGACGAGCTCGCCAAGTTGCGCGCCAAGGAGAACCTCGAGGCGCAGATCGAGTTGCCGGTCAAGCAGAAGCGCTACGACGCCTGCCAGCGTGCCATGGCGGAGATGGCGCGGGTGTTCAAGGAGGCCAAGCCGGACGTCGCCATCCTGGTCGGCAACGACCAGATGGAGGTGTTCGAGGACGCCAATATTCCGACCTTCATGGTGTGCTTCGGCGAGACTCTCGACAACATCCCGTTCTCGGAGGAGCAGAAGAAGCGGCTGCCGCCCGGCATCGAGATCGCCGAGCCGAACCACCACGGCAAGACGTCGCAAAGCTATCCCGGCCACCCCAAGCTCGGTCGGCACCTGATCGAACGGCTGATGGAACACGATTTCGACGTGGCGGCAGCGGCACGGCTGCCGCAGTCCGCGTCGTCCAACATCTCGGGCCTGCCGCATGCCTACGGCTTTCTCTATCGCCGCATCATGCAGGACAATTTCATCCCGGCGGTGCCGTTGTTCATCAACACCTTCTATCCGCCCAATCAGCCGAGCGTGCGGCGCTGCTTCGCGCTCGGCAAGGCGCTGGCCGACGCCATCGCCGCCTGGGACGCCGATCTGCGCGTCGCCGTCCTGGGCTCCGGCGGGATGTCGCACTTCGTGGTGGACGAGGAGCTTGACCGCAGCTTCCTCGGCGCCATGCAGCGCCGGGACGCCGACGCGCTGATCTCGATTCCCGCCTACAACTTCCGCTCCGGCACCTCGGAATTGAAGAACTGGATTCCGGTCGCCGGCGCCATGACCGCGGCGGGGCTCGACATGACCGTCGTCGACTATCAGCCGCTCTATCGCTCCGCCGCCGGCACCGGCAGCGGCATGGCCTTCGCATATTGGCGGTGACGGTTCTGCGTCCGAGGGACGGCGCGTCAAAAGCGCGGTGCGTGTGATTGTGCCCTCTCCCCTTGCGGGAGAGGGCAGCTCGAATGGCTCAACGCAGAAGGATGGGTGAGGGGTGTGGAAGCCCCTCACCCATCTGATTTTGTGGACACACCATTGAGCCCTCTCCCGCAAGGGGAGAGGGCACGAGAGGCTCGCACGCGTGCGCGTGGCGGGCTTCCGGCGCGGCTCGCGGCGGTGCGACGACATCTCTATATTGTGTCGATGCTGTACATCGAACTGGCGATTGTGGTCGCGCTGGTGCTCGTCAACGGCCTGCTGGCGCTCGCGGAGCTGGCGATCGTCTCCTCCCGGCGCAACCGGCTGCAGGCGCTGGTCGACCGCGACGTTGTCGGTTCGCGCC
>JBKPUA010000333.1:0-7996 GCA_046735815.1 Pseudomonadota bacterium
AGAACGCCTCGCGGTAGAAATCGGTCGAGCCGGAGAATGGAAAGATCGCGCGCAGATGCGGCGGCCGCTGCAGCGCCGCGCGATATTGCTCGATGGCGAAGTAGCTCACGCCGATCATGCCGACCTGGCCGTTGCACCACGACTGCGCGGCCACCCATTCGATCAGGTCATAGAGGTCGGTCTTCTCCGCCGGCCCCCAGAAGTCGTAGGTGCCTTCGCTGCCGCAGGTGCCGCGGCTGTTGGCAATCACGTGCGCATAGCCGCGGGGGACGAAAAAATCGCTCTGCCCTGCTTCCACGAAGCCGGCGGGAATCCCCAGACCTTGCATCTGCCGGGGATAGGGCGACATCGCGACCAGCGCCGGGAAGCGTCCAGCAGCGTCCGGACGATAGACGTCCGCGCGCAGGTTGATGCCTTCTCGCATCGGAACCGGAACGCTGTTTTCGGTCGCGATGGCAAACTCCGGTTCGGACAGGTTGCGATATTGCCGACCCGTCGTTTGTATGCCGGCGAGTTGCCGTTGCCCCGGCTCGACGCCGGAGCATTGCATGAATGAGGACATGCTGCGGCTCAAATCAACTTGGCCAGAATGCCGTACCATTGGAATTGCTCATAGCCCTCGACGATGACGCTTTTGGCGGCGCCGGCAGACACCGCCCTGAAGAAGCCGTGACCGTCGCGGTAGCGGTTGAGGTTCACGCCCACGAACTTGTCGACGCCATTGACCGCGACGAACTCGTCCGAAACCAGATCGACGTAGTTGTTGGCGTGGTAGAGCCCGGGCGAGCTTTCGCTGTAGATGGCGATGGTGCCTTGATAGACGAACTCGCGCAGAAACCGTTGCTGCGGAAAAAAGTTGAGGAAGAACATGCTGTCCTTGGTCAGGACGTTCTGCTCTCCCGGCCGCCACATGTTGGGCGCTGCGTCGACCGGGAACGCGTGCGGAAACATGGAGATCGAGGGATCGATGCAATAGAGCCCGAGCAAGGCGAACTGGGGAAACTTTCGCCTCGCTTCGGCATAGCCGGCTTTGGCCGCTTGCCCGTCCGCGAAGCGCGCGTGATGGACGAAGCATTTCGACCCCGGCGGCACCTTGCGTTCCCAGTAGCCGATGCGCTCGTTCGCTACCGCCAGGAGCTGCGGCAATTGGGCGGCAAAGCCACGCTCAGTGTTGTCGCGCACGAGCCCTTCGGTGATCTTTTGGACCTCGGCGGTGCTGATGCGTTGGAACACATGCGCGTTCTTGCAAATGCTGGAAAGCGAGGACGGCGCCGGCGCGAACTCGACGCCGACAAGCGTTCGTCCCTGGTAAATCTGCAGGCGGTCCATGGCGACTCCGGTTGGAAGATGCGACCATGGAACTGTAGGCGGCGTGCGCGCCGTGTATATCGGCGGCCGCGACCTAATCTCGCCTAGGTGAATGACCTACGCGGCTCGGATTCCGTGTCTTCGACCTTCGACGGCAGATCGATGAAGAAGGTGCTGCCCCCATCGGGATTGGGCTCGAAGCCCGCGCTCGCCCCCATGCGCTCGGCCAGCGTGCGCACGATGTAGAGGCCAAGGCCTGAACCGGCTTCCGAATCCGGATCCGGGCCGGTGGTGCTCGCATCCGAGCCGAGCCGGGAAAACTTCTTGAACAGAAGATCCTTCTGGTCGGCTGCGATACCGGGGCCGCGATCGGTGACCGAGATACGCACGCCCTCCCCGCGTGGCTCGGCGCGCAAGCGCACCGCCGATCCGTGTGGCGAATACCTGATGGCGTTCGACAGCAAATTGCCGAGTGAGTGGCCCAGCAGCGTCGGTTCGGCCACCGCACGACACGCATTCGGTTCGCACACGATACCGATCCCTTTCTCCGACGCCGCCGGCGCGGCCGACGCCGCGACCTGCGCGAACAGCGCGCCGGCCTCCACGACTTCAAGATTCACCTCGCCGACCTCGGCGGCGTGGGTCTCGATCAGCCGGTTGATGGTGCCATGCATTTCGGCGCAGGCGCGCGAAATCTCTTTCAGTTTCTGCTCGTCCGCCGGCCCACAGTCCGTGACCGTGCGGAGCAGCGCACGGATGCCCGCGAGCGGGCTGCGCAGATCGTGCGCGACGATCGCCACGATCTCGCGGCGCTCGTCGAGCAGGCTGTTGACCCGCGCCAGCGCGTCGGCGAGCTCATCCTTCCGGCGGCGGATGGCGGTAGCGGCGGCGAAAGCCTGCCGCTCGGCTCGATGCTGAAGCGCGGCGACGAAGGCGCCCAGGGCCACCGCCACCGTGCCGCCGACGGTCATCACGAGCACGAAGGTCGGCGGCTGCCCGCTGCTCCAGACGATCAACAGATAAATCAGGTGCACGGGCACCAGCACCGCGAGTAGCAACCGCTGCGGCCACAGCGGCGCCAGGCAGGCGACCAGCATGACGGTCGAATAAGCTGGGTTGGCGCCGATGCGCGGGTCGAGATCCAGGCTGAAGACGAGACCGGTGGCGGCTGCTCCCACCCCGAACAGCAAGGGGAGCGCTGCGGTCGGCCAATCTTCCACCTTGGAGGCGCGGCAGATCAGGCCGAGCGCGATAAAATAGAGCGCCACGGCGACCTGTACCGCGGCATGAAACCACAGCCGCAGCGACGGCAGCGCGAGATTGGCGGCGAGCAGAACAAGAACGACGGCGGCGAAGTACCAGGAGGCGGAGCGCAGCCGTCGCGCGTTGAGGCGGCGCAGGTGCGCGTCGAACCCCGGCGTGCCGTCAGTCCATTCGTTCGACATGCAGCAGCGCCTCACGCTCGAGCTCGGCGGCGGTAGTGAGGCCCAGCTTCACCTTGATGTGCTCGCGATGAGCGCCCACGGTCTTGGGGCTGAGCCCCAGCTCGGCCGCAATCTCGCCCGTGGTGCGCCCTGCGCCGATCAGAAGAAAGATCTGCATCTCGCGGTTGGACAGGTCGGAATAGCGGCCGTCCGCTCCGTGGTGGAAGCGGCGGCTGAGCACGCGCGCGTTCATGCGTGGACTGAGCACGAACTCCCCCCGCACGATCGCCGCCAGCGCTTCCACCACGCCGTCGAGCTCCTCCCCTTTCATGACATAGCCGTGCGCCCCGGCGGCGAGCACGCGCTCGGCATAAAGCGCCTCGTCGTGCTGCGACAGCACCAGCACCCGCACCGCGGGCGCGCGCTGCTTGCATTGCGCCACGAAATCGGCCCCGCCGCGTCCGCCGAGCATCAGGTCGAGGATCAGCGCGTCCGGCTGCTCGCGGGCGAGGAGGCTCAGCGCCTCGCTCGGCGCGCCGGCCTCGCCGCAAACCTCGTAGTCGCCCGATCGCTCGAGCATGGCGCGCAAGCCCATCCGCACCACCGGATGGTCGTCCACGATCAAGACTCGCGGCCGGTTCGAGGTCATGGCGCAGACTTGAGGCGGATTGCCCATGTCCAGTCAAGATGACCGGCCGCGATCGTCGGAGTTACGACGCCAATCTACCGGCAGCGCGGATACATGGCCGCGAGCTCGCGGCCGCGCAGATAGATGAGCCGCGAGCTGAGTCCGCCCTGCCGCTTGATCCAGGCGCGCACGGGCGCCGGATAAGTGTCGGTGACCATTTGCGTCTCCTTGGTGGCGGCGTAAATGCGGCCTTGGCGATCGACCCAGCGCGGAGCGTGGAAGCCCAGCACCGCGCGCGAGGTGACGCAGATGCGGCTGGCCGGAATCGTGCTCAGCACGAGCGTGCAGGCGGAGAAGCAGGGGCCGTCGATGACGACGCGCTCGCCCGATTGCCGCAGCAGCGTGAACAGCTTCAGATACGGTCCGACCTCGCCACCCGGGCTCGCGCGGATGCGCACCTCCGCGCAGGCCGGCGCGAGCGCCGCGAGAATGAGCACGGCAGCGAAGATTGCGCGTCGCACCGCAAAGTCTTCTGAAACTCCTGATCGCCGTTTGCCGATCGCGACGCCCATAACGATCGCCCCAACACACGCGACGGCGCGCGCCATCGCGCTCACCACCTCGTCGGCAATGGGAATTGCAGCCGGCATCGCAGGCCGGGCCTGTTGTCGAGCATTTCGATATGGGCGCCGTGCAGGCGCGCGACTGCGGCGACCAGGCTCAGCCCGAGCCCGTTGCCCGGCGTGTGGCGGCTCCGCTCCAACCGGTAGAAGCGTTTGAACACATGCTGGCGCTCATCGTCGGGAATTCCGGGCCCGTCGTCGGCGACCGCGACCACAGCGCCGCGATCGTTCTGCGTCACCTCCACGGTTACCCGACCGGCGTCGCGGCCGTATTTGATGGCGTTGTCGACGAGGTTGGCGACGGCGTCGAACAGGAGGTCGCGATCGCCGGTGACGAGCACGCGCTGATTGCCAACAGCATCAAGCTGGGCGTGCTTGTCCTCGGCGGCGGCATCGAACAATTCCACCACCTCGCTTGCAATATCGGCCAGATTGACGGTCCGGAACGCCGCGGTGCGGTCGCGCGCCTCGATTTGCGAGATGCGCGTGAGCGAGGCGAACATGCGCAGCACGGCATCGAGGTCGGCCATGGTGTCGCCGATCAGCGACTGGTCCTGCTCGCTGTCGCGCCGGCGGTTGTTGGCCTTCTCCAGCCGGGCGCGCATGCGGGTGAGCGGTGTGCGCAAGTCGTGCGCCACGTTGTCGGACACCTGCTTCACTTCGGCCATCAAGGCCTCGACGCGATCAAGCATCGAGTTGAGATTGTCGGCCAGTTGATCCCACTCGTCGCGCGTCCCGCGCAGCGGTATGCGCTGCCCGAGCCCGCTCTGCATGATGGCGCGGCTGGTCGCGTTGATCGCTTCGATGCGTCCCACCGTGCGGCGCGTGATAGTGATGCTGGCCACCGCCGCGATGACGAAAAGCAGCGCGACACCGCCGAGCAGCGACGTCTCGATGGAAGTGGTGAGCTCGTGGAGATCATCGCTGTCTCGTCCGACCAGCAAGTGATAGCCGTCCGGCAGCGTCTCGACCATCGCTCGCAGCGTCGGGCGGCCGGCGGCGGACTTCGACTCCCGTGCGTCGAGGTCGTGCCAGCCGGTGGTCTCCTTCAAGCTCGCCGGCCAGGCATTGAGGTTGCCGGCGACGGGAGCGAAGGACGGGTCCGCAAGCGCGTACACGCCGCGCTGCAGGCGATCGTCGGCGATGCGGTTCTCGATCGCCGCAGCGAGGCCCGCTCTGCCATCCCTGTCGTAGAGCTTTCGCAGGTTCGCCTGCTCGGCCGCGATTGCGGCGTCCGATCGGCCGCGCACGTAACTCGCGGTCGACCAATAGACGTAGCCGAACAGCACGAACATGGCGGCGCCGAAAATCGCGATGAAGATCAGCGCCAGCCTGAAGGTCGAGGAGCGGAGTGCCTTAGCTAGGAGCACGGACACAGAACCCGACGCCGCGGACGGTATGGATGAGCGGATAGGCCTGCTGGCCGTCGACCTTGCGGCGGACGCGCCCGACATAGACGTCGATGATGTTGGTGGTGGGATCGAAGTGAAGATCCCAGACGTGCTGCAACAGCAGCGCGCGCGGCACGACCTGGCCCTGGTTGCGAACGAGGTACTCGAGAACCTGAAATTCGCGCGGCAGGAGCTCGATGTTGCGCCCGCGGCGCGTCACCGTGCGCGCGACGAGGTCGAGCTCGAGATCGCCGACGCGCAGCACCGTTTCCTTGACCACGGTGGCGCTGCGGCGGGCAAGCGCCTCGACCCGTGCCAGCAATTCGGCCAAGGCGAACGGCTTGACCAGATAATCGTCGCCGCCGGCGCGCAGCCCGCGCACGCGGTCGTCGATCTCGCCGAGCGCGCTGATGATCAAGGCGGGCGTGACGATGCCGTTCTCGCGCAGGCGCCGGATCACCGCGAGCCCATCGATGTCGGGCAGCATGCGATCGATGGTCATCACCGCATGCTCGGCCGAGCCCGCTCGCTTCAAGCCGTCATTGCCGTCGCCGGCGAGGTCGACCTGATAACCGCTCGCCGACAGAAAATCGACGATCTGGTCGGCCGTTTCGGGATCATCCTCGATGACGAGGATCCGGCGTCGCCCGCCTGCCACGTTGTCGCGTCTCCAAATCAAAGCGCTGACGTGATCGTATCACATCGCGGCGAAGCAAGGAGTCTAACTTATAAGTCAGAAACTGGCGCATTCGTAATTTGAACTTGCCGGCTCGATTGTCTATCGCGGCCGCACGGTATTGCTTCGTCATTCGATCTTGCCCGCGGCCGAAGGCCGCCGCTGACACGCTCTCGATTGGACAAGAAAATCAGCGACGAGGGCCGCGTGCATGTCTCGCAGGAGGAGACGTCATGATGCGTAGGATCACGATTGCGTTAGCGGCCACCGCGTTCGCCGGCGCGTTGGCAGTGTCGACCGCCGTGGATGCGCGAATGGGGGGCGGAGGTGGCTCTCACGGTGGCGGCTCCCACGGTGGCGGCTTTCACGGTGGGGGCATTGGCGGTGGGGGCATGCGTGCGGGCGGCATGGGCGGAGGTGTCCGTGCCGCGGCGATCGGCGGCGGCGGCTTTCGCGGCGTGGGCATGGGTGGCGGCGTGCGCACCGCCGCGATTGGTGGCGGCTTCCGCGGCGCAGGTATGGGCGGAGGCGTCCGTACCGCCGCCGTTGGCGGCAGCTTCCGCAGCGCTCCGTTCCGCGGTGGCTTCGTCGGCGCCCGCAACGTGGCGTTCCGCCCTGGGCTTGGGCGACCCCACCGGGTTGCATTCAATCGCTTCCATCACCGTCGCTTCGCCTTCGCGGCGCCGTTCGCGGTCGGCGTGGGCGTCTATGGCGGCTCGTGCTGGACCTGGCAGCCGACGTCGTGGGGCTGGCAGCGGGTCTGGGCCTGCGGGTACGACTACGGCTACTACTGAGGCATCCGTGGCGGCGTAGACTCTCTGTGCTGTCATCGCGGGGCGTGAGCCGATCTCGGGTGCGCCCGAGATCGGCGGGCCCCGAGATGAGTCGTTCGGCTCGGAGGCGGCCGCAGCGCTCGCATGTCGCGGCATCAGCGCTCGATCAGGCGATCCACCACACCGCCACGCCGATCGCCACCAGGATGACGAGGCACAGAATGACGAGCGAAATCACGATCTCGCGCGCCCGGCCCGGCGTCAATCGCATGGGGCTCCCTCCTTTTCCAACCGAAAGCGGGTTGGGGTCGCAAACCACCTCGGTCGTGCGTGCAGCACGCGCGTGACGCCGCCAAGAGCGATGTCTCCTACCTGTCGCAGAGGTCGGTCGGACCAATGATGACGCCGGCGATGCTTTGTTCGACCGGCGTGCATTCTACTCCCAATCCCGGTGACGACTGAACCGACGGAGCTCCGGTAACTCGGATTCTTGCTCCCCGCTGCGTGGCAAAGGTTGCGAACGGCAGGCTTTGCTGCGTGCTCCCGCTGGGGGAGGCCGTCGTCAATCCTCCTCCCTGCTGCTGGGCAAGGGCTGGCGAGGAATTCAGGAACGAAATCGCGGCCAGGACCACTACGGCTACAGGGAGCTTCATCTTTGGTCCTCCAGCTCCGGAGCGACGGGAACGGCGCGGGTCGCTAACACCGATATAGAAGAAATCGGCCCGCCTGTCTTGGTCAATGGCACGGCGGGCTCCGGGGTCGCTACTCGACCGGCGGCGTCTCGCTTTGATCTGCGAACTCGAATTGCTGCTGAAGCTCGAGCTTGACCTGCTCGAACATGCTCTTGATTCCGTCCTCGACGACACGCTGTTTCGACACGATCTCCGCGTCCCATTCAGGGGATCCGGCCGTCGGTCGAAAGACGAGGATATTTTACTCGCCGGGCGCCATCGCGTCGCCCAGGGCGGCACGCAGCATCTCCTCCAGCTCTTTCTTGGTCTTTGCAGTCTTTTCGCCGCCTGACACGGGCGTCGCTGTTTCCATGGGTCCCTCCCTTGGGGACACGTACAATAGCAACCGCCCGATCACCGGGAGTGGATATCTTTCCCACGGCTGGGATTCCGTCGACGAGTCGGTCAGCGTCGCGTGAGGCCGACTACGCTCGGCGTTTCG
>JBKPUA010000334.1:0-5180 GCA_046735815.1 Pseudomonadota bacterium
GCTGCTTCTCCCGCAGCATGGCGAGCGCGCGGGCGATGCGCGAGCGCGTGGCGTGCGGCATGATCACGTCGTCGATATAGCCGCGCTCGGCGGCAACGAAGGGCGAGAGGAAACGATCCTCGTATTCCTTGGTGCGGGCGGCGATCTTGGTGGCATCGCCGATATCGGCGCGAAAGATGATCTCCACCGCGCCCTTGGCGCCCATGACGGCGATCTGCGCGGTCGGCCAGGCGTAGTTGACGTCGCCGCCGATGTGCTTCGACGCCATCACGTCGTAGGCGCCGCCGAACGCCTTGCGCGTGATCACCGTGACGAGCGGCACCGTGGCCTGCGAATAGGCGAACAGGAGCTTCGCCCCGTGCTTGATCAGGGCGCCGTATTCCTGGTTGGTGCCCGGCAGGAATCCCGGCACGTCGACGAAGGTGACGATGGGAATGCCGAAGGCATCGCAGAAGCGCACGAAGCGCGCGGCCTTGCGGGAGGCGTCGATGTCGAGCACGCCCGCCAGCACCATGGGCTGGTTGGCCACGAAGCCGACCGTGCGGCCGGCGATGCGGCCGAAGCCGGTGACGATGTTGCGCGCGAACGCCTCCTGCAGCTCGAAGAAGTCGCCTTCGTCCGCGACCTTGAGGATCAGCTCCTTGATGTCGTAGGGCTTGTTGGGATTGTCGGGAACGAGCGTGTCGAGCGATTTCTCCGTGCGCTCGACATCGTCGTAGGACGGCCATTCCGGCACGCCGGCCTGGCTGTCGGCGGGGAGGAAATCGAGCAGCCGGCGGATCTGCAACAGGCACTCCACGTCGTTATCGTAGGAGCCGTCGGCGATGCCGGACTTGGTGGTGTGCACGCTGGCGCCGCCGAGCTCCTCCGCCGTCACCACCTCGTTGGTCACGGTCTTCACCACGTCGGGACCGGTGACGAACATGTAGCTGGTGTCGCGCACCATGAAGACAAAATCGGTCATGGCCGGAGAGTAGACGTCGCCGCCCGCGCACGGCCCCATGATGACGGAGATTTGCGGGATCACCCCGGAGGCGATGACGTTGCGCTTGAACACCTCGCCGTAGCCGCCGAGCGCCGCCACGCCTTCCTGGATGCGCGCGCCGCCGGCATCGAACAGTCCGATGATCGGCGCGCGCGCTTTCATCGCCATGTCCTGAATCTTGACGATCTTCTGCGCGTGCGCCTCGGAGAGCGAGCCGCCGAACACGGTGAAATCCTTGGCGAAGGCGAACACCGTGCGACCGTTGACGGTGCCCCAGCCGGTGACCACGCCGTCGCCCGGGATCCTGCTCTTCTCCATGCCGAACTCGGCCGAGCGATGCTCGACGAACATGTCGAACTCTTCGAACGAGCCTTTATCCATTAACAGCTCGAGGCGCTCGCGCGCAGTGAGCTTGCCGCGCTTGTGCTGCGCCTCGATGCGCGCCTGACCGCCGCCCGCGCGCGCGCGCGCGCGGCGCTCTTCGAGCTTCTCGAGAATGTCTTTCATGATCGCCTGGCCCGCGCTTCGCTCCGGCGCAAAATCCATAGCATGTATCGATATTTGAGGGTAAGGTCCCGCGCGTGTGCAGGTATTGCAGGGGAGCAAAACATGCCCAAGGAAACCCGCAACAAGGCCCTTTACTATTGCACCGCCGCGCTCGTTCTCGTCATGGTCGCAGCGATTGCGCCCGCGACCGCTCAATTTCCACCTTCGGCCGACGATCAGCCCGCGGCCGCGAAAGGAAAGAAGGGCGCCGCCGCGGGTGCCCCCACCATCAATGGCAACTGGAGCGGCGAACTCACCCAGGTCGGCAGCCAGTCGCCGTACAAGTTCGAGATTGCCATCAACGCGCGCGGGGCGGAGACCAAATATCCCGACCTCGATTGCACCGGAAAGCTCACCCGCGCCGGGTCGTCGAAGTCGTATGTCTTTTTCGTCGAGGCCATCACCAAAGGACAGGCCGACAAAGGCGGACGCTGTCCCGACGGCACCATCACCGTCGCGCGGCAAGGCGATGACCTCGCGCTCGGATGGTTCGGCAGCGTGCAAGGCACCACTGTCGTCGCCTACGGCACGCTGAAGAAGAAGTAGTCGAGCCCGCAGTTACGCCGCCTGCAATACCGTCGCGGCGGCCTGCATTTCGGCGAAGCGCGCTGCCCGGCGCTCAAGCGCAAGCTCGTCGCGACCCCAGAGTTCCAGGTTCCAGTCCTCGTCGACATGGGCCGCCGTCCACGCTTGATCGAGCGACAGCGCGCCGCGCGCGAGCGCGAGCGCGATCAGCGCCGAGCCGGTGAGCGTCGTGACCGAATGCAGCGCGCCGAGCCGCCATGGGTCGGATGGAATGGCGGCGCTCGCCGCGACGAGTGCCGCGGCAGGCTGCGCGACAAAGACGATGCCCTCCGCCAGCACGAAGCGCGCGCCCAGAGCCTCGCGTGCCCAGGCCAGCACCGGATCCCAGGCCTCGGCTTGCCGCGCCACCAAACCCGCGGGCCCGCCCGCGCGATAGAACACGAGATCGCACGCCAAATATCGCTCCACGTCCGCCGCCACCGCTGGACGCGTGTCGACGACGCCGTCAATGATAGTGTTGGCGAGACGCGTGAGCGGCATCCTGGCGGGATCCACGACGTCGTGTTGCGCGTCCCACTCCGCGGCGAGCGCCTGCGCCAAGGCGTGGGTCGGCGTCGCGAGCGGACGCCGCCCGGGTGTCCGCACGGGACGGCCATCGAGAGTGATGCGGAAGTCCCCTTCGCTGCCCTCGACCTCGACCCGCTCATAGAACCGCCGCCGCAGCTGCGGACGCATGGCGCGCCGCGCGACCTCCGTGGGATCGAGCGGCTCGTCTTGAAAAATGCCCTCGAACAGGTCGCGCATGGTGCCAAGATGGACGGTGCGCATCGATCATTCAATGCGCCGGGATCATCGTTGGCGTACGCAAGAACTCGTTCCAGGCGTTCGATCGCACGCTCGAGCGCCGCGTCGGGACCGCCCGCGATACCTGACCCTTCATCGCCCTGCCGGCCGCCCGACATTGAGAGCCGCCGGCTCCACCGGGCCCGGCGTCCCTTATTTCGCAATGCACCATCGGAACGGATAAAAGAAGCAAATCAGATCAGTAGGTTATGCGGCATAGCGAATGGCGTTACGAATTCTTACGGATGCGCCCGCTACCCTGCCGCCAGTGTGCACTGCGGGGTCCCGTTGCAATTGTAAAAGCCTGTTATGATCAATGTATTGGTGGAATTTCAGGGGGGTCTCCACTACTATCCCGGCCGGATTCGGCAGACCCATAAGCCGGACCACCGGAGGAAGACCGGCCGACGTTTGTTCGCGCATGGTTCCTGAGGAGCTGGAGGGTGCGCGGCGAGCGTGCGTGCAGAGGAGTAAATGAAACCTACCGACATTTCGGCGCCGGACTACTTCCACAAGGTCGTGGATTGTCAGTGGGCCTGTCCGGCACACACCCCGGTCCCCGAATACATCCGGTTGATCGCGGCCGGTCGCTACAGCGACGCCTACATGATCAACTGGAAGTCCAACGTGTTTCCCGGAATTCTCGGACGCACCTGCGACCGGCCGTGCGAGCCGGCGTGCCGGCGTGGACGTGTCGAGAAGGAGCCGGTCGCGATCTGCCGACTCAAACGCGTCGCGGCTGATTTCAAGCACGACATCCGCGACCGCCTGCCCAAGCCCACCGCGGTCAAGAACGGCAAGCGCATCGCGCTGGTGGGCGGCGGCCCCGCTTCGCTCACGGTCGCCCGCGATCTCGCGCCGCTCGGGTATCACTGCGTCATCTTCGATCAGGACCCGAAGGCGGGCGGCATGATCCGCACGCAGATCCCGCGCTTCCGCCTGCCCGAATCCATCATCGACGAGGAATGCGACTATATTCTCGATCTCGGCATCGAGTTTCGCGGCGGCAAGCGCATCGACAGCCTCAAGGCGCTGCTGGATGAGGGCTGGGACGCGGTGTTCGTCGGATCGGGCGCGCCGCGCGGGCGCGACCTCGATATTCCCGGCCGCAAGGAAGCGGTCGCGAACATTCATATCGGCATCGATTGGCTGTCCTCGGTCTCCTTCGGCCACGTCAGCAAGATCGGCAAGCGCGTCATCGTGCTCGGCGGCGGCAATACCGCTATGGACTGCTGCCGCTCCTCGCGCCGCCTCGGCGGCGAGGACGTCAAGGTGGTCGTGCGCTCGGGCTTCGAGGAGATGAAGGCGTCCCCCTGGGAGAAGGAGGATGCCATGCACGAGGACATTCCGATCCTGAACTTCCTCGTGCCGAAGGAATTCACGCACGAAAACGGCCGCCTCACCGGCGTCGTGTTCGAGAAGGTGAAGGCGGAATACGATGCCAAGGGCCGGCGCAAGCTCGTTCCGACCGGCGAGCCCGATCAGCACTTCCCTTGCGACGACGTGCTGGTGGCGGTCGGCCAGGAGAACGCATTTCCCTGGATCGAGCGCGACATCGGTATCGCGTTCGACAAATGGGACATGCCGCAGGTCGATCCCAAGACCATGGCCTCGACTCATCCCAAAGTGTTCTTCGGCGGCGATTCCGCCTTCGGCCCGAAGAACATCATATGGGCGGTCGCGCACGGCCATGACGCCGCGCTGTCGATCGACAAGATATGCTCCGGCCTCGATATCAACGACCGCCCGCAGCCGATGGTCGAGATCGTCAGCCAGAAGATGGGCATCCACGAATGGAGCTACGACAACGATATCGCTCCGGACCGGCGCTATCGGGTTCCGTTGCGCGATAAGGTCGTGGCGTTGCGCGACATCAAGGCGGAGGTCGAGCTCGGCTACGACTTCGATCTCGCGCTCAAGGAGGCCCACCGCTGCCTCAATTGCGACGTACAGACCGTCTTCACCTCATCGCTGTGCATCGAGTGCGACGCCTGCGTCGATATCTGTCCGATGGACTGCATCACCTTCACCGGCAACGGCGATGAAGGCGACCTGCGCACGCGGCTGCGGGCGCCGGCCCGAAACGTCACCCAGGACCTCTATCTCGCCGAAGGGCTCAAGACCGGCCGGGCCATGGTGAAGGACGAGGACGTCTGCCTGCACTGCGGGCTGTGTGCCGAGCGTTGCCCGACCGGCGCCTGGGACATGAAAAAATATCTCATCGACATGACTCACGCGGATGACCAATGCCGAGTAGCAGCCCGATCAGCAGCGTAAACGA
>JBKPUA010000335.1:0-6371 GCA_046735815.1 Pseudomonadota bacterium
TTCGATCTACGAGGCGGTGTTCCTGTCGACGCGCGTGGCGGTGATGGGCGCACAGCCCGGCCGCATCTGCAAGGTGATGACGATCGACGAGCCGCATCCGCGCGACGAGAGTTTTCGCAACGCGCCGCGCTTCGCCGATTACTGCCGCGCGCTGTCGGCGGCGCTGACCGAAGTGTCGCTGCAGCAACTGCAGCGCTGACGAAGGGATCGCGCCATGCGTCCGCTCGCGCAGTCCGAAACCGCAATGACCATCGCCGCGCCGCTGATGGTGGGCTTGGCGATCGTCGTGATCTGGGAGATCGCGTGCCGGAGCGCGCATGTCCCGGTGTTCCTGTTCCCGAAACCGAGCGATATCGCCGCCAAGCTCATCAGCGACTGGCCGACGCTGCTCAAGGCGCTCGGCATGACGTTGCGCGTCGCGCTGCAGGCCTTTGCCTCGGCGATCGTGATCGGCACCTTGATCGCCTTCCTGTTCGTGCAGAGTCGCGCGATCGAAAAGAGCTTTTTCCCTTACGCCGTCCTGCTGCAGGTGACGCCGGTTGTCGCAATCGCGCCGTTGATCATCATCCTGGTCAAGAACACGCAGCTCGCCCTGACCATCTGCGCCACGGTGGTTGCGCTGTTTCCGATCATCTCGAACACCACGCTCGGCCTGCGCAGCGTCGATCCGGGGCTTGCGAACCTGTTCCGCATGAACCGCGCCGGACGTTTGCAGACGCTGTTCCGGTTGCGCATTCCGAGCGCGCTGCCGTATTTCTTCGGCGGCTTGCGTATTTCGAGCGGGCTTGCGCTGATCGGAGCGGTAGTGGCCGAATTCGTTGCCGGCACCGGCGGGCGCAGCGCCGGACTGGCGTACGAGATCCTGCAGTCGGGCTTTCAGCTCGACATTCCCCGCATGTTCGCCGCACTGTTCCTGATCACGCTCGCCGGCATCGGCCTGTTCACGCTCATGACTGGGCTGTCGAAGCTGGCGCTGGCACATTGGCACGAGAGCGAGCTCGGAGCCGAGACATGACCTCGATGCTGATCCGAGGCGCAGAGGGCATCTTCACCGCGCTGCCCGGCGACGCCATGCGCGCCAGCGGGGCCATCCGCGTGGTCGACGGTCGCATTGCTGCCATCGGCGCGCTCGCGCCCGAGCCGGGCGAGGAGGTCATCGACGCTAGCGGTTGCGTGATCTATCCCGGTCTCGTCTCGACGCACCATCATCTATTTCAATGCATGCTCAAGGGCGTGCGCTCCGCGATCAACAGCCCGCTGCTGAGCTGGCTGCGGGCGGTTCCCTACTCCTACTGGCACAAATTCGATGAAGAGGCGTTGTGCACCGCTGCGCGCGTCGGGCTCGTCGAATTGCTGCTGTCGGGGACCACGACCGCCGCCGATCATCATTATCTCTATGCCGACAGCTATCGCTTCGATCCCTCCGATGTGATCTTCGAGGTGGCGGCAGAGCTTGGCATCCGCCTCGTGTTCTGCCGCGGCGGCGCCACCAAGCCGCGCCACTTCGATTCGCCTGACATTGTGCCCATGCCGGTCGAGCCGCTCGACAAGATGATCATGTCGGTCGAGGCCTGCGCCCAGCGCTACCATGATCCTTCGCCCGACAGCCGCCGCCGCGTCGCCTTCGCGCCGACCACGCCGCCATGGTCACTCGCGGCGGACGAGCCGAAGGTGATCGCGGCGGCCGCGCGCCGCATGGGTCTGCGCATCCATGGCCATCTGTCCGAGACCGTGGCCGATGTCGAATTCTGCCTCGCGACTTATGGCAAGCGGCCGGTGGCCTGGATGGCCGACCACGACTATCTCGGGCGCGACGTGTGGCTCGCCCATCTCGTGCACGTGGACGACGAGGAAATCCGCCTACTCGCCGAGACCGGCACTGGCATGGCGCATTGCCCGCAATCGAATTGCCGGCTCGGCTCGGGCATCGCGCCGGCGGAGCGGCTCGCGGCCTTGGGCGGCGCCGTCTCGCTCGCAGTCGACGGCGCGGCGTCGAACGAGTCCGCCGACATGATCAGCGAAATGAATACCGCCTGGCACACCCATCGTGCGGTCAAGGGTGCCGCGGCGCTGAGCGTTGAGGAGGTCGTGCGTTGGGCGAGCAGCAACGGCGCGCGCGTTCTCGGCTTCGACGACGCCGGCGTCATCGCGCCGGGCAAGCTCGCCGATCTCGCCATTTTCGAGCTGTCGCATCCGCGCTACTTCGGCCTGCACGATCCTCTGCTCGGCCCGGTCGCCGGTGGCGGCGCCGCCCACCTGCGCTACCTCCTGGTCGGCGGTCGCGTCGTGGTCGCCGATGGCGCGATCCCCGGGCTCGATCTCGATGACCTTCGCCACGACGCGGCGCGCGTGGTGGCGCGGCTCGCCGCTTGATGCTTGATTGGAGGCAAGAACCCATGCTGTGCACCAAACAGAAAGTCCTCCGTCGCTTCTGGTACGCCACCGTGCCGGTCGATACGCTCGCGGACGGGCCGAAACCGTTCACGTTGCTGGGCGAGAACATCGTGATGTTCCTCGACAGTGCGGGGAAGCCGGCGGCGCTCGCTGATCGCTGCTGTCATCGCACCGCCAAGCTGTCGAAAGGCTGGAGCCAGGACGGACGCATCATCTGCGGCTATCACGGCTGGACCTATGACGGCAGCGGGAAGCTCGTGCAGATACCGCAGTTCTCCCCCGATCAGCCGCTGCCCAACGCGCGGGTCAAGTCTTTCCGCTGCGACAGCCGCTACGGCTATGTGTGGGTGGCGCTGGAGGAGCCGCTGCTGCCGATTCCGGACCTGCCGCAGGATCGCGATCCCGCCTACCGCCGCATCCATCAGTTCGACCAGCGCTGGAACACGGCGGCGCTGCGGATGATGGAGAACTCGTTCGACAACGCGCACTTCTCGTTCGTGCACAAGTCGACGTTCGGACAGCTCAACCAGCCCAAGCCTGAGAAGTACGAGCTGATCGAGACCGACTACGGCTTTAGCGCCGAGAGCATCGTTCCCATCAACAATCCGCCGGCGGCGTTCCGCGTGACCGGCACGAGCGAGCCCACCACCAAGCGCCACATGCGGAATGCGTGGTTCATTCCGTTCTGCCGCACGCTCGACATCGAATATCCGAGCGGGCTGCGGCACATCATCTTCAATTCGGCGACCCCGATCGACGACGGCAGCATCCAGCTCGTGCAGGTCCTGTTCCGCAACGATCGGGAGGAGGATTGCTCGACCCAGGAATTGATCGACTGGGACGCCGCCATCATCGAGGAAGATCGCGAGATTCTGGAATCGACCGACCCCGACGCCATCGTCGACATGGAGCGCAAGATCGAGATGCACATGCCGTCGGATCGGCCTGGCATGCTCATGCGCAAGCGTCTGCTTGCGCTGCTTCAAGCGCACGGCGAGACCGAGCTCCCGCGCTGACATCAGCAGCTATTCGGCCGCAGCTCGCAACGCGAGAGCGTTGAACCGCGACGCTCGCGGACGCACTAAGCTGACGGCGAATGGCTTCAGACCGCGACGATAAAGCTCCGCTATCGGCCATTACGGAGAGCGCGATCGGTTTCGTCCTTCTTCGCGCGAAAATCGTTGCAACCAAAGATTGGTGCGCTCCAATATAAAGACTGAAGAAACCGCGGTAAGCGGCGCCCCCTTCCGAGGAGGGATTTGGCACCCACGAGGTCATACGAGGTCGTTGATGTAAACGCGCAAACGCAAGGGAGGGGAACGTGGCTACTCCGGCTGGTGAGCGGCTGCTCGGCGTTTTCGCCGAACTGACCAATCGATTCCGTGTCTGGTTTCGACTTCCCTTCGTGCTCGCGATGCCGACCATCCTCGGGCATCGCGTCAACATGCGCGAGCGCAATCTCTACGACACCGAGCGCGATCCCTCGCAGCTCAAGCCGCTCGGCGGCTCCAATCCGCGCGATCAGCGCGAGGCCGACGGCAGCTACAACGATCTCGGTTGCCCGTGGATGGGCATGGCCAAGGCGCGCTTCGGCCGCAACGTGCCGGTCGGCGACACCTACGGCGAACAGCCGCCCGATCTCTACGAGCCCAATCCGCGCACGGTGAGCCGCGATCTGTTGTCGCGCCGCAGCTTCGTGCCGGTGCCGCATCTCAACGTCCTCGTCCCGTCGTGGCTGCAATTCATGGTGCACGATTGGCTCAGCCACGGCGGCGGCGACACGTCAACGCCGCCGCACCGGCTGCCGCTGCCGGCCGGCGATGATTGGCCCGCGCCCGACATGACCATCCTGCGGACGGCCCCCGACGACCTGCGTTGCCCCGCCGACCAGGGCCAGCCCGCGACCTATCGCAACACCGAGACCCATTGGTGGGACGGCTCGCAGCTCTACGGCTCCGGCCTCGAGCGGCAACACGTGGTCCGCACCGATCCGGCGACCGGCCAGCTGCGCCCCGATGGCAAGATCCATCTCGACGAGCGCGGCCATCTACCCGTCGATCCCGATAGCGACGTGCCCAACCTCGAGCTTTCGGGCGTGAACGGCAATTGGTGGATCGGGCTTTCGGTTCTGCACACGCTGTTCGCGCGCGAGCACAACGCCATCGTCGATCGGCTGCGCATCGACTATCCGACCGCGAGCGGCGAGTGGCTGTTCCAGAAGGCCCGGCTCGTCAATGCCGCGCTCATCGCCAAGATCCACACGGTGGAGTGGACGCCGGCGCTGATGAACTCGCCGGAAGGACGCTCCGCCATGCGCGGCAATTTCTTTGGCCTGGCCGGCGAGCACTATGCCCGTGCCTATGGCCGCATCGGCAGCGGCGAAATTCTCTCCGGCATTCCCGGCTCGCCGACCAATCATCATGCCGCGCCCTATGCCATGACGGAGGAATTCACCGCCGTCTACCGCATGCATTCGCTGCTGCCCGACGCGTTCTCGTTCCGCCGCCACGAGGACGGCAGCCACCTCGGCACCAGCGATTTCATGACCGTCGCCGGCGGCGGCGCGCGCGAGCTCTACGGCAAGGTGACGTACGACGACGTGCTCTACTCGCTCGCCACCAGCCATCCCGGCGCGCTGGTGCTGCACAACTATCCCGACGGGCTGCGCAAGCTGCGCAAGAAGGAAAACGTCTTCGTCGATCTCGCGGCCACCGACGTCTTGCGCGATCGCGAGCGGGGCGTGCCGCGCTACTGCGCATTCCGCCGCCACCTCGGCATGCAGGTGCCCAAGAGCTTTGCCGAGCTCGCGTCGGATCCGCAATGGCAGCGCGAGCTCGCCGCCGTCTACAAATCGGTCGAAGATGTCGACCTGTTGGTCGGCATGCACTGCGAGGCGGCGCCGCCCGGATTCGGATTCTCCGACACCGCCTTCCGCATCTTCATCCTGATGGCGTCGCGCCGGCTCAAGAGCGACCGCTTCTTCACCAACGACTTCACGCCGAAAGTCTATACGCCCACGGGCTTCGCCTGGGTGCAGGACAACAGCATGCGCACCGTGCTGGAGCGGCACACTCCGCAGCTGCAACCGCACTTTGCCGATATCCGCAACGTCTTCTTTCCCTGGAACGCGTGACGGGCCGCGCCATGGGTCGATCGTTGCGCATCCCGGGTCTGCTCGATCTGGTCCGCGTCGATGTCGGCGCTGATATCCGCGCGCTCGCTGACGACAGCCGGCTCGATCGGCGCTTTGAGTCGCGCGGCCCGTTGATCAATCGCCTGCTGATAGGCCGCGTCCGCAGCGTGTTGCGCCTCGACGGCGCGCCGCTGCCGTCGGTCGCGCCGCGCGAGGATCGCGCGCGGGCGCGCGGGCAGGAGGCGCTACGGCAGCGGCTCGATCCCGCCGGCGGCAAACCGCTGTGGGACGATGAAACCATCGCCGGCCTCGCCGCGGCGGTGCGCGGCAACGCGGGCGCTCCGGCGATAGGTCCCGCGGCGCAACAGGCGGTCGGGCGCCTGTTCGCCGCCGAGTACCGGGGCAGCAGCGAGAGTTGGGAGGCCGCGCGCGTGCTCGACACCGCCGTCCACACCCGCAATCCGCTGCAATGGATTCATCTGCGCATGAGCGGCCGAATGGCGCAGGCGCGCCGCCGGCTCGCGGCGCTGGTCAACGGCGATCGCGCCGGCGTGCATGCCACCGGCATCGCCGTGCACAATCTCGTTCGCGGCTTCGAGCGTATGCGCGGGTTGTGGGCCGCGCCGGGCTGGCGCACACGCGCGACCGACGACGTCGTGGCGCAATGTCTTTTTGCCCCGCCGAGCGTCCTGCGGCAGGCCGTCGTGCCGGGCGTCACCGTCGCCGGCGAGGTGCGCGCCGGCACGCTGGTCCTGCTCGAGCTCGACGCTGCGCGGGCACGCACGCCCGGCCCGGAGCTCGAGTTCATGGTGGGCCATTGGGCGCAGTGTCCGGCCGCCGCCTT
>JBKPUA010000336.1:0-6390 GCA_046735815.1 Pseudomonadota bacterium
TCGATCAGCGTCTCGGGGTGGATGACGCCGTCCTCGAAGCCGAGGCCGTAGATGAACGGCTTCAGCGTCGATCCCGGCGAACGCACCGCCGCCGTCATGTCGACCTGCCCGGCGCGCCGGACATCGAAATAGTCGGCCGACGCCACGCGTGCCAACACCTCGCCGGTGGCATGATCGACAGCGAGGATGGCAACCGAGATCTCGGGCCCGAGACTGCGGGCGCGCTCGCGCGCCAGCTCCTCGAGATTGCGTTGCAGTGTTGCGTCGATCGTCAGGCGATGGACGCCGCGCTCGGGCGCGGCCGCGAGCGCCGCGTCGGCGGCGTGAGGGGCGAGCATCGGCATAGGTGCACGCCCGTCCGGTACCGCCTCGCGCTTGGCGCGCTCGACTTCGTCCCAGGGAACGGCACCGGCTGCGGCCACGCGATCAAGCACGCGGTCGCGGGCACTGCGCGCAGAAGCCACCGAGCGGTCGGGGCGGCGTTGCTCCGGCGATTGCGGCAAGGCCACCAGCAGCGCCGCCTCGCCCAGCGTCAGCCGCCGTGGCTCCTTGCCAAAATAGGCGAGCGAGGCGGCGCGCACGCCTTCGAGGTTGCCGCCATAAGGGGCGAGGCCGAGATAGAGGGCGAGGATCTCGTCCTTGGAGAGCGCGCGCTCGATCTCGACCGCACGCACCATCTGCCGCAGCTTGGCAGCAAAGCTGCGCTCGGCGCGGGGTTCGAGCAGGCGCGCAACCTGCATGGTGATGGTCGAGGCGCCGGACACGACCCGTCCATGCACGGCCAATTGTGCGAAGGCACGGCCGAGCGCAAGCGGATCGATCCCACGGTGAGTGCCGAAGCGCTTGTCCTCGTAGGCGAGCAGCAGCTTGAGGAAGCGCGGGTCGACGTCGTCGCGCGCCGCCGGCAATCGCCAGCGGCCTTCCGGCGTGATGTAAGGCCGCAGCAGCTTTCCGTCGCGGTCCACCACCAGCGTCGAGAAGGCGAGCCCCTCCCCCAGCGGCGCCGGGCCGAGAGAGGTGACCCACCATGCCGCCGCCGACAGCATCGCGACAGCCGCGATCGCCACCGCGATCAGGCTCGAGCGCAGCCACCGCCGCCGAAGCCGCGAGCTGGCTGCGCCCGCCGTACGCGTTGCACCGTTGTCGCTCATTCGCGCCGTCACTTTGCCGCCGTCACCTCGACCGTCCCGGTGCCTGTGCGGCCGAAGCGATCAGGCCGGTACATGTCTTCGACATAGGCCTGCGGGTGAACGTAACGGCCGGGAGAGACCGCGCGCACCACATAGGCGACGGTGAACACCGAAGGATCGCCGCTCTTGCGTTCGAAGGCCGCGCTGAAGCGGTCGTCGCGGAACTCGGCATTCACCGGCTCCTGCGCATCCTCGATCCAGGCAAGCGTGCCAGTATCGCCGGATGACACGAGCCGGGGGTTGTCGATCTCAAATCCGGCCGGCAGGTAGTCGGCGACGATGATGCGTCCGAACTGCGGCTGCGGCTCGGTGATCTTGAGCACCACCGCGAAGCGGTCGTTCTGCTTCGCCTTGCGCGCATCGGCGGGCTTGCCGTCGAGCGTGTAGTATTTGCGCTCGATCTTGAATCCGTTTTCCGCTGCCGGTTCGGACACCAGTGGCGCCCCCGACACCGTGACCACAGCCTGCACTGCGGCGTCTCCGGCGTTGGTCACCTTCAACGGCTGCTGCAGGTCGCTCGCGCGCAGACTGCGGTTGAACGCGCCTTGCGTCTTCTCGCCGCCGACGTCGAGCGCGACGGTTTGCGCGTCCTTTGCGAGCGCGCGCGCCGCCAGCACCATCCAGGCGTTTTCCTGGGTCGAGGTGTATCGCGTCAGTCCACGTGCGGCTTCCACGCGCTCGACCGCACCCAGCACGGTGGCACGCGGGGCAGCGCCTTCGGATGCGAGCGTCACCAACGCCGCTGCGTCACGCAGCACCGAGCCATAGTCGGTGCGGCCATAGTCGAGCACGGGCCGCGGCGCGATCGACGTGAGCGCCGCCGCATAGACGCGCTCCGCCCGCGCGCGGTCGCCGAGCATGCCGAGCGCCGCGGCGATCTGCGCCTTGGCAATCGGAGTTGCGATCGCGTCGAGCTTGGTGTCGGCGAAGTAGCGCAGATCCCCCACCGGGGCGGCGCCGTTGCGGGCGAGCACGTAGAGCGCGTAGGCGAGATTGCGACCGCCATCCTTGGCGGGGTCCTCCGCATTGCCGACGAAGTTGCGCAGCCGGTCGAGCGCCAGCTTGAAAGCGACATCGGGCACGGCGAAGCCGCGTTCGCGCGCGCGGGTCAGGAAGTCGGTGACGTAGGCGTCGAGCCAGAGGTCATCGCCGCCGGCCGACCAAAGCCCGAACGAACCATTCGAACCCTGACGTGCCAGCAGCCGGTCGATCGAGTCGCGGATGCGTTGGTCGACTGCGGTGTCGAGCGCAAGATGCGCTGAGGTCGCGAGATCGTTGACATAAAGGAGCGGCAGGGCCCGGCTCGCGATCTGCTCCGAGCAACCGAACGGATAGCGGTCGAGCGCCGCGAGCAGCGCGGCCGCGTCGAGCGCGGTCGAGATCCCGACCGATACCGCCACGCTGCCGGTTCCCGGCACGAGGTCGGTGAACAGATCGCTCGAGAGGGTGAGGCTTTCGCCTTTGGCAAGCGGCTTGACCGTTCGGCGAGCGAGTATCTGGGTGGCGGGCCGCACGGTGAGCGGGTAGTTGCGCTCGAGCGTGTAGCCGCCCGGCCCGCTGATGCGCACGATCACAGAGGTGTCGCCGGCAGCGGGCGCCGACAGCGGTACCGTGACGGAGCTGCGCTGCTTGCTGTTGAGCCGAAGCGTCTGCGGCGCCGCGCCGGCGACCACGCCGACGCCTTCGCTTCTGACCTCGAGCCGGTAGTCGCCGGCCTGGCCTTCGACGTTGTCGAGGTCGAGATGCATGGTGCCGCGATCGCCGTTGAGCAGGAACCGCGGCAGCGTCGCGGTGAGCACCACCGGGTCGCGGATAGTCACGTCGCCGACGGCCTTGCCGACCTTGTCCTTCGACCAAGCGACGGCCATCACCCGCGCGGTGCCGGCAAAATCCGGAATGTCGAACACCACTTCGGCGGTGCCGTCGGGTTTGACAGTCACGACGCCCGAGTAGAACGCGAGCGGCTTCTGCGTCGGCGGCGAGCCCTGCAGCTCGACCGCGCCGGCGTCGCCGCCGGTCCTGATCTGGCCGCGCGTGCCCTGCATGCCGTCGATCAGCTGGCCGTAGAGATCACGGATGTCGGCGGTGAGCCGGCGCTGGCC
Source organism: Pseudomonadota bacterium (assembly GCA_046735815.1). Classification (GTDB taxonomy): domain Bacteria; phylum Pseudomonadota; class Alphaproteobacteria; order Rhizobiales; family Xanthobacteraceae; genus VAZQ01. The sequence continues at coordinate 3,293 of JBKPUA010000336.1, forward strand.
GAGATAGTAATCGTCGGGCGCGGGCGGCTTGTACGCAGTCAAGTTGAGAATGCCGACGTCGACCGCGGCGACGACGACGCGCGCCTCCTCGCCGGGGCTGAGTCCGCCGACTCTGACCGGGATGCGCAGCGCGCTGTTCGGGCGCAGCAGCGGCGGCAATTGCAGGTCGAGCGCAAGCGTGCGCGCCTTGCGATTGATCGCGAACCACTGCACCCCGATGGCACGGCCGGGCATGCGCTCGGCGCGGGTATCGAGTGGCCGGCGCAGCGTCGCGACCACATAGGCGCCGGTACCCCAGTCGTTGCCGACCGGCACGCGCAGCCGCGCGGTGCCCGCCGCTACGTCCTGCGTCACCGTCGAGATGAGCCGGTCGCCGATCACGTTGAGCGTGACTTTGCCGGCGGTACGGGCGGTGACCGCCACCGTCATGCTCTCGCCCGGTGCGTATTCGGGCTTGTCCAGGGCGATCTCGAGCAGGTCCGGGGTGTCGGCGCTCGCCTCCGCGTACCAGCCGGCATCGAAGCCCACCGATGTCACCGGCCCGTTGCGGTCGCTGGTCGACACTTCGAGGCGATAGCGTCCCCATTGTGCCGGCAGCGAGATGCGCGCCGGCTTGTCGGCGGCAACGTCGATCTGTCCGTCGGCGACGCGCTTCGTCGACTTCACGGGTTCGAAGTCCCAGGAGCCGTCGCGGCGATACCATTGGTACTTGGTCTCGACTTTGAGCAGCTCGTAGCGCAGGCCCGTGCGCGCCAGCGAAGTGCCGTCAGGCGCGGCCAACACCACGTCGAAGCCCGCGTTCTCCCCCTCGCCGAGCGAGCGGCCGGCGAACAACGGCTTGACGCCGATCATCGGCCCATTCGGGATCACCGGCAGCGTCAGTTTGCGCTCGACCGCGCGGCCGCCAGGCTCGGCCATGCGCACGATCACCTGCGCCTCGAGCGGGCGGGTCGTCGCCGGCTGTTTTTCGAGGGTGAGAGGAAAGCGTGCTTTGCCGTTGGCGTCGGTATCTGGCAGGCCTTCGAGCTGCTGGCGGGACGCCTCGACCTCCTCGTCGGCAAGCCCGAATTGGTAGCCGGCAAAGCCCGGCCGTTCGCTCGCGGGCGAAATGACCAGCTCGCCTTCGAGCTCGAGTTGGGCGGCGGGCGCACCGTAGAGATAACGCCCGTCGACGGTGATCTCGGCCGGGCTCGTCTTGGAAACGCCTTTGGCCTTGGAGGCCAGCTCGAACTCGAGGCGGTCCGGTACGTAGTCCTCGACCAGGAACGTCGCCTCGCCGACCGGCGGGCGCTTGGGATCGACGAAGGCGCGGACCCGCCAGGTGCCGGTCGGGGCGGACGAAACGAGCGGCACCGACAGGGCGCGTCCGCCCAGGCCTTGGTCGGCGACAACGCCGCGGCGGTATTCGACTCCGTCCGGCCGCTCGACCACCAGCGTAAGCGGCACCTCGAGCGCGGCTTTGCCCTGGCCGTCGCGCAACAGCGTGGTCACCTGCACGGTCTCGCCGGAGCGGTAGACGCCGCGCTCGGTATAGACGAAGGCATCGAGACCGGCGGGAACCGGGCGCCCGGAGACGCCGCGGTCGCTGAGATCGAATGCCGGCGTCTTGAGACTCAAGAAGGCGTAATCGCCCTTGGCGTCGCTTGCGATCAGCAGCGCCGGCGCGAGCGCCCCTTCGCCGCGGGTCAGATTGGCCTCGAACTGCACGTGGCCGGTGTCGTTGGTGCGCTTGACCGCCAATACCTCGTTGGCGCGCGAGAGCAACCGGACCTCGATGGCGCCTTTCGGCTGCGCCGTCTCGAGCGAATTCACGAACAGGTGGACGCCATCGTTGCCGGAAAAGGCGGTGAGACCCAGATCGGAGACGATGAACCACTGGGTCGCAAGCGCATCGAACTCCTCCTTGGGCGCGCGTGCCGGCTGCGCCACCACGACGTAGACGCCCGGCGCCAGCGTGCCGACCGCCTGATCGACCGGAAACGCCGTGGTCACATCGGCGTTGAGCGTCTGCTCGACCTTCATCTCGCCTTTCCAGACCTGCACGCCGCGCTCCTCGGTCAGGCGCTCGATGTCGTAGCGGTCGAGATTGCGCTGGAAGTCGCGCCCCACCACCGTCTCCAGCAGATTGCGATCGCCGATGCGGTAGATTTCGAGCGCCACGGTGTCGGTGTTGACGCTGACCACCGGAATGCCGCGCTGGCCGGCGCGCGGCAGCACATAGGCCTTGCCAGTGAAGCGCACCATTGGCTTGCGGTCGCGCACGTAGATATTGAACTCTGCGGACTTGGGCAGCGTCTCCTTCACCACGGAGGGAATGCCGGCGCGAAGCGTGACCGCGTAGCGCTCGCCGTGCTTGAGCCCCTCGACACAGAGCTGGCGCTCCTGGACTGAAAGCGCAGGCTTGTCCTGCCCGCCCACCGCGACGAACGGCGAGAAATCCGTGCGCCGTCCGGGCAGGTCCTCGGAGAACTGGAAGCAGGCGCGCGGCGAGGCCGCGTCGGAATCGACCGTATAGTCGAGCAGCCGGAAGCCGTGATCTTCGCGCAGGCGCTCATATTGCTGGCGCACCTCTGCGACCTCGCGCAGCTCGAGCGAGATGCGCAGGGCGTCGAGCGCCGGCCGCCACACCGAGCGATCCGCATAGCTGCGGCCGAGGACCACGAGGCTTTCGGCCTCCTCGCTGGAATTGCCGGAGCGTTGGTAGGCAAGATAGGCGGCGGTCGCGGCGCGCTCGAGCAACAGGTTGCGCTCGCGGTCGTTGCTGGGACGAATCTGCTGCACGGCTTTGGCGAGACGGAGCCAATTGGCACTGTCGTTGGGTGCGACCGCCACGATCTGCCCCAGGATCTGCATGCCGCCGCGGAAGTCGTTGCGCTGGAAGGCGGCGTCGGCTTCGCGCCGCAACGCGGCGGCGGGCTTCGTCACTTGGCCGGCCTCGGCCTTGATCTGGGCCTCGAGCTTGATTGCCGCGTCGGCGAGGTCGTCGCGTTGGAACGGCTTGTCGGCGGCAAAGGCGGGAGCGGACAACAGCAGGACGAGCGCAGCTGCGCGGGCAGCGCGAACGAACGCGAGCATGGGGACCTCCGATTTCCGTTCGG
>JBKPUA010000337.1:0-6613 GCA_046735815.1 Pseudomonadota bacterium
CTCACCCTCGATTTGCTCGCCGAGCGCGCGCGCGGCGGCTGCGATTTTCTGTTCGTCGGCCAGGTCAATTCGGAGCTCCCCTTCATGCCGGGCGACGCCGAGGTCGCCGAACGCGAGTTCGACCTGCTACTCGAGAGCCCGGCCACCGACTTCCCCCTGTTCGGGACGCCGCGCGAGCCGATCGATCTCGCCGAATGCGCCGCCGGCGTTCACGTCGCGCGCACGGTCGCCGATGGCGGCACCTTGCAGCTCGGCATCGGCCAGCTCGGCGATGCGGTGGCGCAGGCGCTGATCCTGCGCCACCAGCGCAACGCCGATTTTCGCGCGCTCGTGTCGCGGCTCGATCCCGCCGACAGCGCGCCCGCCGACCTGCGCGAAAGCACGCCATTCGAGGCCGGCCTGCACGGGCTGAGCGAGATGTTCGTCGAGGGCTTTCTCGACCTGCAGCGCGCCGGCATTCTCACGCGCGAGGTCGATGGCACGCTGCTGCAGGCCGCGTTCTTCCTCGGCTCGCGCGCCTTCTACCAAGCGCTGCGCGAGATGCCCGAGGCGGAACGCGCGAAGCTGCGCATGATGTCGGTCTCGTTCGTCAACGAGCTCTATGGCGACGAGGAAGCCAAGCGGCGCACGCGGGTGAAGGCGCGCTTCATCAACAATGCCATGATGGCCACGTTACTGGGCGCCGTCGTCTCCGACGGGCTCGAAAACGGCCAGGTCGTCAGCGGCGTCGGCGGGCAGTACAATTTCGTCGCGCAGAGCTTCGCGCTCGAAGACGCGCGCTCGATCATCATGTTGCGCGCGACGCGCGACGCCAAGCGGCGCACGACGTCGAACATCTATTGGAACTACGGCCACACCACCATCCCGCGCCATCTGCGCGACGTCGTAGTGACGGAATACGGCATCGCCGATCTGCGCGGCAAGACCGACCGCGACGTGATCGCGGCTATGCTGGCGATCACCGACTCGCGCTTTCAGGCCGAGTTGCTGCGGCAGGCGAAGGACGCGGGCAAGATCGAGCGCGGCTTCGAGCTGCCCGCTTATTGCCGCGACAACACGCCCGAGCGCATCGCCCGCGCGCTCAAACCCGCGCGCGAGCACGGCCTGCTGCCGCCGTTTCCCTTCGGCACCGACTTCACCGCGACCGAGCAGCGCCTCCTGCCGGCGCTTGCGCTGTTGCGCTCGGCCTCGCCGCTGCGCCTCGCCATGCTGCTGGCGCGCGGATTCCTCTCCGCCGCGCCATCGAAAGAGGCGCGCGATTGCCTCGCCCGCATGGACCTCGACCAGCCCAGGAGCGCGACGGCCCACATCGAAGCTGCATTGCTCACCGGCGCGCTGGGAGCCGCAGCAGATGTTTGAGACTCGGCCGCTCGTGCGCGTTACAAATGCGTCTTCTTCACGCAAAGGGACATCGGCAAATGACCATCTCGATGTACAAAATCTCGGTTCCCATCTTCGTGCAATTCCTCACCAGTCTGTCCGCCGTGCTCGACAAGGCGGCGGCCTTTGCGGAAGCGAAGAAGGTCGAGCCTTCGGTGCTGCTGAACACGCGGCTCTCGCCCGACATGTTCCCGCTGCTGCGGCGGGTGCGGGCGGCGACCGACCACGCCGTCAACGCCTGCGGCCGGCTCGCGGGCGTCGAGCTGCCGAGCTTTGCCAACACCGAGGCGAGCATTCCGGAGCTCAAGGAGCGCATTGCCAAGGCGATCGACTTCCTCAAGGGCCTCAAGCCGGCGCAGATCGACGGCAGCGAAGAGAAGGCGATCAAGATCACCTTCCCGAGCGGTGTGCGCGAGTTCACCGGGCAGTCGCTGCTTCTGAACAACTCGCTGCCGAACTTCTATTTCCACTGCACTACCGCCTACGACATCCTGCGCCATTGCGGGGTCGAGCTCGGCAAGCGCGACTTCATGGGCACGCCGGTCTCGCTGTAGCAAGTGAGGAGGAATGGCGGATTGCGCCGACGCCAATCCGCCTTGCGCCGTCACTTCAGCGGCACGAACGCGGTGACGTCGATCTCCACGATCATTCCCGGCCAAGCGAGCTGGCTGATGGTCAGCAGCGTATGGGCGGGAAGGGGATGGTCGCCGAACGCCTCGACCCGGCACTTGCCGTAGTCGGGCTGATAGCGCACGTCGGTGAGATAGCTGACCATTTTTGCGACGTCGCCGAGCGTGGCGCCGTGCTTCTCGAGCAGCCGCTTGATCTTGTCGTAGGCGTATTTGCACTGCCCCGCGAAGTCGCCCTTGTGGAGGATCGTTCCGGCTGCGCCGTTTTCATCCTCCGCGCCGACGCCGGCAAGGAAGATCATTTTGCCGGGTCCGGTCACCGTCACCGCCTCGGAGAAGCGGCCCTTGGTCCATTCGGAATAGGTGTAGTTCTTCTTCTCGAACCCGGCGGCTTGCGCGAACGCGGAGCTTGCGGCCGCGGGAAGCGATGCGATCGCCACAGCGGCGAAGACGACGGCTTTGAGCATGATGCGATCTCCCTTTGCAGCACGACGCTGCGACACCGGAGCGATGTTATCCGGTTTGGTCAGCAGGGGAAGCTTGAAGGGCGGGCAGGGGACCCGACGGAATCACTCCGCGGCGACGATGCGGATGCGCTCGCGCTCTTGCTCCGATTCGGGCGGCTCGGCCCGCTTGCCCTTGTTAAGCCACGCCTGCACGCGGGCGAGATAGAGATAGACGACGGGCGTGGTGTAGAGCGTGAGCATTTGGCTGAGCGCCAGGCCGCCGACCATGGCGTAGCCGAGCGGTTGGCGCATCTCCGAGCCGGTGCCGTGACCGAAGGCGAGCGGGATGCCGGCGAACATCGCCGCCGCCGTCGTCATCAGGATCGGGCGGAAGCGCAGCAGGCACGCTTCGCGGATCGCTGCGATCGGCGGCAGGCCGCGGTCGCGCTCGGCGACGATCGCGAAGTCGACCAGCATGATGCCGTTCTTCTTGACGATGCCGATCAACAGAATGATGCCGATGATGCCGATCACCGACAGATCCATATGGCCGGCCTGCAGGGCCAGCAGCGCGCCGACGCCTGCCGAGGGCAGTGTCGACAGGATCGTCAGCGGGTGGATGAAGCTTTCGTACAACACGCCGAGGATGATGTAGACGACGATGAGAGCGGCGGCGATCAACGCCGGCTCGCTCGAAAGCGAGGACTGGAACGCCTGCGCGTTGCCCTGGAAGGTGCCGAGCACCGTCGAAGGCATGCCGATCTCGTGCGCCGCCTGGCTGATGGCCTCGACCGCCTCGCCGAGCGCGACGCCCGCCTGCAGGTTGAAGCTCAGGGTGACCGCCGGGAACTGTCCCTGGTGGGCGACCGACAGCGGTCCGACTTTGCTGGTATCGATGTCCACCAAGGTCGACAGCGGCACGGCGGCACCGGTCAACGGCGACTTGATGTAGAGCCGGTCGAGCGAGGCGAGGTCTTTCTGCTGGTCGGGCAGGATCTCGAGGATGATCCAGTAGGTCTTGAGCTGCGTGAAATACTGCGTGATCTGGCGCTGGCCGAAGGCGTCGTTGAGGGTGTCGTCGATCATCTGCGGCGAGATGCCGAAGCGCGAGGCCTGGTCGCGATTGATGGAGACCTTGAGCTGCGGCGCGTTGGCGAGGAGATCGCTCGACGCGTCGGCGATCTGCGGCAGCGTGCGCATCTTCTCGAGGAGCTTGTCCGACCACGTGTTGAGCTCGGCGACGTCGGCATCCTGCAGCGTGTATTGGAAGCTCGCGCGCGAAACACGGCCGCCGACGGTGATATCCTGCGTCGGCTGCAGGAACAGCGTGGCGCCCTGCACCTTGGCGAGCTGCGGCCGCAGCCGGTCGATGATCTGCGAGGAGGTAAGCTCGCGCTCGTCGCGCGGCTTGAGCACGATGAAGAAGCGCCCGGTATTGGCGGTATTGGCGCCGCCGGTGCTGCCGGTGAACGAGCCGAAGCCGGAGACGTCGGGGTCGCGCAGGATCACGTCGCCGAACTCGCGCAGGATGCGCATCGTCTGCTCGGGCGCGGTGTCCTGCGCTGTCTCGGCAAACCCCGAGATCAGGCCGGTATCCTGGATCGGGAAGAAGCCCTTGGGGATCTGAATGGTCATGACAACGGTCAAAGCCATCGTGGCGAAGAAGACGCAGAGCGTGATGAACTGATGGCGCAGCACGATGTCGAGCGTGCGCCGGTAGAACGACAGCATGCCGTTGAAGCCGGCCTCGATGATCCGGTAGATGCGGCCGTGATCGTCCGATTCGCGACGCATGAAGCGCGCGCACAACATCGGTGCGAGTGTGAGCGAAACGAGCGCCGAGACCACGATCGAGGCCGTCACCGTCAAGGCGAATTCGCGGAACAGGCGGCCGATGATGCCGCCCATGAGCAAGAGCGGAATGAACACCGCGATCAGCGACAGGCTGATCGAAAGGACGGTAAAGCCAATCTCGCGCGAGCCCTGGAGCGCCGCCTCGAACGGCCGCATGCCATGCTCGATGTGGCGATAGATGTTCTCCACCACCACGATGGCGTCGTCGACTACGAAGCCGACGGCGATGGTGAGCGCCATCAGCGACAGGTTGTCGAGGCTGAAGTTGAGCAGGTACATGGCCGCGAACGAGCCCAGGATGGCGAGCGGCACCGTGATGCTCGGGATCGCCGTGGCCCAGAAGTTGCGCAGGAACAGGAGGATCACCAGCACGACCAGCCCGATGGTGAGCATGAGCGTGAATTGGACGTCTTCCACCGAAGCGCGAATGGTGGTGGTACGGTCGAGGATGGTGTCGACCTTGATGGCGGGCGGAATGCGGGCGGTCAGCTGCGGAAGCTGCGCCTTGATCTGGTCGACGGTGTCGATGACGTTGGCGCCGGGCTGCTTGAACACAGCCAGGATGATTCCAGGCTTGTTGTTCTGATAGGCGGCAACCGTGCGATCGACCTCCGCGTCGATCGCCTGCCCGACGTCGCGCACGCGGATCGGCGCGCCGTTGCGGTAGGCGAGGATGACGTTGTTGAACTCCTTGGCGTCGGTGATCTGGTCGTTGGCGGCGACGGTGAAGCTGAGCTTGTCGGTATTGATCGTGCCCTTGGCCGCGTTGGAGGTCGACGTGACCAGCGTGTTGCGGATCTCCTCGAGCGTCACGCCGGTGGACGCGAGCATGCCCGGATCGACCTGAATGCGGATCGCCGGTTGCCTGTCGCCAAAGATCGAGACCTGGGCGACGCCGGGCACCTGCGAGATCTGCTGTGCGAGGAAGAGGTCGCCGTAGTCGTCGACGGTGGTGAGCGGCATGGTGTCGGAGCGCACCGACAGCATGATGATGGGCGAATCGGCCGGGTTGACCTTCTTGTAGCTGGGCGGCGTGGTCATATCCCGTGGCAGAGTTCTACTCGCGACCGTGATGGCCGCCTGCACGTCCTGCGCCGCCGAGTCGATGTTACGGTTGAGGTCGAACTGGATGACGATGGTGGTGGCGCCGAGCGCGCTCAACGAGGTGAGCTGGGTGACGCCCGGGATTTGCGCGAACTGCCGCTCGAGCGGAGCGGCGACCGAGGACGCCATGGTCTCCGCGCTTGCGCCCTGGAAGGTTGCGGTGACCTGAATCGTCGGGAAGTCGACCTGCGGCAGCGGCGCGACCGGCAGGAACGGATAGGAGACCAGGCCGACGAAGGCCAGCGCCGCCATCAAGAGCGTGGTGGCGACCGGCCGGCGGATGAAGGGTTCGGAGATGCTCACGCGTCAGCTCCCCGCGCGCGCGGTGGGGGTCGGCGGCGAGGTCACCGTGACCGGCGCCCCGACCTGCAGTTTGTACTGCCCGTCGGTGACGATGCGCTCCCCACCGCTCAATCCCGAGGCGACCACGGTCGTGCCGTCGTAGGCCGGGCCGACTTCGATCGGGCGCGGCTCGGCGATGTTCTTCTCCGACACGGCCCAGACGAACAGGCCTTGCGGTCCGCGTTGGATGGTGGCCGAGGGCACGACGACGGCGTTCTTCTGGGTGTCGAGGAGGAGGTGCGCGTTGACGAACTCGCCCGGCCACAGCTTCTCGTCCTCGTTCGGAAACATCGCCTTGAGCCGGATGGTGGCGGAGGCCTGGTCGATCACATTGTCAACCAGCAGGAGCTTTCCGGTCGCGAGCGCGCGGCGATTGTCTTGATCGTAGGCGACGACCTCGACCGGGCCGCGCGCCATGGCGTCGCGCACGCTGTCGAGATGGCGCGCTGCCAGGGTGAACATGACGGCGGTCGGCTGCGTGAGCACCAACGTCGCCAGCGAGCCCTGGTCGTTCGCGTGAACGATATTGCCGGGGTCGACGAGACGCACGCCCATGCGGCCGTCGCTCGGCGCGGTAATTGTGGTGTATTCGAGCTGGGTTTGCGCGGTCGCGATCATCGCGTCGTCAGCGGCGATTGCGGCCTTGAACTGATCGACCTTGGCCGTCTGCTGGTCGACGATTTGCTGCGATGTGATGTTGGAGAGCACCAGCGTCTTCGAGCGTGCGAGGTCCTTCTCGGCCGATGTGAGCTGGGCTTGATCCTGGGCCTTCTTGGCCTTGGCCTGATCGAGCGCGGCCTGGAACAGCCGCGGATCGATCTTGGCGAGCACGTCGCCCTTCTTGACGTGCTGCCCCTC
>JBKPUA010000338.1:0-7925 GCA_046735815.1 Pseudomonadota bacterium
GCCGTGCGCGAACGCATCGACCCCCGCGCGCATGAGCCCTTTCGTGTCCTCGAGCTCGAAAATGTGCGCGGTGACCCGCAGCCCCTGCTTGTGCGCCTCGTCGATGATGGCGCCGTAGATTTCAGGGGTGAGCTTCTTGTATTTGCCGTCGCGGGTGTCGACCCAGATCTTGACGATGTCGACCTTGTGCGCTGCGAGCTCCTGCGCAGCCTTGCGGCCTTCCTCCTCGGTGGTGATCCAGTGCGGCGCGGTCAGGCGCCCCGGCTCTGGCATGGTGATCCCGCGCCCCGCGCTGAAGTAACGCGCCGCGCCGGGAATGGTCTCCCCGCGGATGTCGAGCAATTCGTACTTGTCCATACCGAGGCTCATCGCCGCGCTCACGCCGAAATAGGCCCGACGCTGCAGGTCGCGAACGAGCATTTCGCGCGTCGGGCTGAGATGGACATGGGTGTCGATCAGCATCGGCATCACGGTCTTGCCGGCAAGGCTCACGCGCGTGGCGCCGGCGGGCACTTGAACGTCGCTCGCCCGGCCGGCCTGCACGATCCGCGCGCCGTCCACGAGCAGCGTCGCGTTCTCGATCGGGGCGCCGCCGTTGCCCACGATCAGCCGCGCGCCTTCGAACGCGGTCACACCGCTCTGCGCGCGCGCAGATGAAGCGAACCCGGCAAGGACACCAAGCGAAATGGCTGCAGCAAGAGCGACGACGTTCAACCGGCGCATCGGAGCCTCCATGGCAAAACCGAACGGCTACTGTAGCCCTTCTCAGGGGGAAGGAAGAAGAGGATGCGAGCGGCGCGTTGCAGCTGGCAAGGATTTGCCGAGACCGAACGTCCGCTCCATGGTGATCACCGCTGTGTTGGCTTGAAATAGCTCAAGTCCGGCGGCGCCTGATTTTTCTTGGTCGGCATGAGCTTGCCGTCGGCGCTGATATAATAGGGCTCGTCGCCGATGCGGACATGCGGGTTGTTTTCCGAGCAGACGTCCGAGCGCCAGACCGGACGCGGATTGGGATTACGGACCGCCTTCTGTTTCTTGGAGTATGGCCGCGTCAGCGCGTGATCGATCACGGTGATCTCGTCGTAGAGCGTGTTGGCGTCGGCCTTGTCGAGATAGATCCGCTCCTTGATGATCGCCTGATTGTCGCTGTGGAACGGTATGCCCGAGGTATCGTAGCTGCGCGGGAGCTTGAGGAAGCGCGTCTCGACCTCGAGCACGTCATACTTGCCGTCGCCGTCCTCGTCGATCCACTTGCCGATCGAGTAGCCCGCGAAAGTACGCTCGGGATCTTCCGGCCAATCGCGGCCGTCGGTATAAATCCGGCGGTACGAATCGTCGTTGTGGCTGATCAGGATGTAGGTGGTCTCCGGCGTGACGATGATCTCCGCCGGATCGTAGAAGCTCATCATGGCCGGCATGCCGGCCGGAATGCAGAAGGTCGACGGCCAATTGCCGGGGCCCCCGGCCTTCAGATCGGCCTGAACCTCCTCGAAGATCTTCTGATATTCCGGCGTGAGCGGAGCCGGGCCCGCGAGCGCACGCCAGTTGTTTGGATTGCCGGTGCGAGCCCATTGGCCCTTGAAGTTCGGATACTTCCCGAAATCCACCACCTGGGCGGCGGATGGCGCTGCCAGCAGCGCCATAGCCAGTGCGACTGCACAGATTGAGCCTCGGTAACGCATGGGGATCCTCCCTGAGATCCGCCGACAGGCATGGCAGCCTTCGTCGTGAGCGTCGATCAGCGCGTCACCGCTCGCAACAGGCCCAGTATCGTCGCCAAAGCTCGAAGAGCCGTGTTCATGAGCTCCCCTAGCCGCTGCGACGCATTTCGTTTGCCCTGTGCAAGGGCAGGGCTGTATCGGGACGCTGCTCTGCTAGTCAAAATCTAGCACGGCAATAAAACCGCGAGAAGCATGCTAGTGTCCCGATTCCGAAGTTCGCACACCCTTGCGGCGACCTCTGATGCGAACTTCGGAATCAAAGGGACACTAGCAACTCTATGAGTCTAGTGCCCCTTTTTGAACCCGAAGTTCGCAACCGATTTTGCAGCACGATGCGTGCGAACTTCGGGTTCGGGGCACTAGCGCCGCTCAATTGCGAAACTCTTTGATCTCCGGTTTCGCGCCCCACTCGCAGAATCCCTTCGGGTCAAATGGAAACTGGCGTTCACGATAGAGCAGCTCGTCGGCGATCTCGCGCACGCCCGAGGAATACTCGAAGATCATTCCATCCGGACCTTCGAAATAGAGAAATCGCGCCGAGGACGTCGGATGCCGTCCCGGTCCGAATGCCATAGGCACCTGACGTTGAGACAAGAAATTGAACGAGCGCATCACGTCGTCGCCGGTGGCGACCTGATGGTTGATGTGCTGGATGCCGGCCCGGCTCGCTGGAAACAGTGCGATGGTGTGATGCACCTCGTCGATACGCAGCAGCGCCGCATCACCGATCCGGTCGCTGATACGGGCGTTGCACACCGTGGTCCAGAAGGCTTCGTCCCGCACCGGATCGGTGGTGCAGAGCCCGATGTGGCTGAAGCCGGTGATCCCGGCGTCCCGCTCGCCGTGATAGCGCCGGCTGCTGTAGGCGGGCCGCCAGACCAGGTCGATCCGGTTGCCCGTCGGATCCTCGAAGCTGATGAAGCTGCGTACTCGGCGTAATTCGGCTTCCTCCGCCGAGCCGATGCGGACGCGATGGCCGAGCCGGTCGAGCTCCGTGGCCGCTGCCTCCAGGTCCGTGCGCTCCGCCACTTCGAACGCGGCGGTCTGATCGGCCGGAGAGCCGGTGAAGTAGCAGAGCGTGTGCTCGCGCTGATCGGATTTGAGATAGACCGCGCCGTTCGAGCGGTATGCGATTTCGAGGCCCAGATAATCCGTGGCGAAGCGTACGGCGCCGTCGAGATCTGCGGTGCCGAGGCGGACATAGGAGACGTCTTGCAGCTTGATCACGTCAGCGGCCTCCTGGTGGATCGATTGCTTCTATGCTCCGAAGAGGCGCCGAACTCGCCAATCTTGCATTCGCTTCCCCAGTTGCAAAGTCCCGCCGCGCCGGCGGGAAACTGCCGCGGCAGGCGTTTCTCCGTTGCCGCCGCGCCTTCTGCGACGAAGCCGAAGAGAACCTCCGTGGGCCCGGCGAAGGTCAGGAACAGCTGCTCCGAGGCCGGCCGGCGTCCCGGTCCATGCAGAATGCCGACCTGCAACTCTCGCAGCGCGTAGTAATTCCGCATCAACAGATCGACGTTCTCGACCGCGTATTCGACCGTGAGAATGCCGCCTTGGACGCCGGGGAATAGGACGATCCGGTGATGGGCATCGTCGAAGCGCAGATAGGCGGCGTCGCCCGCCCAGTCGCTGATTTGCGCACCGAGGACATCACACCAGATCGACAGGTCTTTATCGATGTCGACCGAGCGTATCATCACGTCGGAAAGACCGGTGATTCCCACGTCCCGGCTCGGAAAATAACGCCACCCCGAGTTCAGCGGCCGCACCACCAATTCGATGCGGTTGCCGCTGCAGTCCGTGAACCAAAGCATGTCCTTGACCTTGCGCAGCGCGCAGTCATCGGCCGATCCGCGGTCAACGACGACACCCACCCGACCCAATCCCTCGGCTGCCGCGTCGAGCTCATGGGGCGAACGCACTTCCAGCCCGACGGACTGGACGGCGTGCTCGCCGGTCGCAAATGCGAGCGTGTGGTCGCGAAAGTCCGATCGGAACGTCGCCAGTTCGGGCGTCCTCTCGATCGGCTCGAGCCCCAGCACCCGCTGCGCGAAATCCGCGGCACGGCCAAGCTCGTTGGCAACGAGGCGCACGTAACGCAGCTGCTCGAGCACAACCACTGAAACGCTCCCGGCCTTCGTCCTGAGCTCAGTAGCCGACTTAGAATAGGCCCTGCGGCTGAAGCCCCAATTGCTGCGTGCCATAGAGTGCCGACAGGGTGTCCCAGTCGATGCTGGAGTGCAGCGCCGCGGCGTTGGCGTCGCGCCAGAAACGCTGCACGCGATTCTTCTCATCAATAGCCGCTGCGCCGACTTTGAAGAAGATGTCGTTGACAACCTCGGCCGAAGTCCGCGCGGCAAAACCGTGATTGCGACGGATGCGCACGCGTTGTTCGATGTCGAGCGTGCCGCCGGCGCGCACGATTTCCTGTGCCTCCTGCAGGCTCGTGACCATCAGGGTTTGCGCGGCATCGATGCGTGCGGCAGCTTCGCCGATCAGGCTCTGGATGAGCGGCGACTCCGCGACCTTCTCGAAAACGCCGGGCCTGGCCATGCGTTTGGCATCACGAGCAGCCTCGGTGAAGGCGTCGAGCGCGCCCTGCGCCATTCCGACGATCGGCGACACGAGCGCTGTGGGACCGAAGGTCGGAAAGCCGAAGCGAGCCTGAGGATTCCCCGGCACCTCGAGTCCCGGCACCTTGCCGGAAAAGACCGCGCCGATTGGCAGCACGCGGTGCTTCGGAACGAAGACGGGATCGAGAATCGCGACGGTCTTCGATCCGGTGCCCTCGAGCCCGCTCACGTTCCAGCTGTCATGATCGACCACCACATCGCCGACCGGGACCAGGCACCAGGCCGCCGTCGGTGGCGTTGCTTTGCCGGGAATCAGCACGGCGAGTATGAGCCAAGCGGCGTTGTCGACCCCGCTGGCATAGGGCCAGCTGCCGGAAATCTTGTAGCCGCCGTCGACCTCTTCCACCTTTGGCGAAGGCGTGTAGGAAACGGCGAGCAGGTTGTCCGGATTGTCCCAGACCTCCTGCTGTGCCTCGAGCGGAAAGAAGGCTGTCTTCCAGCCGAAACAAACCGCCAGCGTCCCGCACCAACCGGTGCTCCCGCAGGCCCGCCCGAGCTCGAAGCCGATCTGCGCAAGCTCCGCGGGGCCATACTCGTAGCCGCCGAACCGCTTGGGCTGCATTGTCCGGAAGACATCCGCGTCGCGCAGCGCATCCATTGTCTCGGCAGGCACCCGCTTGGCTTTTTCGGTCGCAAGCGCCCGCGACTCGATCTCTGAGCGAAGCTTGCGTACTCGGCCAAGGATCATGGCAAATTCCGGCCGCGGCGCTGCCTTGGCAGTAGCGGCGGGGCGCGTGGCTTCTATCTGCATGACAATCGTCCTCCCTGATAGCCGTGTTCGCCGTTAACCGGCTTTGCGGTACGCTGTGGTTGCGATGTAATCCTCACTTGGCGTATTGCGGGTCCACCACCATCTTGCGAATGGCCGCGAGCGTGGCATCGACCGCCTTGACATAATCCCGCTCCATGATCTGCCGGAACTCACGCTCCTCGACGCTGTCGGAGGGCGCATCGACGAGCTGCAGGGCAAAGCTGAACCGCAGGCGCATATTGTCATCGTCCCCGAGCACCTCGTTGACGATGAAGCCGTCGACGTTTCCGGATTCTCGGACGAACACCACCTTGTTCTCCGGATAGAAGGTGATCCGCTCGCGCGCGTCTTCTCCGCGGAATTCAATGTCACGAACGAGCCCGTTGGGCGTACGCGCGACGACGTTGCACTTGGCCATGCCGGGAACGAAGGGCAGGGCGTTCTCCGCCTTCATCACCAGGCCTTTCCAGATATCGCTTCGGCTCAGCTTCGGCTGACCCGATGGGAGGTTCTCATTGGCGGCGACCTCTTTCGAAACGTAGATCATGAGCTTTCCTCGTTCCTTTTCACGGCACGTACGGCTTACGCGCGCGTTGCGATCGCGACCGGTCAGCCGATGATGGCGCAGAGCATCTCGATCTCGGATGGGGCCGACGGCGCGGCAAAGTCGTCAGCGGGTAGGCCGGTGTAATGGCCGTCGACATAGATCAACGGGTCGACCGAGCCATGAATGCCGACGGAGGTCACGCGGCCGAGGAAGATCGTGTGCGAGCCATAGTCGAAGCGCTCGTCCTTGGCACAGACGATGCGCGCCTGCGCATCGGGGAGAACGGGCACGCCGTTCTCCTCGCTCCATTCGCCGAAGCCAAATCGATCCTCGCCGCGCAGGCGCCCGCCGCATCCGGTCGAGATCCGTTCCTGGCTGCGGTGCAAGAGGTTGATCGCAAAGCTCTCGGCACGGCTGATGGCGGCATGGAATGAGCTCGCGCGGTTCACGCAGACGATCATCGAGGGCGGCTGCATGCTCATGGCGTTGACGGCGGTGGCCGTCATGGCGTGCCGCGTCGCGCCATCTCGGCAGGTGACGACAGCGACGGCGCTCGCGAGCCGCCGCAACGCGAGCTTCGTCCGCGCGGCGAGCTGATCCTGCAAGGGGAGGTCGGCTGGCATGCGTTAGCTCCCTATGGCTCGGTTTCTTTTTGCTTTGACACTGTACCGTACTGTACGTTACAGCGTACTGTACGTTACAGTAGGATGCTGGTAGGATGCAATCGAAAAATTCAGGCGTGGCCGCCGATGCGCGGCGGTCGGGGAATCCGATGTCGATTCAAGAAACTAAACCCTTGGCGCGCAGGCGCCCCCGCGGCAGCCTGCGCGGCCCCGGCCGCGCCGAGACCGCCGAGCAGCGCCGCGAGCGCATCGCCCGCGCGGTCTGGCCGCTCTTCCTCAAGAAGGGCTACGACAACGTCTCGATCGACGAGATCATCGGCGTGGTCGGCGGCTCGAAGGCGACGATCTATGCCTGGTTCGGCGGCAAGGAGGGCCTGTTCGAAGCCGTGGTCCGGCAGAAATGCCGCGACGTCGTGGTGGCGATCCATGTCGACACCACGGGCAGCCTGGAAGCGCAGCTGACCGAGATCGGCCAATCGTTTCTGGCCATGGTGCTATCGCCGCCGATTCTCGAATTTCACCGCCTCATGGTCTCGATCGGCCGCACCTTCCCCGAGATCGGGCGGCTTTTCTTCGAGACCGGCCCGGCTTCGGCTTACGGCGTCGTCGCCGACTGGATCGCGAAACAGCAGACAGCCGGACGCATCATCGAGGAAGACCCCTATCGGCTCGCGGTGCTGTTTCTCGACATGCTGATCGGCGAGCACCAGCTCGGCTGGCTGACCGGCGTGCCGCGGGCCGCACGACGCGAGAAGATCGACGAGACCGTGCGCATTGCGGTCAAAGTTTTTCTGCGCGGCTGCGCGGCGCCGACGCAATCGCGCTCGTCGAAGTAGCCGTCGGTCGATTCCCCCATACGGCGGATCGCTGCACGCTCGAGCTCTTCGCGGCAAAATCGAAACGAAAGGGAGCAATGCCATGATCGGAGTGAGAAAGATATCTCACGCCAGCTACGAGACGCCCGATCTCGACAAGCAGGCCGAGTATTACACTGACATTCTCGGGTTCACGCTTGTCGCCAAGGAGCGAGACGCGGTCTATCTCGCCAACGCCAACGATCATCACTCCGTGATCCTGCGGCGCGGCGAGCAGCCGAGATGCACGCACATCGGCTTCCAGCTCGGACCGGAGGACGATCTCGACGCCTTCGAGAAGCAGACCGCCGCGCACGGGCTGCGCACCTCGCGCAAGAAGGACGCCGAGCCGACGATCGGCGAGATGGTGGTGTTCGAGGATCCCAAAGGGACCATCATGGAGGTGTTCAAGCGGCCGGAAGCGCGGAACCAAAAGTTCCGCAGCGCCGGGATCGTTCCGCACAAGCTGGGTCATGTCGCCTTCCACGTCACTGACGTGAAGTCCGTCACGCGCTTCTACTGCGACGTGCTCGGCTTCCGGGTGTCCGACTGGATGGGCGACTATTTTTCTTTCCTGCGTTGCGGGCCTGACCATCACACCATCAACCTGGTCGAGACCGGCAAGAACAAGCACTTTCACACCGCGTTCGAGCTGCGCGACTGGTCGCACATCCAGAGTGCGTGCGATTTCCTCAGCAAGAACGGCTTCAAGATTCTTTGGGGCCCCGGCCGTCACGGCATCGGCCACAATCTCTTCACCTATCACCGCAGCCCGAACGGGCTGATCACCGAGCTG
>JBKPUA010000339.1:0-5058 GCA_046735815.1 Pseudomonadota bacterium
ACCTCGGCGCGCGCCGGCGCGGCCGCCATCGCGGCGATGATCGAGGCTGCTATCAGAACGCGTCGTAACATGGCTCTTCGTAGGGGAGCTATGGCCGATGTCCGGCCATTTGTCACGGCTCAACCGGACGGAAAAAAGGCACTCACCCCGCTTCTGCCAGCCGCTCGAATGCGGCTGCCACGATCTCCGCGAGGCCGGGCGTGGTGGGCAGGCCGGCAAGCTCGGCCGGATCGAGCCAGCGCGCCTCGCTGAGCTCCTCGTTGAGGACGGGGTCGCCCGCCCGCCAGCGCGAGGCGAAGCACAGAATGATGAAGTGGCGCTCGACCCGGCTGTCGGCATCGCGGACGATGGTCTCACGAAAGCCTGCGAGGGCCACCGGCTCGATCTCGAGCGCGGTCTCCTCGCGCACCTCGCGCGCGACCGCCTCGATCAGCGTCTCGCCGACCTCCACGACGCCGCCGGGCAGCGTGTAGAGGCCATTGGCCGGCGGGCGCGCGCGGCGCACCACCAGGATCTTGCCGTCGCGCACGATGGCGGCGCTGGCCGCGAGGAACGGACGCTCAGGATAGGATCTGGCGTCCGCCATGGCGCCGATGCTCCGCGCGCATTATCTGAGGACAATCGGATAGGACGCCTTCCGCCAGCTTTGCATATCTGGTTAGTCCGGGCCCGGAAACGAGACAAGTCCCCGATGTGCGGACGCTACATGGTGCTGTCCTCGCCGGAGGCGATCCGGCGTCTGTTCGGCTATCTCGAGCAGCCGAATTTTCCCCCGCGCTACAACGTGGCGCCGACCCAGCCGGTGCCGATCGTGCGCGTGGTCGAAGGCCGCCGGCAATTCGCGCTGGTGCGCTGGGGCCTGATCCCGACCTGGGTCAAGGACCCGCGCAGGTTTTCCCTGCTGATCAACGCGCGGGTCGAATCGATGAACGACAAGCCCGCCTTCCGCAACGCCATGCGCTATCGTCGCTGCCTCGTTCCCGCCGACGGCTTCTACGACTGGAAGGACGACGGCCGGCGACGGCGGCCGTACTGCGTGCGCCCGAAGGATGGCGCGCCGATCGCCTTCGCGGGCCTGTGGGAAAGCTGGATGGGGCCGAACGGCGAGGAGATGGAAACGGTGGCCATCATAACCACTCCCGCCAATCGCGAGCTCGCGCCGCTGCACGACCGCATGCCCGCGATCGTGCCGCCGGAGGCGTTCGATCTCTGGCTCGACTGCCGCAACGTCGATGCGCTGACCGCCACCGAGTTGTGCATGCCCGCGCGCGAAGGTTTGCTCGAAGCCTACGAGGTTTCGCCGGCGGTCAATCGTGCGGACAACGACGGACCGGAGTTGATCGCGCCTGCTTCGGCGCAGCCGCCCGCGCCGCCGCCGAACGAAGACGCCGCTCCCGCCAAGCGCACGAAGAAGCCGAAGACGGACGACCGCCAGCCGTCGTTGTTTTGAATGTCCGTAACAGGCGCGGCTACAGCACCTTGCCCGGATTGAGGATGCCCTTGGGATCAAGCGTGCGCTTGAGCGTGCGCATCAGCTCGAACGCGACCGGGTCCTTCACCTTCGGCAGCAGATCGCGCTTGATCACGCCGATGCCGTGCTCGGCGGAGATCGAGCCGCCGTGCTTGGCCACCACCGCGAACACCGCGGCGTTGACGTCGTTCCAGCGCTTGAGAAACGCGGCCTTGTCGACGCCAATGGGCTGCGTGACGTTGTAGTGGATGTTGCCGTCGCCGAGATGGCCGAACGGCAGCGGGCGACTCCCCGGGATCAGCTTGGTGACGGCGGCAGTGGCCTCGGCGATGAAGGCCGGCACCGCCGCCACCGGCACCGAGACATCGTGCTTGATCGAGCCGCCCTCGTGGCGCTGCACCTCGCCGAACATCTCGCGGATGCGCCAGAACATCTTGGCCTGGTCGAGGCTCTCGGCGATGGTGGCGTCTTCGATCAGGCCGCGCTCGAGGCCCTCGGCGAGAATCTCCTCCAGCACTGCGCGCAGGCCGCTTCGCGCCTGCGACGAGAGCTCGATCAGCACGTACCAGGGATGTTTCTCCGGCAGCGGATCGCGGCAGCCGGAGCCGTGGCGCAGCACGAGCTCGACGCCCATGCGCAGCATCAATTCGAAGCTGGTGACCCCGCCGGCCGTGCGCTCGGTTGCGAGCCCGAAGAGCTCGAGCGCCGCCTGCGGCGACGGCACGCCGACGAAGGCGGTCTCCACCGAGCGCGGCCGCGGCAGCAGCCGCAGCACCGCCGCGGTGATGACGCCGAGCGTGCCCTCGGCGCCGATGAACAGGTCGCGCAGGTCGTAGCCGGTATTGTCCTTCTTGAGCTTGTTGAGGTCGTGCAGCACGCGCCCGTCAGCGAGCACCACCTCGAGGCCGAGCGCGTGCGAGCGCGCGATGCCGTAGGCGAGCGCGGCGGTGCCGCCGGCATTGGTCGAGAGATTGCCGCCGATGGTGCAGGTTCCCTCCGACGGCAGGAGCTGCGGGTAGAGCCGGTCCACGCCGGCGGCCGCCTCGCGCGCCCGCTGCAGAGTGACGCCGGCCTCGCAGGTGATGGTGTTCGACACCGGGTCGACCTCGCGGATGCGGTCGAGGCGGTTGAGCGAAAGCACGATCTCGCCGTGCTGCGGCGTCTGTCCGCCGACCAGCCCGGTATTGCCGCCCTGCGGCACGATCGGCGTGCCCGTGTCGTTGGCGAGCTTGACAATGGCGGCGACCTCCTCGACCGAGCCCGGCCGCAGCACCACCGGGGTGTGGCCGGGGAACATGTCGCGCATCTCGAGAAGATAGGGCGCCTGCGCCTGCGGATCGGTGATGGCGTGCCTCTCGCCCACGATCGCGATGAAGCGCGCAAGCAAGGCGGCGTCAGGGGCGGCGGTCGTTTCGGCGAGCGTCATGCGAATTCCATGCGAAGGGTCTTGTCGTCCCAGGGATCGTATACGAGAACCCCAGCGCCGGGGAAATCGCGAGTGTTGCGCGAGGTCTACCGCGCCCCGCCGCGCGTGCGAGGCGCGGCCGCGCGCGCGAGGCGGTCGTTGATCGCCTCGCCGAGGCCGGTGTGCGGCACCGGCATCACCGCGATCGATGCGACGCCGGCGGCATCGAGCGCGCGCAGGTGCGAGAACAGATTGGCGGCGGCCTCGATCAGGTCGCCGCGTGGCGACAGGTTGAGCACCCGCACGGTGTGCTCAATGCCACGCATAGGCGCCGGCCCGAAGGCGAGCAGCGCCTCGCCCGGCTCGACGCTCTCCGCCTCGAGCCGCAGCCGCGCCCGCGGCGCGTAGTGGGAGGCGAGTTGCCCCGGCGCCATCGGCACGTCGTCGCTGTCGCCGTCAGCGACGCGCGCGGGCGACGGGGGCGACTCGGCAAGGGGAACGATGCGCTCGATCTCGGCGCGCGGCAGCGCGCCGGGCCGCAGCAGCACTGCACCGTCGAGGCAGGCGACGATGGTCGATTCGAGCCCTATCGGTGTCGGCCCGCCGTCGACGACGAGCTCGATGCGCCCGCGCAGATCGGCGAGCACGTGCGCCGCGCTGGTCGGCGACACGTGCCCGGAGCGGTTGGCCGAGGGCGCCACCACCGGCCGGCCGAAGGCGGCGAGGATGGCGCGCGCGAGCGGATGGCTCGGCACGCGCACGGCAATGGTGTCGAGGCCGGCGGTCGCTAGCTCCGCGACCGGGCAATCCGCGCGCTTTTCCAGCACCAGGGTGAGCGGTCCCGGCCAGAACGCCTCCGCCAGCCGCTCGGCGGCGGGATCGAAGCGCGCGAGCGCGCGCGCCGCGGCGGCGTCGGCGACGTGGGCGATGAGAGGATTGAACGACGGGCGGCCCTTGGCCTCGTAGATCCGCGCCACCGCCGCGCCATTGGTGGCGTCGGCGCCGAGCCCATAGACGGTCTCGGTCGGGAATGCCACGAGCCCGCCGGCCGCCAGCGTGCGCGCGGCCTGCGCGACCGCGCCCGCTACGGGCTCGATCACTCCTGCCTCGATCACATGGGTCGCGAGCGGCGCGGTCATCGGGGGTGCCTGTGATTGGGGCACGGCTGCGTTTGGGGATATCGCTGCTTGCAGCCGTTCCGGCCCACGGGTTATAAGGCCGGCGCTGTGGCGGAGTGTAGCGCAGTCTGGTAGCGCACCTCGTTCGGGACGAGGGGGTCGCAGGTTCAAATCCTGCCACTCCGACCAACGCTTAGCTGATCTTCATCTCCCTCCGGGCACAGCTTCGCGGTGCTTTGCGAACGCCTTGCGGGCGCCGGAGAGGTGAAGTCACCCTCGGAGGGTCTGACTCCTTTTCCGCGTGCGACGAGAATCGACAGTTCCAAGCATCCAGGCGGTTACCTGCGAACCGGAGCCTGGGATGCCGTCGCTGGCGGCGGAGCAAGCTGGTCGAGCTTTGCCTTAACCGCGGTGGTGATGGCCGAGCGATCGCAGCTGCTGCGGCAATACTTGCCGAACTGCGCCAGACGCTCCTTCTCATGCGCAGATGCGATGCAGCGCTCGATCTCGATCCTTTCCGCCGCTTGCGGGTCATAGGCCTGAACCGCGGCTGCACCGCATTTGCTGCGCAGAAGGTCCGCGACATAGCGAGGGAACCTGGCCACGACCACCGGTGCGACGGTGTACGTGGTCGTTTCCTGGAACAGGCGTATCGCCTCCTCGCCGGCATCCATCTTGCGGTAGAGGGCGAGGATCTTGTCCTCCGAGCGGTCCAGGCCCTCCATGATCTCGGTCATCGACTTGTCGCCAGGTTTACCCGGACGGCCACGATGCACGTAGGCTGGGCCCTGCCGGTCGATGCCCGCCATGTGCATGAACGTGCAGGCCGATGCGCAACGCCCGTTGCCCGACGTGACGGTGAACTCGGCGAGCTTGAACCACTGCTGGCTTGCGGGCGCGGTCGGAATGAAGTCGGGGCGGTAGGAGAAGCTCTTGCCTTCAACGGAACGGGTCTTCAGCCAGAACATTCGTGTGACCTCGGCAAGGCCGAGCCCCATGCCGATGTTGCCGCCCCCAGAGGCCAGATAGAGCTGGGACAACCAGCCCCTGTTGCGCTCGATGAA
>JBKPUA010000340.1:0-8404 GCA_046735815.1 Pseudomonadota bacterium
CTCTGCGCGAGCTCGAGCCGATAGGTCTTCGCTTGCGGATCATAGCTGCCGGTCGCGACGACCTCGGGCGTGCCGGCCTGGGAGTACCAGAGCATGAATTGGCTCAGATCCTTACCAGAGACGTCGGCGAAGCACTGCACGAACTGCTCGACCGTCGCCGCTTCGCCGTCGTGGCGGGCGAAGTAGAGATCCGTCCCGGCGCGGAACTGCTCAGGCCCGAGCAGCACCTTGAGCATGCGCACGACTTCCGCGCCTTTCTCGTAGACGGTCGCAGTGTAGAAGTTGTTGATCTCGTGATAGACCTCCGGCCGCACCGGATGGGCGAGGGGACCCGCGTCCTCGACGAATTGCTGCGCGCGCAAGCCGCGCACGTCGCTGATGCGCTCGACTGCGCGCGAGCGCTGGTCGGCGGAAAACTCCTGATCGCGAAACACGGTGAGCCCTTCCTTGAGGCAGAGCTGGAACCAATCGCGGCAGGTGATGCGGTTGCCGGTCCAGTTGTGAAAGTATTCGTGGGCGATGATCGCCTCGATACGCTCGAAGTCGTTATCCGTCGCAGTCTCGGGCGACGCGAGTACGTATTTGTCGTTGAAGATGTTGAGCCCCTTGTTCTCCATCGCGCCCATGTTGAAGTCGGAGACCGCGACGATCATGAAGATGTCGAGATCGTATTCACGGCCGAACGCGGTCTCGTCCCAGCGCATGGCGCGCTTGAGCGAGTCCATGGCGTGGGCGCAGCGCGCCTCCTTGCCGGGCTCGACATAGATGCGCAGCGTCACCGCGCGGCCGGACATGGTGCGGAAACGATCTTCGACGCAGGCGAGATTGCCGCCGACCAGCGCGAACAAATAGGACGGCTTGGGGAACGGATCGTGCCAGACGGCGAAGTGGCGGCGCGTGCCCGGCACGTCGCCCGAGGCGACCAGATTGCCGTTGGCCAAGAGCACCGGTGCGTCGGTTTTCTCCGCCTCGATGCGGGTGGTGTAGACCGCCATCACGTCGGGCCGGTCGGGGAAATAGGTAATGCGGCGAAAGCCCTCGGCCTCGCACTGGGTGCAATAGATCGCGCCCGAGCGATAGAGGCCGGAGAGCTGGGTGTTGGCCGACGGGTCGACGACGGTCTCGATCTCGAGCTCGAACGAGCGCTGCGGCGGCTGCGCAATGGTGAGCTGGTCGGGCGTGGCGACGAATTGCTCCGCGGCGAGCGTGGCGCCGTCGAGCTTGAGCGCGCGCAGATTGAGCCCGTCGCCGTCGAGGACGAGCGGCGCGGGCGCCGCGCCGTTGCCGTTGGGCCGCAGCGTGAGCGTGGCGCGCACCTGCGTCGCCGACGGGTCGAGCGCGACGTCGAGGTGGACGGCATCGACGAGCCAATCGGGCGGGCGATAGTCCTTGAGCCGGACGGGACGAGCTTCTTCGGTGCGCATATCGGGTCCGTTTGTTGGGGCCCTCCCGCGGAACTTTGGCGAACAGTTCCGTACGGGCTGGTGACGTTTTTACTCATATACGGAAAATCGGCATCCTGCTTTAATCGCTTCTCATGAAGCCGCAACCCATTACTATGGGTGCACTGGCAATCTTGGGAGGAAATGTGATGACGGTGCTTCGAACGCTTTGGCTCGGCGTGGTGGCGCTGCTGGCCGCGACTTTCGGCGCGCCGGCGCCGACCATGGCGCAGGATTATCCTAACCAGCGGGTCACGATCGTCGTGCCGTTCGGTGCCGGCAGCGTGACCGACATCATGGCGCGCATCCTGGCCGACGAATTGAGCAAGCGTTGGAACCAGCAGGTGGTGGTCGAGAACCGGCCCGGGCTCGCGGGGACCGTCGCCGTGGCCAAGGCGCCGGCGGATGGCTACACGCTGATGCTGACCTCGAACGGCCACACCGTTGCGGGCCTGGTGAACAAGAACCTGCCGTTCGATCCGGTCAAGGATTTCGCCGGCATTACCCGCGTCAGCTCCGCGCCGCTCTACCTCATCATCAACCCTGAGGTGCCGGCCAAGACACTCAAGGAGCTGATCGACCTGGCGAAGGCAAAACCGGGCACGCTCAATTTCTCCTCGCCCGGTCTCGCCAGCACGACCTTCATCGCCGGCGCGCTGTTTCGCAAGGCGGCCGGAATCAACATCGTGCACGTGCCGTTCAAGAGCGCTCCTGACGCGGTAACAGCGGTGGTGCGCGGCGACGCGCAGATGTATTTCGCCCCGGTCAATCTCTCCAAGGAGATGGCCGAGGCCGGCAAGGTGCGCGCGATCGCGGCGGTGACGCCCCAGCGCATCCCGGAAATGCCGGATGTCCCGACCTTCAGGGAAGCCGGCCTGGACTACATCTATGACTCCTGGTTCGGCTTGATGGCACCCGCGGGCGTGCCGCGTCCGATCATCGAGAAGATCAATCGCGACGTGGTGCAGCTCATCCGCTCGCCCGAGGTCAAGGCCAAGCTGGCGGCGCAATTCGTCATCGGCGTGACCGATACGCCGGAGCAATTCGACAAGACCATCAAGGATGAGACCGCAAACCTGACCGAGGTGTTCAAGGAAATCACGAATTAGCTGCACCAGCTGTTGATCTGATCTGGGTGAAGGGGAGCGCATGCGTCGCATGCGCTCCTCTTGTTTTTTGATGTCCAACCTCCCTGCGGTGGGCAGCGACCCACGCCACCTCTGGCGCGCGCCCGTCTCATCGCTGGCAGCGGCGCGTGAAGGGAGCTAGCATCGCGTCCACAACAACAGGCATTCGGGAGGATCCCATGACGCATCTGCGCAATTTCGCGGACAACGCCTTGTGCGCGTGCGGCGCGTGCAATGCATCGCTGTCGCGGCGCCAATTCCTCTGCACTACCGCCGCGAGCGCGGCTGCCGCCTCGGCGATGGTCGCCACTGTCGCCGCGCCTGCCAGCGCGCAACAACCGGGCGGTACACCCGCTGCGGGACGGCCGATCCTGATCAAGGGCGGCTGCGTGCTCACCCTCGACCGCGCCGTCGGCGATTTCGAGCAGGCCGACGTGCTGATCGAGGGCGGCAAGATTTCCGCCGTGCGTCCCAATATCAGCGCGCCCAACGCTGAGGTCATCGACGCCTCGCGCATGATCGTGATGCCCGGGCTAGTCGATACCCACCGCCACATGTGGCAGGGCATCCTGCGCAACGTCCTTCCAGACGGCTCGCTCGACGACTACATCGCGGTCGTGCAGAAGACGTTCGGCGCTAAATACACGCCCGACGACGTCTACGCCGGCGACCATCTCAGCGCGATCGGCGCGCTCGACAGCGGCGTCACCTGCGTTCTCGACTGGTCGCACATCCACAACACTCCGGAGCACAGCGATGCCGCCGTCAAAGCGCTCCAAGATTCCGGGGTTCGGGCCGTGTTCGCCTACGGCAACGCGCAGACTGCCGATGGCCGCTGGTGGGAAGCCAAAGGCTCGAAATATCCCGGCGACATCGCGCGCCTGCGCAAGCAATATTTCTCCAGCGAGGATCAGCTGGTGACGCTCTATCTGGCGGCACCGTCCGGTTCACCCGAGCAGATCCTGCCGGCGTTCAAGGCTGCCCGCGACGTCGGCGCGCGCATCACCATCCACGTCGGTGTCGGCGAGCGGGGGAGGGTCGGCCTGCTCGAGAAGCTCAACGCCGAAGGGGCCATGAAATCGGACACTACCTACATTCACTGCTGCACGCTCAACGACACCGAGTGGAAGCTGATCCGTGACACCGGCGGCACGATCTCTATCGCTGGTTACGTCGAGACGCTAATGGGCCACGGCAATCCGCCGATCCAGAAGGCGATCGATACCGGCATCCGCCCGTCGCTGAGCGTCGACGTCGAAACCTCGGTGCCCAACGATTTCTTCCAGCAGATGCGCACGATCTTCTCGCTGCAGAAGAACGAGGTGTGGGCGAAGCGGCTCGCCGGCGACAAGAGCCCGCCCAAGTTCCTCACCGTGCGCGAGGTGCTCGAATTCGCCACCATCGAAGGCGCGCGCGCCAACGGACTCGAGCGCAAGATCGGCACGCTTACCCCCGGCAAGGACGCGGACGTCATCCTGTTGCGCACCGACAAGCTCAACGTCATGCCGATGAACAACGCGGTCGGCGCGGTGGTCACCAGCATGGGCCCGCAGAATGTCGACACCGTGCTGATCGCGGGCAAGGTGATGAAGCGCAATGGGCAACTGGTCGGGGTCGACTTCGACCGTCTCACCCGGCTGGGCAACGAAGCGCGTGACCGCATCTACGCCAACGCCAACGTGAAGAACGTCCGGATCTGAGCATCGCGCGTCAGACTCGGTCTTCGCCACGCTGTGCGATGCCCCGCTCTCGCGGGGCATCGTTTATTGGTCGCGTCGAAAGCGCCGCTCGCGCGCCGCCGGCCGCGGGGGTCTTGACCACGCCGAAGAGAAATCGTCGTGTTGCGCTTTGATCAACAGGAATGGACATGGCCGATCGTTTCGATGTCGTTGTTGCGGGTGCCGGGCACAACAGCCTGATCGCGGCCGCTTATCTCGCCAAAGCCGGCTATCGTTGCCTGGTGCTGGAAGGTCGGCCGGTGGTCGGTGGTAATTGCGTCACCGAGGAGTTGACGCTGCCGGGGTTTCAGCACGACTCGTGCGGGACGGCGCACGTCGTGATCCAGGACAGCCCGATGCTGCGCAACGATGAGCTCGGGCTCGCCGACTACGGCCTCGAATACATCCATCCGGAGGTCGTCGTGCATGTGCCGTTCGTCGACGGCAGCTATTTGACGCAGTACCGCGACATCGAGCGAACCTGCGACGAGTTCGCCAAGTTCTCCAAGAAGGATGCCGCTGCCTATCGGCGCATGATCGCCGAATACGAGGCGGTCAAGCCGATCTTCGACGCGGTCTCGTACACCCCGATCGAATGGGGCAAGCCGATCAACGAGCGGCTCGCCGAGCATCCCGACGGCAAGCGCTGGCTGCGCCGGATCGCGATGTCCGGTTGGGACATCATTCGCGATCAATTCGAGGACGACCATTGCCGCTCATTCATGCTGTGGATGGCGTTCCAGACCGTGGTTCCGCCGGAATGGCCGATGTCGGGCCGGCTCGCTTATTCGCTGGTGTACGGTCGGCAGCGCTGGAGCTGGTGCGTTCCGAAGGGCGGATCGGGCGCCTTCTCGCGCGCGCTTGCGCGCCTGATCGAGGCGCACGGCGGCGTCATTCTCACCGACAAGAGCGTGCAGGCGCTGATCGTCGAGAACGGCCATTGCGCCGGCGTGGAATGCGCTGACGGCAGCGCTTATCACGCCGGGAAGGCGGTATTGTCCACCATCCACATCAAGCATCTCGTGGAGATGGCGCCGCGCGCGGCTTGGGGCGATGATTTCGTGGCCGGCGTCGAGACCTGGCAAGCCGGCCCCACGCTGTTCGTCACGCACTATGCCACCACCGAGCCGATGCGGTTTGGTGTCGCCGGCGGGACGCTCGCGCCGATGGCAGTCGGGATCCTGTCGACGGCGAGCCGGGCGTTGCGCATGGGCTACGACTACGCGCGCGGCGAGGTCAATGTGGAAGACCCGGTCTTGCTCGCGGTCTGCCCGACGGTGGTCGATCCGGGACGCGCGCCCCCCGGCAAGCACACGGTGAAGGTGATCGGCTTTCAGCCGTATGATCTCGCGCAAGGCGCGCAGCACTGGGACGAGATCAAGGAGCAGGTCTCGCAGGCCAATCTGAACTACCTGCGGCGGTTCGCGACCAACCTCACGGACGACAAGATTCTCGCCCGCGTGGTCGAGAGCCCGCTCGATCTCGAACGCATGAACCCGCACAATTGGCGCGGCTCGTGCCACGGCGGTGCCCAGAACGCGGCGCAGTCCGCCAATATGCGTCCGGTGCCCGGTTGGGCTTCGCATCGCATGCCGATCGCCGGCCTCTACCAGACCGGCTCCACCACCCATCCCGGCGGCTCGATCTCCGCCGGCCCTGGTCGCAACGCCGCGATGGTCATGCTCAAGGACTTCGGCAAGAGCCTCGACGAGCTCTTGGCGAAAAGGAGTGCGGCAGGACTTGCGACGGCGATAGCGGATTGAGGGCCGTCGTCGCGCGCTGGAGGTAGGAGCATGCGCGCCATGGTGCTTGAGAAGCCGCGGACGCCCCTCGAAATGCGCGAGCGGCCGATGCCCACGCCGGCGTCCGGCGAAATTCTCGTCGAGGTCGCGGCCTGCGGGGTTTGCCGCACCGACCTGCACGTGGTCGACGGTGAATTGCCGAATCCGAAGCTTCCGATCGTGCCCGGTCACGAGATCGTGGGGCGCGTCGCCGCGCTCGGGGCGGACGTGGCGGGGTTCGCGATCGGCGAACGCATCGGCGTTCCCTGGCTCGGCTATACCTGCGGCGTCTGTCCCTATTGCCGCAGCGACCGCGAGAACCTGTGCGATCGACCGCTATTCACCGGCTATACCCGCGACGGCGGCTATACGACGCACACGCTTGCGGATGCGCGCTACTGCTTTCCGCTCCCGGAACGAATGGACGACGCCGAGATCGCGCCATTCCTGTGCGCCGGCTTGATCGGCTGGCGCAGTTATCGAATGGCCTGCGGGGAAGGGGCGGAGGTGAATGTGGAGGCGCTCGGCCTCTACGGTTTCGGCGCAGCCGCCCATATCCTGGCGCAGGTCGCGGCCTGGCAGGGCCGCCGCATCTACGCGTTCACCCGCGGCGGCGACGTGGCCGCGCAAACGTTTGCGAAATCGCTCGGCGCGGTGTGGGCCGGCGGCTCAGAGGAGATGCCACCGGAGCCGCTCGACGCCGCGATCATCTTTGCCCCGGTGGGCGCGCTGGTTCCACTGGCGCTCAAGGCGGTGAAGAAGGGCGGCCGCGTCGTGTGCGGCGGCATTCACATGTCGGATATTCCGTCCTTCCCCCACAGTTGGCTGTGGGAGGAACGGCACATCGTATCGGTCGCCAATCTCACCCGCGCCGATGCGCGCGAGTTCTTGAGCGTCG
Source organism: Pseudomonadota bacterium (assembly GCA_046735815.1). Lineage (GTDB taxonomy): Bacteria > Pseudomonadota > Alphaproteobacteria > Rhizobiales > Xanthobacteraceae > VAZQ01. Next base: position 6,967 of record JBKPUA010000340.1, read on the forward strand.
CCGCGCAGGCGGGCGTGAAGACCGAGGTTACGCGTTATCCGCTCGCCGCGGCGAACGAGGCGCTGGCGGACCTGCGCGAGGGCCGCTTGCAAGGCGCCGTCGTACTGATTCCATGATGCTGAAATGTCGCTGCGACCTTACGCGGATGCCTGCGACGTCGGCTCGGCGTGGCCAATCACGCGCTTGATCGATGGAAAGCGCAGCCGCAGCGCGCGCTCCACCTCATCGACCTTCTCGTGCACGTTCGCCACTTTCAGAATGGGATCGACCACGCAGTGGAAATTGACGATCTCGCCGTCGGCAGCCTCGCGCACGCGCACGTCGTGGATCTCCCCCACCAGATCGACGTGCGCGGCGATCTCGGCGAGTGCATGCTGCACTTCGGCGATCCGCGCGGACGAGGCGTCGCGGCCGGGCTCGTCAGAGGGTTGCAGCGGTTCAATATGCGTCTCGACTTCGACCTGCGGCCCCAACTCCTCGCGAACGGCCGCTTCGAGCCCGCTGGCGACGTCGTGTGCGGCGCCGAGCGAAAGCGTGCCGTCGACTTCGAGGTCGAGTGAGACCGCGAGCCGGCCTTCGATCGCGTGCGTGGTGACATGGTGCACCGCCAGTCCGCGCTGGCGAGCGATCACCATGACCCGCTCGAGCACGGATTCGTCGTCGAGCGCGCGCGGCTCGGTGGTCACCGTCACCTCGGCGGCGCGGCCGCCAGCGCTCACCGCTTCGACGATGCGGTCCTTGAGCACGGCGACGCGGTCGAGGGGCAGCGTGCGGCTCACGGCGACGACCAAATCGACGAACAGCACCTCGCCCACCTGCCGTACGCGCAGCCGCTCCACTCCCACCACCCCGGGAATGCGCGTGACGGCGGCACGGATGGTGTCGGCGACCCCAGCCGGCGCGGTATCGGTCAGCGTGTCCACGGTACGGCGCGCGAGGCGCCACCCCGCGATACAGATGACGACGGACACGACGATCGCCGCCGCCGAGTCGGCCCGTACGTAGCCGAGCGTAATGCCGATAAGCCCGGCGAGCACCGCCAGCGACGACCACATGTCGGACGCGAAATGGAGGGCGTCCGCCTCCAGCGCCTCGCTCGAGGTCTTTTCGGCCGTGCGGTAGAGCACGCGCGCGCGGAAGAAGTCGATCACGATCGAGGCCACGATCACCGCGAAGGCCCATGGCGTGGCCTCTACCTCCGGCGGCTGCGCGCTGATCAGCCGCTTGGCCGCCTCCCAGATCACCACGCCGGCGAGCACGAATAGCAGCGCTGTCTCCGCAAGCGCAGAGACGCTTTCGACCTTGCCGTGGCCGTAGTGGTGCTCCTCGTCGGCAGGCTTGTCGGACACGCGCACCGCGAAATAGGTCATCACAGTGGCGCCGACGTCGATCAGGGAATGGGCCGCCTCGGACAGCAGCGCGAGCGAGCCGCTCAGCA
>JBKPUA010000341.1:0-4188 GCA_046735815.1 Pseudomonadota bacterium
GGCGTATCCGGCTCGGCCTCGACCGAACGGGTCGTCCCATTGACGGTCAGACTGATGGCCATCGTGATTGCGTCTCCTCGCGCGGAAAGCTGGGGTGTTGCTGGCGTCGTGCGGCCGGGGTTCTGCGTGTCCTTCATCTTAGGCAAAACAGGGGAAAAATAAATCATGCCGAACCTGGTGATTTCCCTCGCTCACAGGTCGCTTGGCCAAAGCGTTCGCGGGTCGAAGGCATCGAGGCAAGCTCTGCTCAGTGAATTTGTGGATGGCTCTGGCCGTACCGAATGATGTCTGCAGATGGCACTTCTCGACCATGGGGACATGTCCGGCTTGAGTCCGCAAGGCGGGCCAAAGCGGACATGTGATTGGCGTGCTCGCACCTAGCGATTTCTGAAACGCCGCCTACGTGTCCTGACGTGTCGAGACAGGACTCAAAGCGTCGGCGTCAGCGCGAGCGGCGGCCCGTAACGAGGCCCGTCAGCGCGCTGGCGTTACGCTCTACCCCGCAGCCCTATGATCGCCGTGCGATGGCCTCGGAAGGGCGATCCGCAATGTCACGAGTCAAGGAAACGTCGCGCATTTTGTGGTGATCGCTCGGGACGCAGTCTTTGATATGTTGTGATTCTTGAGCGACTGCAGCGGGCTAACCGACGACGCAAAATTAGGGAGGGGGCGTCGGGGTTCGCTATTCGCTGTTCGCCAGCATGCGCTTCACCTCGGGCCAGCTCTGGGAGCCGTAGGTCTTCAGATCGCGGGTCAGGTCGGGCGGACAGAAGTCGGGGAAACAGGGCTTGAAGGTCGGCCGCGCCTTGATGCGCTCGAACCAGCCGGTCAGCCGCGGGCGCGAGCGCGTCCACAGCTCTGACATGCCCAGCATGTCGAGCCGGTTGACATAAGGGGTGAGCGAGATGTCGGCGAGCGAGAACGCAGCGCCGGCGAGCCATGGCCCGTCCGCCAGCGCGTCGTCCATCTTCTGCAGATAACGGTCGTACATGCGGAACTTCCTGTCGACGCCGGGCGCCGCCACGCCCTGCTCCACGATGGCGCGCTTGCTGGCCACCCAATCGGGATCGCCGGCGACCCGGGTCTCGGCCTCTCCCTCGGGGCCCTTCATGAACTGCTCGAACTTGTCGGGCGGCAGCCGCTTGATGATGTGGCGGTGGCAGGCCGCGTAGGTGATGTATTTCGCCGCCGGCTGCAGCTGCTCGTCGACCGCCTTGGTCCACAGCCGCATGCGTGCCCGCGCCATGGCGCTGCTTGGCTTGAGCGGCACCTCCGGGAACGCGTCGTCCAGGTACTCGCAGATCACCGTCGACTCGACCAGCACGACGCCGTCGTGCACCAGTGTCGGCACCACCGCGAGCGGATTGAGCTTCAAGTAGTCCGGCCGGAACTGCTCGCCCTTGAGAAGGTCCACGTAATGCGACTGGTATGACAGCCCCTTCTCCGCCAGCACGAAGCGCACCTTCGATGCGCAAGTCGACGATCCATGATGGTAAAGCTCGAGCATTGGTTCTCTCTCCCGCTACTCGACTACTCCCCCAGCACCCGCTTGATCTCCGGCCAGGTCTGCGACCCGAACACCTTGAGATCGGAAGTCAGGTCGGGCGGGCACCATTCGAGAAAGGCCGGCACGAATGTCGGGCGCGCCTTGATGCGCTCCCACCACTGGGTGAGCCGCGGCCGTTTGGCCCAGAGCTCGGACATGCCCATCATGTCCAGCCGGTTGACGTAGGGCGTGACCGAGATGTCGGCCAACGAGAATTCGGCGCCTGCCAGCCACGGCGCGTCCTGCAGCACGTCTTCCATCTTCTGCAAATAGCGGTCGTGCAGGTGAAAGCTCGCAGCAACGTTGGGAGCCTCGAGCCCGCGGGTGACAAGGTCCTTCTTGCGCGCGTGCCAGGTCGGCGTGACCGATTGCGGCGGCGTGGAGTCCAAAAATTCCTTCACCTTCGCCGGTCCCAGCCGATTGATGATGTGGCGATGGCAGGACACGAAGGTGATCTCGGCGCAGATCGGATGCAGGTCCTCGTCCACCGCCTTGGTCCACAATCGCATCCTGGCGCGCGCCGCGCGGTCGGCGGGCTTGAGCGGCGGGTCGGGCCAGACCTCGTCGATATACTCGTTGATGACGGTCGACTCGACGATCACGTTGCCGTCGTGCAGCAAGGTCGGCACCACCGCTTTCGGATTGAGGCGGCGATAGGCGGGATCGAACTGCTCGCCCTTGAGGATGTCGATGTAATGCCCCTTCCATTCGAGGCCCTTCTCGTAGAGCGCGAAACGGACCTTGGCCGCGCACACCGACGAACCGTGATGGTAGAGCTCGATCATTTCCCGCTCCCTTGCCGCTGCTTGTCGCTTATTGGTGGAGCATGATCTTTTCCGAAAACCGGCGTCCACTTTTCGGGATCATGCTCATGCCGGCGCTTGACGGCAGACTGGATCAGCGCAGGCTTGCCGGCAACCAGGTCACGATCTGCGGAAAGACACTCATCAGCAGCATGGCGAGCAGCGCCACGCCGACGATCGGCGCCGCCGACCAGTAAATCTCGACCATCGAGACTTCCGCCCGCACCGACTTGAAGACGAACATCGTATAGCCGAACGGCGGCGTGATCCCGCCGAGCGTGATGTTGATCAGGAACAGCATCCAGAACCAGATCGGGTCGAAACCGAGATGGACGATCAGCGGGGAGTAGACCGGAACCGCGATCAGCATCAGCGCCAGCTGGTCCATGAATTTGCAGAAGAAGAACACCGCGGCCATCATGATGAAGAACAAGAACCAGCGATTGAGGGCGAGCTGCGAGGTGAAATCGATCAGTCCGGCGGTCGCGCCGGTGAACGCCAGCAGCTGGCTGAACAACTTCGAGCTGGCGATGATGATGAGGATGGTGGAGGTCGTGTAGGCCGCGCCCATGCAGGCTTCGTACAGCATGGTGAGCGAGAACTTGCGATAGAGCACCGACATCAGCACCGAGCCGACGATCCCGACTGCGGCCGCCTCGGTCGGCTGTGCCACCCCGGCAAGGATAAGTCCCAACACCAGAAAGATGATGACGACGAGCGGCAGCATTTGCACCGCCGACCACAGCGTGGAGCGCCAATCATTCTTCGCGTCGGGGTCCCGGCGCACCGGCGAGTCGAGCGCCGGATTGATGATGGTGCGGATCACCGCATAGCCGGCGAACGAGCCGGCGAGAACGATCCCCGGCAGGATGCCGGCGACCAGGAACTCGGCGACCGAGAGGTTGGCCAACGTCGCCAGGATTACCGCCAGAATGCTGGGCGGAATGATCGGATCGAGGGTGGCGCCGGCCAGGATCATCCCGATCGACAGCCTGCGATCGCAGCCGCGCTCGATCATGGTCGGGTAGACGAAGCGGCCGAGCATGGCGACCGAGGCCATGGCGGATCCCGAGATCGCGCCCAGGATGCCGGCCAGCGTGATGGCGATGACGTAGAGCCGGCCGCGAATGGCGCCGATCAGCTGGTTGAGCGACTGATAAAGCACGCTCACGCCGCCCGCGCGAAAGAGAAGCTCGCCGAGCAGCACGTACAGCGGTATCGCCACCAGCGCCTCGGTGGTCGTGGTCTCCAGCATGCTGTTCACGAACAGCCCGAGCCCGGCGACCCCCATCAACATCAGCACCGCGACGACGTTGATCAGCATGAAGCAGGCGAAGATCGGCAGCCCGGTCGCAAACAGCAGCAACAGGAGCCCGAAGACCGAGAGCAGCGTGGCCCACCAGCTCACGGCACACCCTCGCCGACTGCCGGCTCGCTCGGCGCGAGCTCGGGCTGGACGGTCAGCAGATGCAGCGACGAGCTCGCCAGCCCGTAGCAAACGACGGCCGAAATCCACCAGCGCGGAATCTGGGTCGCGGCGGTGGTGAGAACGCCCTCGTTGAACTGGCGAATGCCCTCCACCGCGATGAAATACGTGACGAACAGGCAGACCGCGGCGGTGAGATACCAGAGCAGCCGAATGTAGCGGCGCCGGGCGCGCGGACCCATCATCTCGACCAGCAGGGATACCGCGACGTGGGCGCCGTCCCGGGTGACCTTCGGCAGCGCCAGGAAGGCGCACGCGCACAGCAGGTAGCTGCTGAGATCGCCCGACCAGTTGAGCGGGGCGGAGAAGAAGTAGCGCGCCAGCACCTCCGCACAGTAGGCCAGCGCCATCAC
>JBKPUA010000342.1:0-7103 GCA_046735815.1 Pseudomonadota bacterium
GCGGGCGGGATCAGCGACATCTTCATGCGCGCGCTCGGCGACGAATTGCTCAAGCGCTGGGGACAGCCGATCGTGGTGGAAAACCGGCCCGGCGGCATGCAGAACCTCGGCGCCCGCGCCTGCACCGAGGCGCCGCCCGACGGCTACACCGTCTGCATCCTCAATGCCGAGCCGGTGGCGTACAACCAGTTCCTCGTCAAGAACATGCCGTTCGATCCGGACAAGGGGCTGCAGCCGGTCACCAATCTCTATCATTTGATCCAGACGCTGGTCGTGAATGCCAAGCTCGACGTGAAGACTATCGACGAGCTGATCGCGTTGTCGAAGGCGAAGGCCGGCACCTTGAGCTACGTGACGGCGTCGGTGCCGCTCGCGCTCTACATGGAACGGCTGCAGAAGGACAAAGGCGCGGACTGGGTGCGCGTGCCGTTCAAGGGCGGCGGCGAGGCGGTCAATGCGGTGCTCAGCGGATCGACGCCCATCGCGCTCATCGGCGAGGGCAATGTCATCGGGCAGATCCGCGCCGGCACCATGACGCCGCTGGTCATGCTCAACAACATCAGGTCTCCGAACTTCCCCGACGTTCCGACCATGGCCGAAACCGGCTATGACGGGGCGCCCTCGCGCAGCTGGTACGGGCTGTTCACCCCGGCCGGCACGCCGAAGCCGATCGTCGACAAGCTCGCCAACGAGGTCGCGAGCATCGTCAGCGACCCCACCTTCCGCGAGCGCCATCTCACCGCCCGCAGCCTCGTGCCGGCGGTCAACACGCCCGCGCAATTCGCCGACGAGATCAAGAAGGATCGCGCGATGGCGCAGCAGGTCGTCAAGGACGCCGGCCTCGAGCCGCAGTGACGGCGATTGTGGGAGTGAGCCGCATCTGTCGCCACACGAACGGTGTGACTTCCTCCCCCTGAAAGGGGGGAGGGGCGGGGTGGGGGTCGTCGACACGCAGCAAATGACCCCAACCCGGCCGTCTTCGCTGCGCTTCGGCGGCATAGCCGATGCTTCGCATCGGCGTTCTTAGCACTAAGAACGGCGGCCGGAGGCCGCCTATGCTCCCCCTTTCAGGGGGAGGTGACGCTGTGGCGCGAGGTCGCCTTATCGCCTCAGTTCACTCCCTCACCACCGGCAGCAGCAGGCGCGACGGGTGCGCGCGGTCGTGATGGATGGTGTCGGTGCCGATCGCGGTTGGCGGATAGGGATGGGTGAATACTGCGTCGGTCAAAGGTGAATCGCCGTTGGCGATCTCCAGGCGGATGCGGTGGCCCTTCTTGAACACATAGGCGATCGGCAGCACCTCGATGTCGTACCGGTAGATTTCTCCGGGCGTGAGCGGTTGCGGATTGGCGTGGGTGTAGAACGGGCGCAGCGCGGTGGTGCGCTTCTCGTCTTTCTCGCGATGCGAGGCTTGCAGCCAGCCCTTCGACACGTTGGTGAAGGCGGGTTGCACGCCCTTGGCCCGCGCGGCCTCGTCCTGCGGCGCCTGGTCGGCGAGCTTGACGATGAAGCGGGTGTCGATCTGGTCCGATGACGCATAAAGCTCGAGCACGATCGGGCCGGTGATCTCGATGTCCTCCGCAAGCGGTGCCGAGGTGAAGGTGAGCACGCGGCGCACCGGGTCCGGGCGTCCGTCCGGGCCGCTCGTCACCACGCCATTCATCCATTCCCAGTCGGGATAGGCGTAGCTCGTCGCCGCTTCCTCGGGCGCGGGCGGCTCGATCGAGAGACCACCATCGTTGAGCGAGGTCACGCTGCCCGACGGTCCCTTGCGCAGGTAGTAGGCAACGTAGCTCGCGCGAGCGAGCGGCCATTGCGGCTCCTCGCGCCAGACCTCGGCGCCGCGGACGAACAGGCGCACGGGCGCTCCGTCCATGAACCCGTTGGCGATGCCTTTGAGGTGCGCGTCGTAGAACGGCAGCAGCTCGTTACGATGGAATGCGACTTGATCGAACTGGTGGTGCGCCTCGTGCACGTTCTTGGCGCCGGTGACGACGAGCTTCTTCGGCGCCTTCACCTCCTCGAAGCCGAGAATGTTGCCGCGCAGGTGCAGGCCCATCTTGCCCCAGTGTCCGATCGACAGCACCGGCACCTTGATCTCGCCGAGGCGCTCGAACGCCGAGCGCTCCCGCCACCACGCATCGTCGAGCGTGTGCTCGGTGATGGCGCCGACGAGATCGAAGCGCATCGGCGGCCGCCCGCTGCCACCCGCGGGGCAATGCTGGTTGTCGGCGCGCAAGTTGGCGTACCAGGACGAACGATAGTTGCAGAAAATGCCGCCGTGATAGTTGGAGCAGCGATACTGGTCGACGAGACCGTCATAGGGCGCGATGCAGGCGAGACCCGGCGGGTTCAACGTCGCCATCAGCCATTGCGCCATGGCGTAATAGGATTGGCCGATGCCGCCGACCCGGCCGTTGCACCACGGTTGCCGCGCAATCCAGGCGATCAGCTCCACATAGTCCTGCTGCTCGGCGGCATCCATGAATCCGAACTCGCCTTCGGAGCGGCCGGAGCCGCGCACGTCGGCGTGCACGTAGGCGTAGCCCTGCTCGACATACCATTCGATCGGTCCGGTCTCGCGCCAGAGGAAAAGCGGGAAGGCCGGCACGCTGTCGAACTCGTGCTGGTAGGGCGAGGCCGCGAACAGCGCCGGCACCCGCCCTGCGCGCTTGGGTCGGTAGACGCAGAGCGAGATGCGCACGCCGTCGCGCATCGCAACCTTGACGTCGCGCTCGATGACAATTGCGCGCCGTGATGTGGCCGACGGCGCCGGTGCGCTCATTTGCTGCTGCGCCATATGCTTGTCGCCTCCCGCCCGCTGCTGCATTGTGACTCGCTTTACGAGAAGAAACGCCGGGGAGGAAGTGCCATGAGGGGAAAGCTGCCGCTGCTCGTTCTCGCGCTTGCCGAACTCGCGTGGCCGGCTCTGGCGCAGGACTATCCGGCGCGACCGGTGCGAGCCATCGTCGCGGTCGGCGCCGGCGGCACCGGCGATGTCTTCACCCGCGTGCTCGGCGAGGAGCTGCATCGGCGCTGGGGCCAGCCGGTGGTGGTGGAGAATCGTGCCGGCGGCGCCTCGAATATCGGCGCCCGCGCCTGCGCCGACGCGCCGCCCGACGGCTACACGATCTGCATCATGCCGGGCGAGCCGCTCGCCTATAACCAGTTCCTGTTCAAGAAGCTGACCTTCGACCCCGCCAAGGACTTCGAGCCGATCACCAATCTGTTCTTCAACACCCAGGCGCTGGTGGTCAACGCCGCGCTCGGCGTGCGGACAGTAGATGAGCTCGTCGCGCTTTCGAAGGCGAAGGCGGGAACGTTGAGCTACACCGCGCCGTCATTGCCACTCGCGCTCTATCTCGAGAAGCTCAAGCGCGAGCGCGGCGCCGACTGGGTGGCGATCCCGTTTCGCGGCGGCGGCGACACCACCAACGCCATATTGTCGGGCTCGACGCCGATCGCCTTCCTCGGCATGCAGAACTTCATTTCCCATCTGCAGAGCGGCACGATGTTCGGCCTCGCGGTCGATGGTGCGCAGCGCTCGCCGCTGTTCCCGGACATTGCGACGCTCGCCGAGCTCGGCTATCGCGGCAATCTCACCCGCGTCTATTTCGGCTTAGTGGCGCCGGCGGGGACGCCCAGGCCGATCATCGACAAGATTCGCGCGGACGTCGCCGCCATCGGCAACGAGCCTCAATTTCGCAAGAAGCAGTTCACCGACCGTGCGCTCGAGCCGATCCTGAGCACGCCCGAGGAGTTCGCGCACTTCCTGGTCGAGGATCGCATCACCTCCGAGCGCGTGGTCAAGGAAGCAGGCCTGCAGCCGCAATGATTGGAAGCAAAGCCATGGCGCGTTTCTCCGGTCTCTGTGCGTTACTGGTTGCGCTGGTCTTGCTGCCGCTCCACTCCCGCGCGCTCGCACAGGACTACCCGACGCGGCCGATCCGCGTGATCGCAACCTCGAGCGCCGGCGGCACCAGCGACATCTTCATGCGCGCGCTCGCCGACGAGCTGAACAAGCGGCTCGGCCAGCCGGTCATCGTCGAGAACCGGCCGGGCGGCGCGTTCAATATCGGCGCGCGCGCCTGTGCCGAGGCTGCGCCTGACGGGTACACGCTGTGCATCATTCCGGGTGAGCCGCTGGTCTTCAATCAGTTCCTGTTCAAGAACCTCGCCTTCGATCCGGAAAACGGATTCGAGCCGATCACCCAGCTGTTCTTCATTACCCAGACGCTGGTCGTGAGCGCGGCCCTCAACGTTAAGGCGCTCCCGGATCTGATCGCGCTGTCGAAGGCGAAGCCGGGGACGTTGAGCTATTCGACCGCGGCCGTGCCGCTGGGCGTGTTCATCGAGCGCTGGAAGAAGGACACCGGCGCCGATCTCGTGCGCGTGCCGTTCCGCGGCGGCGGCGAGGCGGTGACGGCCCTTCTCAACGGATCGACGCCGGTCGGCTTCTACGGCATCGCCAACGTGCGCGCACAGATGGAAAGCGGCGCCGTGGTCGGTCTGCTGGTAGACAGCGACAAGCGCTCTCCGCTGTTTCCCGGCATTCCGACCATTGCCGAAGGGACAGGAATGAGTTTCGCGGGGCGTTCCTATTTCGGCTTGCTGGCCCCGGCCAAGACACCCAAACCGATCGTTGACCGCCTGCAGCAGGAGACAGCTCGTATTGTCGAGGAGCCGGGATTTCGCCAGCGCAATTTCATCGAGCGCGGCCTCGAGCCGGTCGCGAGCACGCCCGAGCAATTCGCGCGCTTCATCCGGGAGGATCGCGTGGCCTCGGAGCAGATCGTCAAGGAGTCCGGATTGCAGCCGCAATAAACATGCGGCCGCCCCATGCTTCGAGACGCGCGCACGCAAGCGCGGTGTTGCTATGCCAGCGCCGCAGGCGCGCTCCTCAGCATGAGGGCGGAACCCCAGTCCTCGACCGCTACGCCGCTTCCACCAGAATCTCGCTGAGCCGATCCGGCATGTCGACCATGATGTCATGGCCGCACGGCAGCTCGTAGACGCGCCAACCGGCATCGGCCTTGAGCCGCTCCTGAAAACCGTCGAACGGCACGCTGGGATAGCCCTTGGCGCGGATGTAAGCCTTCTTGGCGATGCGGTCGCGCGCGCCGGTGATGGTGATCTTGTCGGTCAAGGTCGCGACCGGGTGTGGCGTGCACATCGCATCGACCCAGGCGCGGTCTTTCTCGTTTACCCGGAACACCGCGGCCGAGACCGGCTTCATCGCCGTCTCGCCTTTCTCCACCAGACCCGCGATCGCTTCGCGCACCGGCTGCGAGGCCTTGGTCGCCAGGGTGTCTCCGTTCTCCGGCACGAAAGCATCGAGGAACACGATCGAGCCGATGCTTCCGCCCATCTGCTCGGCCACGCCCGAGATGATGCAGCCGCCATAGGAATGGCCGACCAGCACGATGTCGCGCAGGCCCTCCCATTTGATCACGTTGACGATGTCGGTGATGTGGGTGGCGAGGTTCACCTTAGCGTCGATGAGATGGGAGCGCTCGCCCAGCCCGGTCATGGTCGGCGTGAACACCTTGTGGCCTTGCTTCTGCAGGAGGTCAGCGACCCGCCGCCAACACCAGCCGCCGTGCCAGGCGCCATGCACGAGCACGAAAGTCTTGCCGCTCGCCTGCGCCTGCGCGCTCGCCTGCTCGACCATGCCGATCACCCCTATGCCTGCCGCCATGCCAGTGAGCATCGCGCGGCGCGTCTGTTCGTTCGCCATTGTCTCCTCCTCATGAGACCTGCAGCAGGACATCGACCAGCCATTCCGGCGCGTCGACCATCACGTCGTGGCCGGAGTTGGTGGCCTCGAACGTGCGCCAGGATTTGTCGGCCTTGCACTCCGCCAAAGCCTGATCGAAGGCTGGCTGCGGGTATTTGGCGGCGCGGATATAGGTCTTCTTCGCCACCTTCTCGCGCGCGCCGGTGAGCTTGATGGGCTGCAGCGCCACGCCGTTCGGCTGCGGCGTCGTCTTGGAATCGACCCAGGCGCGATCCTTCTCGTTGACGTGGAACGCCTCGGCCGTGGGCGCCGGACGGCCGGGCTCGCCCTTTTCGACCGCCGCCAACAGCGCCTTGCGGCTGAAGTCGGAAGCAAAGTCGAATCCGCGCTGGCCGTTCTCCGGCTTGAAGGCATCGAGCCAGACGATCGCGGAGACGCGATCGCCGATCTGCTCGAGCGCGCCCGAGCCGGGCCAGCCGCCGTAGGAATGGACCACCAGGCAGATGCCGTTGAGATTCTCCCACTTGATGATGTTGACGATGTCGGTGATGTGGGTGTCGAGATTGATATCCTTGCTCATGAGGTGCGAGCGCTCGCCGACGCCGGTCATGGTCGGCGTGAACACCTTGTGGCCCTGCTTTTCGAGCAGGTCCGCCACCCGCCGCCAGCACCAGCCGCCGTGCCAGGCGCCATGTACCAGCACGAAGGTCTTCGGCTGGGTGGCCTGCGCCAGCGCCGGCGTGCCCGACAGCGCCGCCGCGCTCGCGCCGGTGCCTGCGCTTGCCAGCACGGCGCGGCGGGTGAGCGATGGGTCGTTGGTGGCAGTCATTGTTTCCTCCCTGAGAAATGTTCTTGCGATCGATGGGCGGCTGAGAAACACCGCACTCTGATCCGTCACCCTGAGGTGCCCGAGCGAAGCGAGGGCCGCGAAGGGCGACGGCCTTTATGCCGCCGCGAGTCGGGGCCGTTCATCCTTCGAGGCTCGCTGCGCTCGCGCCTCAGGATGACGGGTCATTTGCTGTGCGGTCGGCACCATTTTAGCGACGACATGCATGCTCGTCCCGGCGCGAACTTGTTCACGGGAAACAGCCAGGGGAGCTCGCTCCCTTGGCCAACCCGACCCCACTGCGGCACCCACCCCTGTGGATAACTGGGACAATCGGCCTTGGTCCTGCAGGCGTCACGGGCGGTTCTATACTGGCAGGCCCAGCGAATCAGCAGGCCCGGCCGCATGCGGTTTCCGCCTCAATTCCTCGACGAGTTGCGCGCGCGCCTTCCGGTCTCGGAGGTGGTGGGGCGGCGCGTGCGGCTGCGCAAGGCGGGACACGAATGGAGGGGGCTTTCGCCCTTCAACAAGGAGCGCACG
>JBKPUA010000343.1:0-5806 GCA_046735815.1 Pseudomonadota bacterium
GATGTTCGCCGAGGAGGGCATCGCATCCGCGGCGGCGAAATACGCCGACGCCCCGATGCGGCAGGCGTTCAAGCACAAGGACCCGCGCGGCTGGGCCGAATTCGCGCGCATGCTGGCCGAGCATTCCGCCGAAGGCCACGCCCACACCATGCTCAACCTTCAGCTCAAGCGTCCGACGCTGTGGGAGATGGAGGCGGAGCTAAAGCAATTCTCAGTGCCGCTGCTCGTGATCGTCGGCGATGAGGATGATCTCTGCCTCGACGGCAGTGTGTTTCTCAAGCGCACCGCGCCGACCGCCGCGCTCTTGGTCGTGCCCCGCGCGGGCCATACCATCAACAGCGAGGAGCCGGCGGCGGTGAATGCCGCGCTCGCCGAATTGTTCGCCGCTGTTGAGGCGGGCCGCTGGCTCGCCCACCGGCCGGCGTGACGAGATGAAAGGAGACCGACATGGACCTTAAGCTCAATGGCAAGACGGCGCTGGTCACCGGTGGCAGCGAAGGCATCGGCAAGGGGATTGCCCTCGCGCTGGCGAAAGAAGGCGTCGACGTCGCCATCTGCGCGCGCCGCAAAGAGCCGCTCGAGCAAGCGGCGGCCGAAATCGCCGCCGAGACCAAGCGCAAGATCGTGCCCATTCCCGCCGATCTCACCAAGGACGCCGACGCCAAGAATTTCGTCGCGCAAGGGCACAAAGCGCTCGGTCGCGTCGACATCATGGTCAACAACGCGGGCTCCTCGCCCGGCGGCGTGATCGAGCACCTGACCGAGGCCGACTGGGAGCAGTCGCTGCAGCTCAAATTCATGGGCTACGTGCGCTGCCTGCGCTACGTGCTGCCGATCATGCTCAAGCAGGGCGGCGGCCGCGTGGTCAATCTGATCGGCAACGACGGAGTCAAGCCGTCCTATTGGGAGATCGCGCCCGGCGCCGCCAACGCCGCCGGCCAGAACCTGACCCTGTCGCTCGCCGGCCAATACGGCAAGCACAACATCAGCTTCTGCGCCGTCAATCCCGGACCGGTGCGCACCGAACGCTGGTCCGGCCTGGTGGCGGCGATGTCGCGCGACATGAATTTGCCTTACGAGGAGGCCGACAAGCTCGCGCCGTCGGCGATCCCCATGGGCCGCATCGCCGAGGTCGAGGAGGTCGCCAACCTCGTGGTCATGCTGGCGTCGCCGCTGATGCACATGGTCAACGGCACCCAGATCGAGATCGACGGCGGCCAGGAGAAGGCGCTGATGGATCGCCTGCGCGACCGCAAGTGACAAGCGGCGTCACGAGAGGCGCGCGATCGCTCGCTGCTGCGTTTTTCGGCACGCATGCGCGATTATGTATGCTTGACAAGCTCCGGAGCGGCCTCGACTATTTTGCACACAAACGAATTGGCGGACGATCTCTTTCGCGCCGGCAATGGCGCACCACGCGGGCGAAACGCTTCACCTGGTCCGTCGCACCGTCCGCCGTCACCGTGATTGCAACTCTCTGAGATGGAGCATCGCATGAGCACCAGTTCCCAGCTCTCTCGGCTGGCCGCGGCGAGCGCCGTGGTCGTCGGTCTTGGCTCTCCCGCGCTCGCGCAGAGCACGGTCAAGATCGGCGAGCTCAACAGTTACAAGTCGCAACCGGCCTTCCTCGAACCCTACAAGAGGGGTTGGGAGCTCGCGGTCGAGGAGATCAACGGCAAGGGCGGCGTGCTCGGCAAGCCGCTCGAGGTGATCTCGCGCGACGACGGCGGGACCCCGGGCGACGCGGTGCGCGTCGCCAATGAGCTCGTCACCCGTGAGGGGGTGAACATCATCGCCGGCACGTTCCTCTCCAATATCGGGCTCGCGGTCACCGAATTCGCCGGCAAGGAGAAGGTGTTCTTCCTCGCCGCCGAGCCGCTGACCGACAAGATCACCTGGCAGAACGGCAACAAGTACACGTTCCGCCTGCGCGCCTCGACCTATATGCAGGTCGCGATGCTGATGCCGGACGCGGTGGCGGCGAAGAAGAAGCGCTGGGCCTTGATCTATCCCAATTTCGAGTACGGCCAGTCGGCCGTGACCTGGTTCAAGGAGATGCTCAGGAAGGCGCAGCCCGACGTCGAGTTCGTGACCGAGCAAGCGCCGCCGCTCGGCAAGGTCGATGCCGGCGCCGTGGTGCAGGCGATCGACGATGCCAAGCCGGACGCCATCTTCAACGTGCTGTTCGGGCCCGACCTCGCCAAGCTGGTGCGCGAGGGTACGACCCGCGGCACGTTCAAGAACCGCACCGTGGTGAGCCTGCTGTCGGGCGAGCCGGAATACCTCGATCCGCTCAAGGACGAGGCGCCGGTCGGATGGATCGTCACCGGCTATCCCTGGGACGCGGTCGACACTCCGGCGCACAAGGCGTTTGTCGCCGCCTATCAGAAGCGCTGGAACGACTATCCGCGGCTGGGCTCGGTGGTCGGCTACGACACCATCAAGTCGCTGGCCGCCGGCATCACCAAGGCCGGCTCGACCGATACCGACAAGCTGATCGCCGCCTTCCGCGGGCTCAAGGTCGACGGCGCGTTCGGACCATTCGAATTCCGCGCCATCGACCAGCAGGCGACCATGGGCGCGTATGTCGGCAAGATCGCGCTGAAAGACGGCAAGGGCACCATGTCGGACGTCAAGTACGTCGATGGCGCGAGCGTGTTGCCGCCCGACGAAGAGGTGAAGAAGTTGCGGCCCGCGGCGGCGATGAATTGATCACGCCATACTCACTATTGTCGTCCCCGCGCAAGCGGGGACCCATATTCCACAGGCGGTTATGGGTCCCCGCTTTCGCGGGGACGACCGCATCAAGGAATCGGCAATCGAGTTGGCGTGAGCCGAGCGGCTTCGTCCCATGACCCTCGAAGCCCTCCTGTTCCAGGCGCTCAACGGCCTCGCAGCGGCATCGAGTCTGTTCCTGGTGGGCGCGGGCCTGTCGCTCATTTTCGGCGTCACCCGCATCATCAATATCGCCCACGGCTCGTTCTACATGCTGGGGCTCTATCTCGCCGCCACCTTCGCCATCAAAGCAGGCGGGGTGCTCGGCTTCTGGGGCGGCATCATCGCCGCCGGGCTGGTGGTGGCGGCGCTCGGCGCGCTGATCGAGATGCTCCTCCTGCGCCGCATCTACCAGGCGCCGGAGCTGTTCCAGCTGCTCGCCACCTTCGCGCTGGTGTTGATCATCAACGACGCGGCCCAATACATCTGGGGCCCCGAGGATCTGCTGGGGCCGCGCGCGCCCGGCCTGCGCGGCTCGGTCGAGATCCTCGGGCGCAACTTTCCGAGCTACGACCTGTTCCTGATCGTCATCGGTCCCGTCGTCCTGCTGCTGCTCCACCTGATGCTGGAGAAGACCCGTTTCGGCCGGCTCATCCGCGCCGCTACGCAGGACCGCGAGATGGTGGGGGCGCTGGGCGTCAACCAGGCGCTGCTGTTCACCGCCGTGTTCGTGCTCGGCGCCTTTCTCGCCGGCTTCGGCGGCGCGCTCCAGGTCGCGCGCGAGCCTGCCAATCTCGCCCTCGACCTGACCGTCATCAGCGACGCCTTCGTCGTGGTGGTGGTCGGCGGCATGGGCTCGATCAGCGGCGCCTTCCTCGCGGCCGTGATCATCGCCGAGGTGAAGGCCCTGTGCATCGGGCTGGGCGTCGTTCATTTCGGCGGTGTCGCGGTAAATTTTTCCAAGCTCACCCTGGTGGCCGAGTTCTTGGTGATGGCCGTGGTGCTGATCGTGCGGCCCTACGGGCTGCTGGGGCGCCCGCAAGGCGCGGTGCGCAATCCAGCCGAAATCGATGATCCGATCCGGTCCGCGGCGCTGCCGCTCAAGATCGTCGCGGCCGTGGTGCTGATCGGCCTCGTGCTGCTGCCATTCGCGTACAAGGCCTCGCCCTATGCGCTGGTGCTCGCCATCGACGTGCTGATTGCCATCCTGTTCGCGACCTCGCTGCATTTCATCATGGGGCCGGGCGGCATGCATTCCTTCGGTCACGCCGCGTATTTCGGCCTCGGCGCCTACGGCGCGGCGCTGATGGTGAAGTTTCTCGCCGCCCCGACGCCGCTCGCGCTCGCCGCCGCGCCGCTGGCGGCGCTCTTGGGCGCGTTGCTGTTCGGCTGGTTCGCGGTGCGGCTCGCCGGCGTCTACCTCGCGATGCTGACGCTCGCCTTCGCGCAAATCGTGTGGTCGATCCTGTTCCAATGGGAGGACGTCACCGGCGGCTCCAACGGCATTCTCGGCGTCTGGCCGCAGGCGCCGTTCGACAGTCGGCCGGCCTTCTACCTACTGACGCTGGGCGTCGCCGTCGTGGGGGTTCTGCTGTTGCGCCGTGTCCTGTTCGCGCCCTTCGGCTATGCCATGCGAGCAGGGCGCGACTCCGCGCTGCGCGCGGAAGCGATCGGCATCAACGTCAGGCGCGTGCATTGGCTCGGCTTTGCCATCGCCGGCGCGTTCGCCGGCATCGCCGGCGGGATGTTTGCATTCGCCAAGGGCACGATCTCTCCCGACGTGGCGTGGGTGTCGCGCTCCATCGATGCCATGGTGATGGTGCTGCTGGGCGGCATCCAGACCCTGACCGGACCGATCGTCGGCGCCAGCGTTTTCACGCTGTTGCAGGACAACGTCATGCGCCAGACCGCGTTCTGGCGCGGCCTGCTCGGCGCCGTGATCCTGCTGCTGGTGCTGGTGTTCCCCGGCGGCATCGTGGGCGCGCTCAGCAAGCGGCTGGCGGCGCGGAGAAAGCCGGCATGAGCATTCTTTCCGTCCGCAACCTCACCAAGGCGTTCGGCGGCGTGCACGCGGTCGAGAACGTCAGCTTCGATGTCGGCGACGGCGAATTCCTGGCGCTGATCGGGCCCAACGGCGCGGGCAAATCCACCTGCTTCAACATGATCAACGGGCAGCTTCCGCCCGACCATGGCGACGTCCGCCTCGCGGACCACAGCATCGTCGGGTTGGCGCCGCGCGACATCTGGCGGCTCGGCGTCGGCCGCACCTTCCAGGTCGCGGCCACCTTCGGCTCCATGACCGTAGCCGAGAACGTGCAGATGGCGTTGGTGAGCCATCACGGCGAGATCTTCCGCTTCGGCGCCGCGTTCGCCCATCGCCATCGCACCCGCGCACTCGAATTGCTCGAGCAGGTCGGCATGGCGGATGCCGGAGACCGTGCGTGCAAAGAGCTTGCCTACGGCGACGTGAAGCGGGTCGAGCTCGCCATCGCGCTCGCCGGCGAGCCGCGGCTGTTGCTGATGGACGAGCCCACCGCCGGCATGGCGCCGCGCGAGCGCAACGATCTCATCGCGTTGGTGAAGCGGTTGGTCGTTGAGCGCGCGATCTCGGTGTTGTTCACCGAGCATTCCATGGACGTGGTCTTCGCCTACGCCGACCGCATCATCGTGCTGGCGCGCGGCGTGCTGATCGCCGACGGCAACGCCGCAGCGATCCGCGACAACGCGCAAGTGCAGCAGGTCTATCTCGGCACCGGCCGCACCTTCAGGCCCCATGCGGAGGCTCGGCCATGAGCGTGCTGGAGGTGACGGGGCTCAAGGCCTGGTACGGCGCGGCGCAAATCCTGTTCGAGCCGTCGTTCCATGTGGATCGGGGCGAGGTGGTGGCGCTGATGGGCCGCAACGGCGCCGGCAAGTCGACCACGTTCAAGGCGCTAATGGCATTGATCCCGCAGCGCGCGGGAACGATCCGCTTCCTCGGCGAGGATATTTCGAGCCTGAGGCCGTTCGAGATCGCGCGCAAGGGCCTCGGCTTCGTGCCGGAGGACCGGCGCATCTTCTCCGATCTCACCGTGCTCGAGAATCTCGACGT
>JBKPUA010000344.1:0-2213 GCA_046735815.1 Pseudomonadota bacterium
CGGCGCGAGGATAATGCCCGCGCTGTGGTGATCGGCGAGATCATGCCCCGGTCGCGCGCTGAAGCTCGGCAGTTGCGACAGCGCGACGTTGATTCGAAACGTGCCGGAGCCGCAGCGCCATGCGCGCATGCGGCGCAGAAAATCCGAATCGAGCGCGCTCTCCGGAACCATCGCGGTGTAGAGGAGCTTGGGGTTGACATTGGCGGCGACGACAGCGGCGCGGACGATCCGCCCATCCGCGAGCACGACCCCAATGGCCCTACCCTTCTCGAGCAGGACTTCCCGGACCGGCGCATCGGTCTCGATCTCGACGCCGTGGCCTGCGGCCGCGCGCGCCATGGCCTGCGTAATTGCGCCCATGCCCCCGATGGCATGGCCCCAGGCGCGCTTCTTGCCGTTCACCTCGCCAAAGGCATGATGCAGCAGCACATAGGCGGTGCCGGGCATGTAGGGACTGGCATAGTTGCCAACGATGGCGTCGAAGCCGAGCCACGCCCTCACCAGCTCGCCTTCGAACCATTGATCGAGAAAGTCGGCGGCGGATTTCGTGAACAGGTCGTAGAGCGCACGTAGATTTTCCGTGGACAGCCGACGAAGCCGGTTGCCGACGCTCGCCACTTTGATTAGT
The DNA here is from genome assembly GCA_046735815.1 of Pseudomonadota bacterium. Classification (GTDB taxonomy): domain Bacteria; phylum Pseudomonadota; class Alphaproteobacteria; order Rhizobiales; family Xanthobacteraceae; genus VAZQ01. The sequence continues at coordinate 629 of JBKPUA010000344.1, forward strand.
TCCCCGATGGTTCGCGTCCCAAATCCATGCGTGAGGTTCGGCGGCGCCTGCAACGCGAGTTCGCGCAGCAGGTCAGCACTCGCATCGAGCTCCCGGTTGAAGGCATCATAGCGTTGCGCATCGGTATGACTGAAATTCGCGATGCTGTCTTTGGTGCGGCCTTCGCCGGCGAGCAGATAGCCGCCGTCCAACGTCGGCAGGAAGTTCTGCGCGCGCCGCTCGACCAGCCTGAGCCCATGATCGTGCAAGTTCAGATCCGCGATGATCTTGGGGCTCAGCAGGCTCACGGTATAGGCCGCGATCGAGTTTCGGAAACCCGGGCAGAACTCCTCGGTGACAGCCGCGCCTCCCACCACCGGCCTGCGCTCGAGCACCTTGACCTTGAGCCCCGCCATGCCGAGATAGGCGGCGCAAGTCAGCCCATTGTGACCCGCACCGATGACGACGACGTCGTATGCCTGCATGAAACGCGCTAACTCCAGGCGCGAGCGGTTTTCGTCGGCTCACTCGCCGACACTCTCGCGCCGTCGCGGAAGCGAGCCGGACTTTCGCCTGTTGCAAGGCTCGCCGCATCGGAATTGCGAGTAAGTACGAAGTGCTGCAATACTAAAATCTCCCCATTGGATTGCTTCGAGCACCTGCATCCCACGACATATCCTAATCCCATGCCAGCGAGACTGTCACCGTCGCGCCATCTTCGAATCGGTCGCTCCAAGACCGGACTTGGCCTATTCGCCTGCGTCGCGATCAAGAAGGGCCAGTTCATCATCCGCTACAACGGCAGGAAGCTCACCACCGAGCAGGCCGATCGGCTCGACAACCGATATCTGTTCGAAGTCAACGCGCGCTGGACGATCGACGGCTCCAACCGTCGGAACCGGGCGCGTTACATCAACCACGCGTGCCGCCCGAACGCGGAAGTCTATTTCATCAAGCACGTCATCAAGATCCGCGCGATCAAGAACATCAAGCCCGGCGACGAGATCACCTACCATTACGGCCGCGACTATTTCGACTCCTTCATCAAAGGGGTCGGCTGCAGGTGCAGGGCTTGCGCCAAGAAAGCGGCGAAGATCCGGTCGGAAAGGCGACGACGACGGAAACGCGCACAGTCGCGGCGGCAGGCCAAGCGACGCCGGCGCGCCTGATAACCCTCGTAGCGCACCAGTGTGATCAGCGCTCGGCCTCGGGGATGGGCCCGTGCAGAATGACGCCTTCGAGCGGATCGCACGGCTCGTTCCAGGGCGCGCGACGCAGCGCGCGTGCGCTGTCGGCATAGCCCGCTTCCCAGCGCTGTCGAATGCCCGCGGCGCTGAAATCGATATCTTTGGTGTGGTTCTCGTTGTCGAGCCGAGGCGCGAGCAGCCGCACCACGTGCATGCGCGTCAGGCAGCCATACTCGGTCAGATCCTTGACGACGGGATCGTTGCGCGCATCTTCGGGTATCCGCTTGACCAGCTCCGAGACGACGTGGCGCAGGCGGTGCACCTGCTGCTGGCGTGCAATGTGGCTCACGACGCGGCTGGAATATTGGATGTCCTTTTGCCGATGAAGAACCTCCCAAATGGTCTCAGGCTCGGACCCC
>JBKPUA010000345.1:0-4641 GCA_046735815.1 Pseudomonadota bacterium
GGTGACCCGGTCGGCTCCGACGATCACCATGTCGACCATGCCGTGCTGCATGAGGTGGCCGCCGGTATTGTCGGGGATCACCGTGTGCGGCACGCCGTGCTGGCCGAGCTCCCAGGCGGTGAGCGCCGCGCCCTGATTGCGCGGGCGCGTCTCGTCGACCCAGACATGAGTTGCGATGCGGGCATCGTGCGCCACGTAGATCGGCGCGAGTGCGGTCCCGAAATCGACGGTAGCGAGCCAGCCGGCGTTGCAGTGGGTGAGAACGTGGACCGCCTCGCCCGGTTTCTTGCGCGCGGCAATCGTGGCGATGAGATCCGCGCCGTGAGCTCCGATCGCCCGGTTGATGGCGATGTCCTGCTCGCAGATCTCGTCCGCGCGGCGATAGGCGGCGGCGAGTCGCTCCCCGCGCGGGCGGTTGCGCACCGCCGCCACCATCTCGCCGAGCGCCCATTTGAGATTGACGGCGGTAGGGCGCGTGGCCATCAGCGTGGCGACCGCCCGTTCGAGCGCCTCGTCGGAGGCGTCGGCGCGCAGCGCCAGGCAAATTCCGTAGGCGGCCGTCGCCCCGATCAGCGGCGCTCCCCGCACCTGCATAGTCGCGATCGCGCGCGCAGCGTCGTCGAGCGTGACGAGCCGGGCGATCGCGAAGCGATGCGGCAACTGGGTCTGGTCGACCACGCCGACCGACCAGCCGTCCGCCTCCAACCAGATACTGCGCGTCGGCTTGCCATCGACCTTCATGCGCCAGAGATAGCCGCGATTGCGCCAAACGCAAAGGGCGCCCGGCCTCTCCCCGCCGACCGCCGGAGATGATAGGAGAGGCGCACAGGGGAGAGCACATGGCAATCGATTACGAGGTGGAATACAACAATCGGGCGCGCGTGCCCGAGCACCCCCAGATCTTCGCGCGCTGGGCGCGCGACGCCGAGGACTATCGCGCGCAGGCGATGCAGGAGCGGCGCGCCGAACTCGGGCTGATGTATGGCTCGACGCTGCGCCAGTTCATCGACCTGTTCGCGCCGCGTCCCGAGGTCACCGCGCCGCTCGCTTTGTTCATCCATGGCGGCTACTGGCGCTCACTCGATCCTTCGCTGTTCAGTCACATGGCGCGCGGGCTCAACGCGCACGGCGTCGCGGTGGCGGTGGTAGGCTACGATCTCTGCCCGGAGGTAACGATCGCCGAGATCATCGAGCAGATCCGGCACGCCTGCCTGTTCCTCTGGCTGCGCACCGGCCAGCGCATGATGATCTACGGCCACTCCGCCGGCGGGCACCTCGCCGGCGCGATGGTGGCGACCGATTGGCAGGCGCGCTACCCCAAGGCGCCTCCCGATCTCATTCCGGCCGCCTACTCGATCTCCGGCTTGTTCGACCTCACGCCGCTCGTCGGCATCCCCATGGCGCAGGATCTGCGCCTCGACGCAAACGACGTGCGGCAGGTCTCGCCGCTGTTCTGGCCCGCACCCGCGGGCCGCGTGTTCGATGCCGTGGTCGGCGGTCTCGAATCGAGCGAGTTCCTACGCCAGAGCCGCACCGTTGCCGAGACCTGGGGCAAGGCCGGGATGCATACGCGCTACGAGGCCATCGCCGGCACCAACCATTTCACCGTGATCGACGCGCTGGTCGATCCCAAAAGTCCGATGGTCGGCCGCCTCGCCGAGCTGGCGCCGCGGTCGTAAGCTGTCTCTCGTCGACGGGGAGCACATGCCATGGCGCTCGATCCCAAGACCACCAAACATGCGTTGCAGAATGCGCTGGCGATGGCGCAGGCGAGCCAGATCGCCTATCTCCACGACACCGCGATCAAATCCGGATTGGGCACCATCATCGGCGACGAGCTGGACGAGTTCGTCTTTCTGGACGATCCTTTCACTGGCTCACAGGGATTCCTCGCAAGCTTCAAACAATCGATCGTGATCTGCTTCAGGGGAACGACGGACCTTGCCGACTGGCTCCAGGACTCGCAGATCAGGCTGGTTCCGTTCCGGTCCATCGGGCTGATTCACATCGGCTTTCGCAACGCGATCGACAGCCTTTCTCCCACGATCGAAACGACGCTACAGAAGTGGTCGGGCAAGGGCCGTACGCTCTGGGTGACAGGGCACAGCCTCGGCGCCGCGCTCGCGCACCTGACCGCAGCCTATTTGCGCTTTCCGGCCGACCCCACGAAGACGCTGCCGCGTCCGATTGCCGGCCTCTACACGTTCGGTCAGCCGCGCGTCGGCACGATCGACTTCTGCCAGGCATGCGACGGCAATTTCGGCTCCGTCTATTTTCGGTACGTCAATCACCTCGACATCGTGACCCGCGTTCCGCCGCGCCTGCTCGGCTATTGGCACGGCGGCCACGTCGAATACCTGGACGGCAACGGCGTTATCCACGACGACCCGGCCTGGTGGCAAATCTTTCTCGACCAGGTCGAAGTCGGTCTCGACGTGCTGCACAAAATTCAACGACGAGAGCTGAAAGTCGAATTCATTCACGACCATTTTATCGCGGAATACATCGCGGCGATCGAGAAGAACTTGCCGGGAGCATAGTCGGCACTCAGAAGAACGCCTGAATCCCGGTCTGCGCGCGCCCGAGGATCAGGGCGTGAATGTCGTGCGTGCCCTCGTAGGTGTTGACCGTCTCGAGATTGCAGACGACGCGCATGACGTGGAACTCGTCGGAGATGCCGTTGCCGCCGTGCATGTCGCGCGCCAGCCGCGCGATGTCGAGCGCCTTGCCGCAATTGTTGCGCTTGAGCAGCGACACCGCCGGCGGCGAGGCGCGGCCGGCATCCAGCAGCCGGCCGAGCCGAAGCGTCGCATGTAGAGCGAGCGTGATCTCGGTCTGCATGTCGGCGAGCTTCTTCTGCACCAGCTGATTCGCCGCAAGCGGACGGCCGAACTGCTTGCGATCGAGCACGTATTGCCGGGCGCGATGCCAGCAGAACTCGGCTGCGCCGATGGCGCCCCAGGCGATGCCGGCGCGCGCCACGTTGAGGCAGCCGAACGGACCCGCCAGGCCCTTCGCCTTCGGCAGTAAATTCTCCTCCGGCACGAAGGCGTTCTCGAGCACGATCTCGCCGGTGATCGAGGTGCGCAACGAAAGCTTGCCCTCGATTTTCGGCGTCGAGAAGCCCGGCGTGCCGCGCTCGATCAGGAAGCCACGGATGACGCCGTCGAGCTTCGCCCAAACGAGGGCGACATCGGCGACGGGCGCATTGCTGATCCACATCTTGCTGCCGGTGAGCCGATAGCCACCCGACACCTTCTCCGCGCGCGTCACCATCGAGCCGGGGTCGGAACCGTGGTCGGGCTCGGTGAGGCCGAAGCAGCCGACGATCTCTCCCGTCGCCAGCTTGGGCAGATATTTCTTGCGTTGCGCCTCGCTGCCATAGGCAAAGATCGGGTGCATGACGAGCGAGGACTGCACCGACATGGCCGAGCGATAGCCGGAATCGACGCGCTCGATCTCGCGCGTGATCAGCCCGTAGGCGACGTAGCCCAGGCCGGCGCCGCCGTACTCTTCCGGGATGGTGGGACCAAGAAGGCCGAGCGCGCCCATCTCGGAGATGATGGCGCGATCGAAACGCTCCTCGCGGTAATCGAGGAGCACGCGCGGGAACAGCTTGTCTTGCGCGTAGCCGCGCGCGGTGTCACGCACCATGCGCTCTTCTTCGGTGAGCTCGCCTTCGAGGTCGAGCGGGTCCTCCCAATCGAACGCGGCCTCCTTGAGTTGCGGCGACGACCGGTGCTCGCGCGTTTCGGCGGTCTGCGACATGGGATGCTCCCAGGCTCGGGTTGAGCCTTTCATGCCCCCGTTCGTCTGCGGGATTCAAGGGGTTTGCCGTCGCGCTAGCTGGCGTCGGCCGGTTCCCCGATCCCGGCGCGCTGTGTTACGAGGCTTTCTTCCGCCGACCACGCGCGGACCTCAGGATTCCACCATGACAGATCAACGCGTTACGCCGAGCGTCTCCCAGGCCAGGGCACGCACCATGTCTCGACCCCTGTCCTGGCCCAGCGGCAAGCCGATCGCCGTGCTGGTGAGCGTCCTGTTCGAGACCTGGTCGGAGGGCAAAGCGCCCAGCTACTTCCCGCGCACCACACCGCTCAAGCCCGGCACCGTCGACCGCGGCGCCGTCCAGTGGGCGCAGTACGGCGGCAACGAAGGACTTTGGCGCATTCTGCGCGCGCTCGACCGCCACGGCGTGCCGGCGACGATCTTCTGCAGCGGGCGCTGCGGCGAGCTCTACCCGCAGGTGATCGCCGCCGCCGCCGAGGCTGGCCACGACATCGCCGGCCACGGCTACACCCAGGACGGCCTGTTCTGCTACATGACGCCTGACGAGGAGCGCGTCGCGATCCGCAAGACGCTCGATGCGCTCGAGCGGGCGTCCGGCATCCGCCCGCAGGGCTGGGCCACGCCGGCCTATAGCTGGACCGAGCACACCTTCGATCTGCTGCGCCAGGAGGGCGTGTGCTGGTACGGCGACGCGCTCGACATCAGCCTGCCACGCAAGCAGCCGACGGCGAGTGGCGATATCGTCGCGTTTCCCTGGAGCGATTTCGTCGACAACCGCGTGCTGCGCGGCGCGCCGCACACCTTCTTCGAGGTCTACAAGGACACCTTCGACTATCTGCGCGCGCACGAGCC
>JBKPUA010000346.1:0-9160 GCA_046735815.1 Pseudomonadota bacterium
GGCACGAACATCTTGTCGACCTGATACGTACTCGCCGTTCGCACGATGAGATAGCCGATGCCGGAGATCGCGGTGTAGAGGTCGGCGAGCACCATGCCGATCAGGGCGCGTCCGAGCGCCAGCCGCAATCCCGTCACGATGAACGGCAGCGCCGCCGGCAGTACGATGTTCCACCACAGCTGGCCTTCCGAGCAGCGAAACGCGCGGCCAACCTCGAGCAGCTTGGGATCGACGCTTTTGACGCCCTGATAGGTGTTGATCACCATCGGGAAGAAGGCGAACAGGAACAGGATGATCACCTTGGCCGTGGTGTCGAAGCCCGCCCACAGCACGATCAGCGGCACGAGCGCGACCGAAGGAATGGAATAGAGGAAGGTGATGTAGACGGTGAGCGCGACGTCGAGCACCCAGAAGCGCGCCAGGAGGAGCCCGATGGCGATGCCGAACACAACTGCGAAGGCAAAGCCGATGGCGAGCACGACCAGGCTCGGCCACAGATAGGTCCACAATTCTCCGCTCAGCACCATGCGATAGGCCGCCACCGCTACCTTCGACGGCGAGGTGAAGAGCACCGGGTCGACGTTCCACGCCGCCACCTCCCACAGCGTAAGCGCAATCGCGAGCGAGACGACGCGGATGGCGAGGTTGATCCATTGCCGGCGGTGGCGGCGCGCGGCAGCCGCGCGCTCGGCGCGCGCCTGATCGCCCGACAGATCCGCCGGTTGGGCGCGATCGGCGAACTCGCCGCGGGCTTGCTCGACGGCAGTCACGCGACCTCCCTCGGCGCGCGCAGATTGCGCGGCTTGGCGCTGTGCAGCTGATGCCAGATGTGCAGGCGAAGCTCGGCGAAGCGCGCGTCGGAGCGCACCGCATCGGGATGGCGCGGCCAGCCGAACGGCATGTCGAGCACCTCCTTGATGCGGCCGGGACGCGCGCTCATCACCGCGATGCGGTCGCCGAGCAGGATCGCCTCGTCGATCGAATGGGTGATAAACACCATGGTCTTGCGCTCGTCGGCCCGTTCCATGAGCGCGAGCAATTCCTCCTGCAGGATCTCGCGCGTCTGCGCGTCGAGCGCGGCGAACGGCTCGTCCATCAGCAGGATCGACGGGTTCATCGCCAGCGCCCGCACCAGGCCGACGCGCTGCTGCATGCCGCCGGAGAGCTGGTAGGGATAATGGCGCTCGAAGCCGGTGAGCCCGACGAGCTCGAGATAATGCGTCACCCGCGCCTGGATGTCGGCGCGCGGCATGCGCGCCATGGCGAGCCCGAAGGCGGCATTGTCGTAGACGGTTTTCCACGGCAGCAGGCCGAAGTGCTGGAACACCATGGCGACCCCGTCAGGCGGCCGACCGGCGACCGGCGCGCCATGGACGAGAAGCCTGCCGCTGCTGAGATCCGTGAGGCCGGCGATCGAGCGCAGCAGCGTGGTCTTGCCGCAGCCCGATGGCCCCACCACGCACATGATCTCGTTGCGCTTAACCGCGAGCGAGAGCTGATGGAAGGCAACGACGGTGCCGTCGAGAAAGAGCTTGCTCGCGCCCTCGGCGATGATTGCGGGCTGATCGTTCGCAGACACCATTTTTCCGCCCCGCTCGCCGGCCGCGGCCGCGCCGCCCGCAAGCATCCCCGCCCCGCGACCCTAGACTGCGGCCGATGTCCTTGTTCTGTACGGCAGTTTCCGGGAAAACGCGGGCGAACGCAATGCGACACGGCAGGCTTCGCGCGTCTGCGCGCGAAAGCGGAATCAGGCAATGCTTATTCCGTCATGGGCGGACGAGCCCGGCCATGACGGAGCAACGGTCAGTTCGCAATCAAGTTTACCAAATAGGATTACGCCACCGCCGCCTTGCCCCGCCCCACGGTCTGGCGCACCTCGAAGCCCTCGAATTGCGGATGGTCGAGGTAGAGCGGCTTGTTCTGGCCGGCATCCCTGTGGGCGGCGCGGAATTCCTCCGAACGCGTCCAGGCTTCGAATGTCGCCCGGCTCTGCCAGATCGTATGCGAGGCATAGAGCGTATGGTCGTCGTGCTCGGGGCCCTTGAGCAGGTGGAACTCGACGAAGCCGGGCACCTTGTCGAGATGCGAATCGCGGTTGAGCCACACCTTCTCGAAGTCCTGCTCGGATCCCTTCTTCACGCGGAAGCGGTTCATCGCGATGAACATCATTCGTCTCCTGCTCGATGGTTCAATCTGTGCCGACGCGGTGCCGGGTCATCCCCCGAAGAGTACCAGGTCGCTGAACCGGACGCTCAGCGAGCCCTTGATGGTAAGGCCCGGGCTGAAGAACGGAAGCGGGGTCGAGTTCACCCCGTGGCCGGGACTGGGAGCGACGTCGAGATAGCGCGAATACTGCTTGTTGAACAGATTCTCCACTGACAGCGACGCCAGCGCATCCGGGTTGATCTGGTAGCCCATGTAGAGATTGACGAGGTTGAAGGAGTCGGTCGGGAAGTAGGCGTAAGGCGGCCCGCTGGTCGCTCCGGCGGGGGCCTCCGGACCGGGCGGAATGTCCGCAGGGTTCTTGTTGGCCACCGCCTGCCAGCGCACCGACAGCGTCAACCTGCGATCGAGGAAGCGGGCGCCGAGCGTGGTGGTGACCTGATCGGGCGGAATGGTCGCGAGCGGAAGATTTTGGGTGAGATTCCGCCCGACGATATGACTGCCCGCAACGCCCGCGAACCACGAGCCGGCGTCATAGTTGATCTCGAACTCGTTGCCCTCGATTCGCGCGTTCGGGATGTTCTGATACTGCTCGCAGAAGAAGACGGTGAAGTTCAGGCACCGCTGCCCCCCGACCCCCTGCAGCGGGCCGAGAAATTTCAGGTCGATGTAGTTCACGAGATCGTTGCGATAGACGTTGACCTTGGCGCGGAACGCGTCGCCCGGCCGCAGCACGTTGTCGTAGCGGAAATTGAATCCGACCTCCTTGTTCTTGCCGACCTCGGGGCTCAGCCCCGGATTGGGCAGGAAGGTGAATTGCGGAGAGACGGGGTGAATGCCCGCGACAAGTGTCTCCGTGAGCGCCGGCGCGCGATAGCCCTGGGCATAGATGAAATATGGAGTGAAGCCGGGGATCGTGGTCAAGCCGACGGTGAATTTCGGCGACGCGCGCTGCCCGTCGGTGCCGAAGCCACCGCCCGACAATGAATATCGGTCGTAGCGCACGGCGCTGATGGTCTCGAAGGCGTTGGCGTAGTTGGTCTTGAGCTGCACGAATTCTCCGGAGACCGTGCGCTCGCCTGACGGCGTGAAGATGGTGCCGAAGCCGGTCGTGCTGACCACGTCATGGAAACTGTCGCCGCCGACGTTGAGCGCATGCAAGAACGGACCGGTATCGAAGCGCGTGGTGTTGTTGGCATCGAAGCCGGTGGTGTCGATGGTGAAGTTGCGCCGATTGCCGATGAAACCCGACACCCGATCGCCGGTGCCGGCGATCTTGGTCTGATCGGTCGACGTCTTGTTCTCGTAGATGTTGGCGTCGAAATCGAGGAGGCGGTCGTCCGGCCGCGAATAGGTCCAGCGCGCGGTGGCGAGCTCGTTGCGCGTGTTGGTGCCATAGATCGACGCCAAGGGCGGCGGGGTCCCGGGCGGGAACGGCTGGCCGGTGGTGTAGGCGGCCTCGTAGTCGATATAGCCGACCTTGACTTGGTGACCGGGCGCCGGTCGAAACGTTCCCTTCACCGTTCCGGTCTCGACGTTGTAGCCGGTATTGGGCACGACGTTGTCGTTGCCGTCGCGGTAGGGATTCTGCGTGCGGTAGGTGCCGCCCGCAAACAGCTCGGCGGAGGGCGTGAGGCGCGCGGCCGCAAACGCGGTGGTGACGCCGCCGTAATTGGAGTTTCCCATGTTGTTGGTGAGCACGCCCCAGCGCTCGCCAGCCCTGAGCACGTCGTCGACGTCCTTGGTGCGGAACGAGGCGACGCCGCCGATGGCGCCCGAGCCGAAAATGTTGGCCACCGGGCCGCGCACCACGTCGATGCTGCTGATGAGCTCCGGCTCGAGATAGAAGATGCCGTTGGCGTTGTGGCCGGTGCGCTGGAAATTCTGCCGCGCGCCGTCGACCACCACGGCGACACGGCCGAAATCCTGCAGGCCGCGGATGTTGATGGCGGTGCCGGGATCGTCAGGCCGCTCCTGCACGTAGACGCCGGGCATGCCGTAGAGCAGGTCCGCCGGCCGCGTCGGCATGAGCTGATTGATCTGTTCCTGCCGCACCGTGCTCACGGCGCCGAGCGTGTCGCTCGCCGGCATGGGATCGGGCACCGGCTGCACGGCCGGCGCGCTCTCCGCGGCCGGCGCCTGTTGTGCCGGCTCCCTCGGACTGACCCGCTCGGAGCGAACCGGAGTCATGCGCGCCGGCGGCGCCGGTCGCGCCCGCTGCACCGGCTTGGTGGTGACGACCGTGATCGGGTCCAAGGTGATATCTTCCGCAACCGCACGCGACGCAGTGCCCGCAACCGTCAACGCAATCGCAGACACGCCAGCAAGGAGCGCTCCTGCGCTCCGACCGCAATAAAACATGACAGCCCCCATTCCCCTGGTTCGGCCGGGGCTGGCGGGCTACCGATGAACGGTGGCTTGCTGGCTGGGCCCTGCCCGCGCGACACAAGCGTCGGCGGACGAGATGTTCTTTGGTAACTCGCAATATTACTGTCGTCAATTCGCGCGCGCTCAGTAATATTAAAGCTTAAAACGGCTCCAGACTGGTCGTCGAACACCGACGTGCTGAAGCAATAACTGCGAATAGTCGAAGATGAAGCGCAGATGACATCAGCACAAAGCCACGCGCAATGAGAGTCGCGGGCTATCTTCGGGCGCTGGAGCGCGACACATGTCGATGGCTTATGATCGCCTCGGGCGCCGAAAGCTGTCTGTTGCCGCGCCCGCGACGATCGTTGTTCGATTGGGACGATGGTACCACTTGCGTTGGAGCAGGCAGCAGCGGCCAATCGGCGTGGCCTGCGAGTCACACTGCGATAGAAAGGTGTCGCCCGATCGTGTCGATGCACAAACCGTGGCGAACTCCCCACACCAAGTTAAAAACATTCAAAACTGAGCGCCGAGTTGGAATAGCTCCATAGCGGGAAATTAATTCGTGAGTTTCATCGCGAGTCGTTGGTAAGAAAAGAGCGAGATGAATTCTCGCGAGGGCGACAGTACCGGCGACATTGGGCGTGGCGAAGCCCCGTCGTCGACACGGGGCGAGCGCAGCGTTCGCCTGATCGACAATCGGGTGGACAGCCGCGAGCTCTTCGCCGCTACGCGCGAGATCATCATTGCGCATGGCACGGATGTCTACCGCCTGCGCCTGACCATGCAGAACAAGCTGATCCTGACCAAGTGAGAGCGCGCAACATGCCGGCCCGCCGACCGTCTTGCTGGCGGCTTCTCATTATTGGGAGCCTCTGCACACTTGCTGCCACGCCCACGCTCGCCGACGCCGTGACCGTCACGGATGCGACCGGGCGCTCGGTCGCGATCAGCGATGCCAGCCGGATCGTATCGGTGGGCGGAGCCGTCACCGAAATCCTCTACGCGCTCGGGCTCGAGCAGCGCGTCGTCGCGGTGGATACCACCAGCCTCTATCCGCCGCGCGCGCTCGCGCAGAAGCCGAGCGTTGGCTACATGCGGCAATTGTCGGCGGAGGGCGTGCTCGCGCTTGGCCCCTCACTCGTGCTCGCGGCCGAAGGCTCGGGCCCGCCGCAAACGTTAGCCGTGCTGGAGGCCGCCTCCATCCCGTTCGTGCTGGTCCCGGAGCGGTTCACCGGCGACGGCATCATCGAGAAGATCCGGCTGATTGCGCAGGCGACCGGCGCGGCCGAGCGCGGCGAATGCCTTGCGCGATCGGTCGAGGCCGATCTAGCCGCCTTGGCGGCGCTGCGCGCGCGCATCGATGAGCCGCGCAAGGTGCTGTTCATTCTTTCCTTCGTGAACGGGCGGCCGATGGTGGCGGGACGAGCGACCGCGGCCGACGGGATCATCACGCTGGCCGGCGCGCGTAACGCCATCGCTGATTACGACGGCTACAAGCCCATCAACGACGAATCGATCATCGCCGCGCGTCCCGACGCCATCCTGGTGATGGAACGCGCGTCTTTCCAACTCGACGCGCCGACCGTGTTCGCCCATCCCGCCTTCGCCGCCACGCCCGCCGCCGCGCAGCGGGCCTTTGTCTCGATGGAAGGACTCTATCTCCTCGGCTTCGGGCCGCGCGCCGCGCGCGCGGCCCGCGACCTCGCGCTTGCGCTCTATCCCTCGCTTGCTGCGTCGGCTGGTCGCCAGGCGATGCCTTCCGAACGCGCGAGCGCGGAGCTAGCTTGCCGGCCGTGACGGAGGACCGCGGCGTGGCTGCGACCAGAGCGCGCGCAAGCCCCGCGTGGCGCAGGTCGATGCGGCCGCTGGTGTTGCCGGCGCTGCTCATCGTTCTCGTGCTGGCGGCGGTCGTCGCCACCGCGATCGGAGCGGCCGGCATTCCGCCCGGACGCATCGCCGCCGCGCTCGGCCTCATGAGCGGCGATCAAGCGTTCATCGAGCGCGATCGGCTGGTGTTGTGGTCGATCAGGCTGCCGCGGATTGCGCTCGCGATCATCGTCGGCGCCCTGCTCGCCGCCTGCGGCGCGGTGATGCAGGGCCTGTTCCGCAACCCGCTCGCCGATCCCGCGCTCGTCGGGGTATCGAGCGGCGCCGCGCTCGCGGCTGGCGCCACTATAGTGCTCGGCGACCGTTACCTGGGCTCGCTGCCGATCGAGGCGCTGCCGCTCGCGGCCTTCATCGGCGCGCTCGTGTCGACCATGCTGCTCTATCGTATCGCCACCCGCGAGGGGCGCACCTCCATCGCCATGTTCCTGCTGGGCGGCCTGGCGCTCGCGGCGCTCGCCAATGCTGGCCTCGGCTTGCTCGTGTTTCTCGCCGACGACCGGCAGCTGCGCGACATCAATTTCTGGCTGCTGGGCTCGCTGAGCGGCGCGACTTGGCCAAAGGTCGCGGCGATCCTGCCGTTCCTCGCCGCCGCTGGCCTGGCGATGCCGCTCATTGCGCGCGGGCTCGACCTGCTGGTGCTCGGCGAAAGCGAGGCATTCCACGCCGGGATCGCGGTCGAGCGGCTCAAGCGCATCTGCGTCGCGCTGGTCGCGGCGGCGGCCGGTGCCGCGGTCTCGATTTCGGGAGTGATCGGATTCGTGGGGCTTATCGTGCCGCACTTGTTGCGGCTCGTAATCGGCCCGAGCCACGACCTGCTGCTGCCCGCGGCCGCGCTGCTCGGCGCCGCACTGCTGGTCGTCGCCGATGCGTTCGCCCGCACGCTGGCGGCGCCGGCCGAGCTTCCGATCGGGATCGTGACCGCGGTGATCGGCGCGCCGTTCTTTCTCTATCTCCTGCTGCGGCAGCGCACGCTGCTTGGCCCGTGAGTCTCGCGCCATGGCGCCGACGCTCGCAGCAGAGATTACGGTCAGCATTGGCGCCAAGACCCTGCTCGACGGCGTCTCGCTGTCGCTTGCCGCGGGAGAGATCGCGGCGCTGGTCGGCCCGAACGGCGCCGGCAAATCGACGTTGCTGCGCGTCCTGTCCGGCGATCTCATCCCGGGTACCGGCATCGTCAGTCTGAAAGGCTGCGCGCTCGCATCCTACGGTCCGCGCGCGCTCGCCGGCCATCGCGCGGTGCTGTCGCAAAGCATCAGCGTCACCTTTCCGTTCACGGTGGCGGAGATCGTGCGCATGGGCGCCGGCGACCGGCGCGGGCGGCACGTCGACGAGCTGGTCGATGCGGCGCTGGCCGAGGTCGATCTGAGCGACTTCCATGCGCGCGTGATCACCACGCTGTCGGGTGGCGAGCAGCAGCGCGCACAGCTCGCGCGCGTGTTGGTCCAGCTTGCATGCGGAGAGGCGGCCAACGGCCCGGGCATCCTGTTGCTCGACGAGCCGACGGCCGCTCTCGACCTGCGCCATCAACTCGACGTGATCGCGGCGGCCAAAGCGCGCGCCGCGCGCGGCACCACCGTGGTCGCCATCCTGCACGATCTCAACCTTGCGGTGCTGCTCGCGCGCCGCATCGTGGTGCTCCACCGCGGCCGCATCGACGCGGATGGCCCGCCGGAGGCGACGATCACCGACGCGGTGCTGGAGCGCGTGTTCGGCGTCGCACAGGCAGTCGGCGCCGTACCGGCGGGCGGGACGCCCTTCATCCTGCCGCATGCGGCGCGCAACGCGAGAGCATGATCCGGGCACCGGTCTTCGGAGAAGATTATGCCCCACCAAGCGCAACCGGCAGTCAAGGGCGCAATTGAGCGTCATACCCGCCACGGATTACGACAATTTTATTTGCTGCGGCGCCCACGTGGAACTTATCAACGGTGGAACCTGATTTGACGTTCGCCGAGTCTCCTCATGAGCAAGCTCGAGCGGCAAACGCTTCCCGACATTTGTTTGCGCGTGCTGGGTCGATTTGCGGTGCTGACCGATGGAGGTGCAGGGCCCGAGCTGCGAATCTCCGCGCGCAAAGGGCAGGCATTGCTTGCTTATCTGGCAATGCATCCCGAGCACGGCGCCAGCCGCGAACATCTGGCGGCGCTGTTCTGGGGCGATCGGCAGGATGAGCGCGCCCGCCACAGCCTGCGGCAGTGCCTGGTTTCGCTGCGCCGCGATCTCTTGAAGGACAATACCGACATCCTGTTGATGGATGCCAATACGGTCGGCCTCGACACCACGCGTTTGCGCATCGATGCGGTCGAATTCGTCTCCCTTGCCGAATCGGCCGAAGCTTCCGACCTGGAGCGCGCCGCGGAGCTTTATCGCGGCGAGTGTCTATCCGGGTTCAGCTTCGGCGAGTCGTTCGACAGCTGGCTCCACCGGACGCGCGGCCAACTCGAAGACGTGGCTGCGCACGTGTTCGAGAAATGCACTGAGCTCGCGGACGCGCGCGGCGACGGGCGGCAGGCGATTGCTGCTGTCGAGCGGCTGATCGCCCTCGATACGTTCCGCGAGGACTGGCCGCGCACGGCGCTGCGGATTTACGCCCGCCATCGCGGGCGCGAATTCGCGCTGGCGCATGCGGATGCCTGCGTGGCGCTGCTCAAGCGCGAGCTCGGCGTCGATCCGGAACCGGCGACGCAGGCGCTGATCGAGGATATCCGGCAAGGCGCCATTTCGACTGTTGCGCCTG
>JBKPUA010000347.1:0-2861 GCA_046735815.1 Pseudomonadota bacterium
ATCGACTATATCGGCGTGACCTTCCGCACCCGCACGCTCGAGGAGGTGCGCGAGATCAGCCGCCGCATGCACGCCGACCTGTGGGACGCGGTGACCAAAGGCAAACTGACCCTGCCGATCGACCGCCGCTTCCCGCTCGACGACGTGGTCGCGGCGCACGCGCGTATGCGCGAGAACAAGCACTTCGGCAAGATCGTCCTGACGATGTAGCGCCGCTCACCTCGCCGCTCGCCTGACATAATCCGCGATGAAGGCGCGCATCTCGGGCGAGATGGTGATGGCCGAGCGCACCTCGGCGTTGGTGTCGGGCCCCGCCGCCCATTCCGGCACGAAGCCGATCGTGCGCGCCGCCTCCTCGGCGTGCTCCTTGTCGTCGTTTAGCTTGAGCACGGCCGCGCGCAAGGCGGCGAGCGCCGCCGGCGGCGCACCGGGCGGCAGCACGATCTGCCGCTGCATGGCGCCGTTGACGGTGAGGATCGTGCGGTAAGCGTCCCAGAGCTGGCCCGATGGCATTTCGCCTTTGATCTTGCGGTAGAGCTCCGGGAACGAAACGATGGGAAGCCCCTCGACCTGTCGCGACGGATGGCCGAGCTCGGCGCCCGGATTGGCGTCGTACCACAGCCCGATGGCCAAACCTTCCTTCACCAGGCTCGGCGCGACCACGGCGCGATAGCTCGGTGGCGATTCCGCATACACGTTGATCTCGTTCTGCTGCAACGCGAGCCGCGCCGCCTGGCTACCGCGATACGACGTGACGTACTTGTAGGACACGCCGAGCATGTCGAGCCCGAGCCGCAACAACAGGTCCTTCGAATTCTCCGCCCCGAGCCCGCCCGCGACCACGCCCTTCGCCTTGGTGATGTCGGCGGCTTCCTTGATGCCCGGCGGCACGTCGGTGCGCATATAGGTGACGCTGGTGCCGGGCTGATAGGCGACGAACTCATAGCTGCGGAAATCGACGCGGAAGCGCTCGGGATTGTTGGCATAGCGCCAGGCCGAGCCGGTGAAATAGCCGAGCGTGGTGCCGTCCTTGGGCGCGACCTCGCCGAGGAAGCCGGCGCCGACCATGCCGCCGGCGCCGTCCATGTTCTGCACGATAATGCCGGGATGGCCTTCGATATGCTTGCCGAGATGCTTGGCGAGGAGCCGGCCCTCGATGTCGGTTGGCCCGCCGGCGGCGAAGTTTATGATGAGCGAGAGCCGCTTGCCCCTGTAGAACGGCTCGTCGGCTTTTCCCTGCGGCGCGCTCGCCAGCGAACAGCACAGCCCGAGGACGATGGCCGGCACGCGCAGGGCGAACATCGGGAGCCTCCGCTGGGATGGGCACAAACTATACTCGCCTCCGCTTGTTCCAACCAATCTCGGCGGGCGGCCGCGTCGTGCGACTACTGCCCGTGCTGTGCGCCTTCGCCGGCACTTGCGCGCCGCAGGTCAAGGCCGATGCCATCGCCGATTTCTACAAGGGCAAAGCCGTCACCATTGTCGTGAGCTCGAGCGCCGCGGGCGGTTACGACACGCTCGCGCGCGCAGTCGCGCGACATATGGGCCGGCACATGCCCGGCAATCCGGCCTTCATCGTCCGCAACATGCCCGGCGCCGGCGGAATGACGGCCACCAACTTTCTCTACAACAACGCCGAGCGCGACGGCAGCGTAATCGGGCTCGTGCAGAACAACACCCCCTTCGAGCCGTTGTTCGGCACCAAGGGTGCGCGCTACGACCCCGTCAAGTTTAACTGGCTCGGCTCGCCCAGCTCGGAAACCGCCATGGTGCTGCTCTGGCACACCGTGCCGGTGAGCTCGGTCGCCGAGCTCAGGACGCATGAGGTCGCGGTCGGCGTGTCCGGCGCCAATTCGACGCCCGCCTTCTTCACCCGGCTGTTGAACGCGACCTTGGGGACCAGGATGAAACCGATCAACGGCTATCCCGGGCAGAACGACGTGCTGCTGGCCATGGAGCGGCACGAGCTCGACGGTCATCCCAGCGCGTTTTTCAACTCGGTGCGCTCCACGCGCCCGACCTGGCTGCGCGACAAGACTGCGAAGGCCATTCTGCAATATGGACCGGAGAAGCTTGCCGAGCTCGCCGAGGTGCCATTCGCTCCCGATCTCGTCGCCGGGGACGAGGACCGGCTGGTGATGCAGGCGGCATTCGCCCCGCTCGCGCTCGGGCGGCCATTCCTGGTGCCACCCGGCGTTGCCTCCGAAAGAGTGGCTGCTTTGCGCTCGGCGTTCGCCGCCACCATGGCGGATGCGGAATTTCTGGCCGAGGCGGAAAAAATGGGGCTGGGGCTCAATGCGTCGCGCACCGGAGAGCAAATCCAAGATGTGATGGCGCGCACCTATAAAAGCCCGCCGAGCGTGATCGATCGGCTGCGGCAATTGAACAGCCCTTGATTTCCTTCGGTGTCATCGCCCGCGAAGGCGCGCGATTCACCAATCGCAGGTGCGGATATCCGGCACGACAATGAGCCTTCAGCCGCCGCAAATACTTAAAGCCCACTTTCGCGGGCATGACGTCGAGAGGGAAAGGCACCGCGTCCGAATGTTCGCGGCTCTGGCGGCAGAAGATGGCTTCAACTTCGAATTGTCAATCGACGTGACCGGAAGGCTGCCTGCCGGGATCGCGTGTTGATCGCAGCTAAAATTTTCTCCAGGGTGGCGATGAGAATTTGTGCGCCGGCGGCGCTGCCGTGGAGGGCTCGCATGATCAAGACCATGGGCGTGCTGCATGTGACCATCCCGGTCAGCGACCCCGCGCGCAGCCGGGCCTTCTACACCGACATTCTCGGGCTCGAATTCGTGGGTCAGGCGCCGCAAGAAAATCCGCACTTCGTGTTCCTCAAGTCCGGCTCCGACTAC
>JBKPUA010000348.1:0-3921 GCA_046735815.1 Pseudomonadota bacterium
AGCCCGGCCGCCAGCGTGTAGAGCACCCCGGTGCCCGGCGACACGATCACGATCAGCGACGTCAGCAGGAATTCGATGCTCACGACGATCCTCTTCGCGTGTTTGACGATGTTGTCTACCTGCCAGTCGGCTGCGGCAAGCGTCAAGCGCGTCGTGAACGCACTCAACCTGTCACGGCGTGGGGAGGAATAGGGAAGTGCATTCGCCGCCTGGTCCTGACCGCGGGCGCAACACGTTGCGCCATGGCTCCTATGAAATCGTCCGAACGGCAAAAAAATTGTTCTTGACTTCGAGCGCGATATGTAGTTATGAACAAATCCAATATGAAGTCGAATACGAAAGGAAGCAATTAATCATGCCCGAAACGTCCGTGCTTCCCTCCACCTCCGCCAATCCCCCTCCCGCGCGGCCGGCCGCCGACTTGGCCTTCTTCGCCCCGCCGCCGCTGATCGAGGGCGAGGACACCGGCACCTACGACGACCTGCTGGCGCGCATCTCCGGCGCGATCAAGCCATCCGACATTCTCGAGGAAATCTGGGTGCGCGACGTGGTCGATCTCACCTGGGACGCCTTCCGCCTGCGTCGCCTCAAGGCCAAGCTGCTGACCGCCACCGCCCACGAAGGCATGGCAGCGACCTTGCGTCCGCTGGTCGACTGGGATCGCGCCCATCAACTCGCCTGGAAATGGGCCGCGCGCGACAAAACCGCCGTGGCGACCGTCGAGACCACGCTCGCCGCGGCGGGCGTCACCATGGACGGGGTAATGGCGCGGACGCTCTCGCTCCATATCAGCGATATCGAGCGCATTGACCGCATGGAGAGCATGGCGGAGTCGCGCCGCAACTTCATTCTGCGGGAGATCGAGCGCCATCGCGAGAGCTTCGCACGCACGCTGCGGCGCGCTCTGGAGGACGTCGAGGACGCCGAATTCGAGGTCATTACGCCGGGCGGAGCGGCGCGCGGGGAGGTGGCGTGACCAGCGAACGTCGGCTCGCAGCCAACCGCGCGAATGCCCGCGCCAGCACCGGCCCCAAGACCCGCGACGGCAAGGCGCGCTCGGCGCAAAACGCGCGCCGGCACGGCCTCACTCTTTCTGCCCTCGGCGATCCGTCGCATGCGGGGACAATCGATGCTCTGGCGCGCGTGATCGCGGGTGCCGACGCGGGCGCACGGCGGCTCAATCTCGCCTAGCGCATTGCCGCCGCGCAGATCGATCTCGTGCGCGCGCGGCGCGCGCGTCACGATCTTCTCCGCGGGGCCGGCGGCGATCCCGGTGCGGCGCTGCACCTCTATATCCTCGACAGCTATGAGCGGCGTGCGCTGTCGCGGCGCAAATTCGCCATTCGCGATTTCGATGCGGCGGAGGAGTCCCGGAACAGCCCCGTCCATTTTGGCGAAACGAACCCAAGTTGCCGAAACGCAACAGTCGCGGCACCGGTGGCGCCGCCGTGTTGCAACCTGCACGCAGGCGGCGAAAGCGCGCAGTCGCGCGCGGAGCGCGACTTTGCGCCTGCTCCCCGCCCGGCCTACACTGCCTGCACAAGCAACGCCGCCGTTCCCGAACAATGCGGCGGCCGAGGGAGATGAACGCCATGAGAGTATCGAGCGCAAGCGCGCGAATTTCCCGCCGCAAATTCATGGCCGGCAGCGCCGGCGCGGGAGTTGCGCTCGCGTCCAATCTCGCCGCGCCCGGCCTGCTCGCGCAGACGCGCGCGCCAATCCGGCTCGGCAATCTCAATTCGTTCACGGGCGCCATCGCCTATGCCGCCGAGAACAACCTCAACGGCATGAGCCTCTATTTCGACAGCGTCGGCTGGAGCGTCGCCGGCCGCAAGATCGAGATCATCAAAGAGGACGATCAGTTCAATCCGCAGGTCGGATTGCAGAAGGCCAAGAAGCTGGTCGAGAGCGACAAGGTCGACATGATCCTCGGCGTGCAGGCGAGCAATGTCGCGCTCGCGGTGCTCAACTATGCCAAGCAGCAGAAGGCGTTCTACGTCGTCTCCGGCGCCGGCACCGACGCCATCACCTGGGATCGCTACCCGTATCTGTTCCGCACCTCGATCTCGGCCTATCAGCTGAGCACGCCGATGGCGAACTGGGTGTACGACAATCTCGGCAAGGAGATCGTCACCACCGCCTCCGACTATGCCGGCGGCCGCGACGTCATCGCGCAGTTCAAGGGACCCTACGTGGCGCGGGGCGGCAAAGTCATCAAGGAGATCTGGCCGCCGTTGGGGACCACCGACTTCAGCCCCTATCTCGTCGATATCAAGTCGATCAATCCGCCGGTGACCTACGATTTCATGCCCGGCGCCGATGCCATCCGCTTCATCCAGCAATACACCGAGTTCGGATTGAAGGAGAAAATCCCGCTCACCGGCTTCACCATCATCGATTCGCTCACCATCAGCGCGCTGGGCAAGACCGCGCTCGGCGTCATCTCCGCCACCACTTATACCGACCAAGTCGACAATCCGGAGAGCAAGAAATTCGTCACCGACTACCAGGCGAAGTACAAGGCCTTGCCGGACATCTTCTCCGACTACGGCTACGTGGCGGCGCGCGCTGTGCACGACGCCTTGCAGGCGATCGACGGCGACGCAGCCAACAAGGACAAGCTCGCCGAGGCGATGACCAAGGTGAAATTCAACGCCCCGCGCGGCCCGTTCCGGATGGATCCGGTCGTGCACAACCCGATTCAGGACATCCACATCTGTCAGGTGGTGGAGAAGGAGGGCAAGGTCACCAGCAAGGTCCTGACCACCGTCAAGGACGTGCAGGATCCGGGGAAGAAAATCTATTGAGGAGCGGATCGATTCATTTGCGTGACAGGGGGCTGAGGGGCGGATGGAATTTCTGGTCGCCCAGCTCCTGAACGGGCTGGTCTACGGCGTGCTGCTGTTCCTGATGGCGGCGGGCCTCTCGCTCATCTTCGGATTGATGAACGTGGTGAGCCTCGCCCACGGCTCCTTTTTCATGCTGGGCGCGTTCTTCGGGCTGTCGATCTTTCAGCTCACCGGCAGCTTCTGGCTCGCGCTGGTGTTGGCGCCCGTCCCGGTCGCCGCGCTCGGCGTCGTGATGGAGCTCCTCTTCATGCGCCCGCTCTATCGGCGCGGCCACATGGACCAGGTGCTGCTGACCTTCGGGTTCACGTTCGTGTTCTTCGATCTGGTGCAGTCGGTGTGGGGGCGGGTGATCGTGCGGATGCCGGCGCCCGACCTCCTGCAGGGCGCTACCGAGATCGGCGTCGGGGTGTTCTCGACCTATCGACTCTTCCTCATCGGCCTCGGCTTCGCGGTCGCGCTGCTGCTGTGGCTCTTTCTGGAGCGCAGCCGCATCGGCGCCATGGTGCGGGCCGGCGTCGATGACGCCGCCATGGCCGCGGGGCTCGGCGCCAATGTCCCGCTGCTCTTCACCGCGATCTTCGGTGCCGGCGTGGCGCTGGCGGCGCTCGGCGGCATGGCGGCCGGCCCGGTGCTCGGACTTTACCCCGGCATGGATACCGAGATCCTGATCCCCGCGTTCATCGTGATCGTGATCGGCGGCATGGGCAGCCTGCGCGGCGCCTTCGTCGGCAGCCTGCTGATCGGAATAGCCGACACTTTCGGTAAGGCCTATTTCCCGAGCCTTGCTCTGTTCCTGATCTACCTGGTGATGGCCGTCGTTCTGCTCATCCGCCCGCAGGGCCTGTTCGGCGTGAAATATGTCGGCGTGTCCGCCGCCCCGGCGGTGACCACCGTGAGCACGCCGGCGACCAAGGAAACCCGCGCCGCGGGGCTCGTCGTGATCCTGGCGATGCTCGTCTTTCCGTTTCTGGTGGCGGACTATCCCCGCGCGCTCGCCGCGGAGATCTACGTGTTCGCGATCTTCGCCATGAGCCTCGACCTCCTGCTCGGCTTCACCGGCCTGATGTCGCTC
>JBKPUA010000349.1:0-8677 GCA_046735815.1 Pseudomonadota bacterium
CCTCGACGTTCTTGTCGATCACCAGGATCGACTGGCCGGCGGCCTTGAGCCGGGTGAGGCATTGCCAGATCTCGGCGCGAATTAGGGGCGCCAAGCCCTCGGTCGCCTCGTCGAGGATCAGCAGGCGCGGATTGGTCATCAACGCACGGCCGATCGCCAGCATCTGTTGCTCGCCGCCGGAGAGCTGGTTCGCCATGTTGGCGATGCGCTCGGCAAGCCGGGGAAAAAGCTCGCACACCTTGCGCAATGTCCACGGCTCGGCCGCGCCACTGCGGTTGGCGGCGGTCGCCACCAGGTTCTCGCGCGCGCTCAAATTGGGGAAAACCTGCCGGCCCTCCGGCACCAACCCGATGCCAAGCTTGGCGACGCGATAGGCGGGCAGGCCGCGAATCTCGCCGCCATCGAAGCGGATGGAGCCGGCCCGCGCCGGGGTGAGCCCCATGATCGAGCGCACGGTGGTGGTCTTGCCCATGCCGTTGCGGCCCATCAGCGTCACCATCTCGCCCGGCGCGACGGCGATCGACATGCCGAACAGCACTTGGCTGAGACCGTAGCAGGTCTCGAGCTGCGAGACCTCGAGCAGCGCCGCGTCAGCCACCGACTTGCTCCTGCTCGCCGAGATAGGCCTGGCGCACCTCGGCATTGGCCCTGATCGCCTCCGGGCTGCCGGAGGCGATGATGCGGCCGTAGACCAGCACCGTGATTCGGTCAGCGAGCGCGAACACCGCTTCCATGTCGTGCTCGATCAGCAGGATGGTCAACTCGCGCTTGAGCTCGCGCAACGTGTTAACCATGCGCGCGCTTTCATCCGGACCCATGCCGGCCATCGGCTCGTCGAGCAGCAACATCCGGGGCGAGGTGGCGAGCGCCATGGCGATCTCCAACTGCCGGTGCTCGCCATGGCTGAGCTTGGAAACGAGCACGTCGGCCCGCGCCGCAAGCCCGGCGCGCGCCAGCGCGGCGCGGGCGGGCGCGCGCAGCTCGGCCGCGCTACGGGCGTCGCGCCAGAAATGAAAGGAGTGACCGGCATGCGCTTGCACCGCCAGCGCCACGTTGTCGAGGGCGGTGAAATCGAGGAACAGCGAGGTGATCTGGAACGAGCGCGCCAGCCCGAGCTGGCTGCGGAGGTAGGTCGGCAACGCCGTGATATCGCGGCCGTCGAACTGGATGCGCCCGGCGTCGGGAGCGATCTCGCCCGCGAGCTGGCTGATCAAGGTGGTCTTGCCGGCGCCATTCGGTCCGATGATGGCGTGCAGTTCGCCCTTGCGCACGGCGAGCGAAATCGCATCGGACGCGATCACGCCGCCGAACCGCCGGGTCAGCGCATCGATCTCGAGCAGCGCATCGGCCGGGGCATCAGTCACGGCGCTCTCCCACCAGCAGGCCGTCGATGCCACCGCGCGCGAACAGCACCACCAGCAGGAACATGGGACCGAGCACGATCTGCCAATATTCCGCCATGCGCACCGCAACATCGCCGAACAGCGGAGACGCCACCGCGCGGATCACGATCGGAAGCGCTTCCTCCAGCGACAGCAGCACGAGCGCGCCAATCAGCGGGCCGAACGACGAGGCCATGCCGCCAAGCACGACCATGACGATGAGATCGCCCGAGCGCGTCCAATGCATCGTGGCCGGGCTGATGAAGCCGGTGTGGTTGGCAAGCAGCGCACCAGCGAGCCCACAGGTCGCGCCGGCGATCACGAAAGCGGTGAGACGATAGCGGAAGGTCGGAAAGCCGATAGCGCGCATGCGCCGGTCGTTCGAACGCGCGCCCTGGATCACCATGCCGAAGCGCGAGTTCACCAGTCGCCACGTGAGGTAAATGGTGGCGAGCAGCAGCACGAAGCAGAGATAGTAGAACTGCGTGCGGTTCGTGAGATCGAGCAAGCCGGCGAATTGGCTGCGCTGGCGGATGCTCAGGCCATCGTCGGCGCCGTAGCGGTCGAGACCGACGCCGAAATAATACACGAGCTGCGCGAAGGCGAGCGTGATCATGATGAAATAGACGCCGCGCGTGCGCAGCGAAAGCGCGCCCACGATCAGCGCGAACAGCGCGCTGACGAGGATCGCGACCGGCCATTGCACGAACCCCGACAGCACGCCCTCGTAGGCCAGGATGCCGACGGCATAGCCGCCGATGCCGAGATAGACCGCGTGTCCGAAGCTCACCATGCCGCCGTAGCCGAGGATCAGGTTGAGCGTGGTCGCGGCCATGCCGAGAATGATGACGCGCGTGAACAGCGTGACCAGAAAGGCGTTTCCGGTCCAGGCGGCATAGACCGGCACCGGGGCGAGCAGAAACAGCAGGACGGCGACCACCACATTGCGTGGCGTGAGCAACCCTTTCATTTGCTCGCCACCGGGAACAGCCCTTCCGGCCGCAACACCAGCACGATCGCCATCAGCAGATAGATCATCATCGACGACATCGCGGGCGCCACGGTGGAGGCGCCGCGCGAGCTCAGCACGAGCCGAAGCAGGTCCGGCAGGAACGCGCGCCCGATGGTGTCAATGAGGCCGACCAGGATGGCGGCGACGAAGGCGCCGCGGATCGAGCCGATGCCGCCGATGATGATCACCACGAAGGCGAGAATGAGGATGTTCTCGCCCATGCCGATCTGCACGGTCAGGATCGGCGCCTGCATCAGCCCCGCAAGCCCAGCGAGCGCCGCGCCAAGGCCGAACACCAGTGTGTAGAGCAGGTTGATATTCACCCCGAGCGCGCCGGTCATCTCGCGGTTGGAGGCGCCGGCGCGGATCAGCATGCCGAGGCGGGTACGCATCACGAGAATGTAGAGAAAGAGCGCTACCACCAGCGCCGTCACGATGATGGCGACGCGGTAGGTCGGGTAGAAAAAGCCCGGCATGATTTCGACGGGGTAGATGAGCCACATCGGCAGCGGCAGGCTCAAGCCGGCGGGGCCCCAGATCAGCCGCACCAACTCGTTGAAGAACAGGATCAGACCGAACGTGCCGAGCACGTGGTCGAGATGATCGCGGCCGTAGAGCCGACGCAACGCGACCACTTCGAGCGCCATCCCGACCAACAACGTGGCCGCGAGGGCCAGTACCGCGCCGGCGATGAAGCTGTCCGTCCAGGCTACGAACGTCGCGGCGAAATACGCCCCCAGCATGTAAAGCGAGCCATGGGCGAGGTTCACCAGATCCATAATGCCGAAGACGAGGGTTAGCCCGGCGGCGAGCAGGAACAGCAGCAGCCCGAACTGCAGGCCGTTCAGGCACTGTTCGAGGAACAGCAGCATGGGGCTCAGATGACAGAGGACGGATGTCGGACGACAGGCGGACGGTCTTGCCTTTTCTCTTGCCCGTCCCCTCTCGTCCGTTGTCCGTCGTCCGGCTTCACCACTTCATCGGGCACTTCTCGTGGAAGCGGTCCTGGCTATCCTTGACGATCGTCGCCATGGTCTTGAGGACGAGATTGCCGCTCGCGTCCTTGACCGCTTCCTGCAGGTAGAAATTCTGGATGGGGAATTGGTTATTTCCATACTTGTAGGGTCCGCGCACCGACGCATAGTTGGCCTTGCGCATGGCATCGCGCATGGCGTCCTTCTTGCTCAGATCGCCATTCACCGCCACCACGGCGCTGTTGACGAGGTTGGCCGCGTCGTAGGACTGGGCACCGTAGAACGACGGCCCCTTCCCATGTTTGGCCTTGTAGTCGGCGACGAACTTCTTGTTGGCGTCGTTCGGCAGGTCGTTCACCCATTCCTGCGCACCAGGCACGCCGAGCGCGAGATCCTTCTGCAGCGGCAGCGTGGTCTCGTCGATCGTGAACGCGGTGTAGAGCGGGATCTGACCCTTGAGCCCGGACTGCACGTACTGGGTGAGAAATTGCACACCGGCCGCGCCAGGATAGAACACGAACACCGCTTCCGGCTTGGCCGCCCGCACTTTCGACAGTTCAGTCGAGAAGTCGAGCTGATCCGGCCAGCGGGTCAACTCCTCGCCGATGATCTGGCCTTTGAAGGTCGAGCGCACGCCTGTGAGCATGTCCTTGCCGGCGGCGTAGTTGGGGCCCATCAGAAACGCGGTCTTGACCCCTTTCTGGTTCATGTATTCGCCCATGGCCTGCGGGGTCTGGTCGTTCTGCCACGAGGTCGAGAAGTAGTAGGGCGAGCACTGCTCGCCGGCGATTTGGGAAGGTCCGGCATTGGCGCTGATCAGGAACGTCTGGGAATCCACGATCGGCTTGAGCGACGCCAACAGCACGTTCGACCAGATGAAGCCGACGACGAAGTCGACCCTGTCGGACTCGATCAGCTTCTGCGACTTCTGCACCCCGACTTCCGGCTTCTGCTGGTCGTCCTCGTAGATCACCTCGACCGGCTTGCCGCCCATCTTGCGGCCGAGATGCTCGAGCGCCACCTCGAACGAGTTGCGCATGTCGTTACCGATCACCGCGGTCGGCCCGCTGAACGTGCTGACGAATCCAATCTTCACGGATTGCTGGGCCACGGCCGGCGCAGTGCCGAGCGCCACCAGCGCAACCGTTCCCATCAAGACCCTCTTCATATCTGCTGTCCTCCGCGACACGGGAAATAATCGCCGGCGATCTTAATGGATCGGTTCCGAGCCCAAAAGGCCTTCCGACCGTGGCCTTTCGCCCCCTCGCTGCCGCGCTGCACGCACCGGCGCCTTGCGTCGCCTCGGCCCCGGCAGTAAAGCATTCATCCAACTCCCATTCTCGCCATCCACGAAAGGCGTCGCCATGCACGAATTGACCGGCAGGACGCATTGGCACGAGCCGACCGGCAACAACCGGGCGGGCTTCGGCGAGTTCGGGCGGCCGAAGACGCCCTATGACTTGTTCATGGAATCAGAAGGGATTCCGATCTATCGCGACATCGGCGTGAGCAAGGTGCAGAACCTGCCGCTCGCGCCATGGAAGCGATTGGGCGGCAAGGGGACCTACATTCAGCTCCACGGCACCGAGGGCAAGTGGGGTTGCTATGTGGTCGAGGTGCCCGGTGCCGGCGCGCTCAATGCCGAGAAACACCTGTACGAGGAGATCTACTTGGTGGTCGAAGGCCGCGGCACGACCGAGGTCTGGCTCGACGGCGACAGCAAGCGGCACGTGTTTGAATGGCAGAAGGGCTCGCTGTTCTCGATCCCGGTCAATGCCTGGCACCGGATCGTCAATGCCAGTTCCTCGCCGGCGCTGCTGCTTGCCGGTACCACCGCGCCCAACCTGCTCAACCTGATCAATAACGTCGACGCGCTGTTCAACTGCCCGTATGAGTTCCGCGATCGCTTCAACGGCGCCGACGATTTCTACAAATACAAGGACGACATCGAGCCCGACCCAGTGCGCGGGCTCGCCATGCGGCGCACCAATTTCGTCCCGGACGTGGTCAATTGCGACCTGCCGCTCGACAACCGGCGCTCGCCCGGCTGGCGCCGGGTCGAGCCGTTCATGACCGGCAACACGTTTTATCTTTGGCTCGGCCAACATGAGAACGGGCGCTATTCCAAGGCGCACGCCCACACCTCGGCCGCCGTGCTGATCTGCCTCAAGGGCAAGGGCTACACTTATACGTGGCCGGAACGCTACGGGGTGACGCCGTGGAAGGACGGCCATGCCGACAAGGTCAAGCGCGTCGACTACGAGCCGGTTGGCATGGTCTCGGCGGCGCCGGGGGGCGCGCGCTGGTATCACCAGCACTTCGGCGCATCGAAGGACCCGCTGCGGCTGACCGCCTGGTTCGGGCCGCACAATCCCGGCCGTGAGCCCGGACCTCCCGGCGAGAAGCACACCGACTACACGGCCATGGATATCCCCGAAGGCGGCACCGCGATCCCGTATTGGATGGAGGACCCCTTCATCAGCGCCGAATACGAGGCCAAGCTCAAGGCGGAAGGCGTGCCGAGCCGCATGGAGTCCGAGTTCTACAAGAAGGGCGCGGTCGTGCCGAAGTTCGCGGGCGCGTGAGGGTGATCCGATCATCCATTTCGGTTCGCGTGTCCCGCACGAGCGCGACATGACCGATGAGGAGGCCGAAGGCGGCCGCATCTTCTTCTCCAGCACCGGCCGCTCGCTGGTCGACGAGGACGAGATCGTCGTCCTGAGCGTCGGGGTGGATATCGGGTCGTCCACCTCTCATCTGGTGTTCTCGCGCATCGTCCTGGAGCGGCTCGATAGCCGTTACGTCGTCTCCGCCCGCGAGACGTTCTACCAATCCGAGATTCTGCTCACGCCCTATGCCGCCGCGGAGGAGATCGACGCGGCGGCGCTCGGCGCCTTCATCGAGCGCCAATACCGGGACGCCAACGTCGATCCCGATGAGATCGATACCGGCGCTCTGATCCTGACCGGCGTTGCGGTGCGCCGGCGCAACGCGCGCCGGATCGGCGAGCTGTTCGCGCGCCAAGCCGGCAAAATGGTCGCGGTCTCCGCCGGCGACAGCCTCGAGACGGTGATGGCTGCGCACGGCTCGGGCGCGGCGGCGCGCTCGATCCGCGACAAGGCCACGGTGATGAACGTGGACGTCGGGGGCGGCACCTCGAAGATCGCGGTCTGCGTCGACGGCCGCGTCGCCGACCTCACCGCGCTCGACGTGGGCGCGCGCCTCGTCTGCCTCGATGACACGGGGCGCATCGTACGGCTGGAAGAAGCCGGCCACCGCTTCGGCGCCGAGCTCGGCATTGGCCTCGAGCTCGGTGCCCCCCTTGCCCCCGAGGCCGCCCGCGCGCTCGCGGCGCGCATGGCGGAATGCCTGTTCGAAGCCATGGAGGGGCGATCGCCGGTGGCGGGAGGCGCGGGACTGCTGCGCCTCGAGCCGCTATCGTCGCGTGGCCCCATCGGCCAGCTGACGTTCTCCGGCGGCGTCGCCGAATACATCTATGGACGCGAGCCGCACAGCTACGGCGACCTCGGCGCGCTGCTGGCGCAGGAGATTCGTAGCCGAGCCGAACACTGGGGGCCGGAGCTCGAGCGCGCCAGCGAAGGCATTCGCGCCACCGTGATCGGCGCATCGCAATACACCACGCAAGTGAGCGGCAGCACCATCTACGTCTCGCCGCTCGAAACCTTGCCGCTGCGCAACGTGCCGGTGATCGCCCCGCACTTCGCGCTCGACGCCGACGAAATCGAGTCGGCGGCGGTGGCGCAGGCCATCCAGAGCGTGCTCAAGCGACTCGATCTCAACGATGCCGCGACCCCGGTGGCGGTATTCGTGCCGTGGCGCGGCTCGGCGACCTTCCGGCGCCTCGACGCCTTCTGCCAGGGCGTCGTCGACGGGCTGGCGACAGTGCTCGCCGACGGTCATCCGCTGGTGCTGGCAGGCGACGGCGACGTCGGTGGTCTTATCGGGATTCATCTGCGCGAGGAGATGCAGATCGAGAACGCCATTGTCTCGGTCGACGGCCTCGAGCTCAAGGAGTTCGACTATATCGACGTCGGCGCCATGCTGCCGAATTCCGGCGCAGTGCCGGTGGTGATCAAGTCGCTGATCTTTCCGGTGAGCTCTGCGCCAGGCATGGACTGGCAGCCGGCGCCGCGCGCGGTCGCCGGCTGAGCCCCGGGCTAATTTACATCGTTCGACCTCGGCCCTATCGTTCGATCCCGTCGCGTTTCCACCAAGAGGATATCGTCATGCCGATGCTTGCCGCTGCACCCCGGCGCGGTCACGGGACATTGCGTGCGTTCCGCGTCGTCACCGCGCTGTCGATGACCGCGGCCGCGGCGGTGATCCCCGCACGCGCAGCCGAGCACACGCTCCTGCCCAGCCCGCAGACGGTGCATATCGGCTACTTTCTCGCCAGCGTGAAGCCGGTGCTGAGCATCGAATCCGGCGACATCGTCACGCTGGAGAGCACCGCCGCCATCGTCCCGTCCGTCGTCGATGAGGCCGGGGTGGTTCCAGCGAGCGCCGTGCCGCAGTCGCAGCGCGACATCTACGGGGAGGTGAAGGATCGCGGCCCCGGCCCTCATGTCCTGACCGGCCCGATCGAGATCAAGGGCGCCATGCCGGGCGACGTGCTGGAAGTGCGCATCCTCGAGATCAACCTCGCGCTCGACTACGGCTACAACCGCCAGCGTTCCTACACCGGCGCACTGCCCGAAGAATTCGCCGGGGTGTGGACGCGAATCATTCCGATCGATCGCCAGGCGAAGACGGCGGAGGTGGCGAAGGGCGTGGTGGTGTCGCTCGACCGGCCGTTCTTCGGCACAATGGGCTTGGCCCCGGATCCGTCGATGGGCCGCATCAGCAGCGGCCCGCCCGGCGTCCACACCGGCAATCTCGACAATAAGGATCTCATCGCCGGCACCACACTATACATGCCGGTCCACGCCCCCGGCGCGCTGTTCTCGGCCGGCGACGCCCACGCCGCGCAAGGTCACGGCGAGGTGGACCTCACCGCCATTGAGACCGGCTTGCGCGGCAAGTTCCAGTTCGTCGTGCGCAAGGACATGAAGCTCGTGTGGCCACGCGCCGAGACGCCCACCCACTGGATCGTGATGGGCCTTCACCCGAACTTGGAAGAGGCGATGAAGATGGCGGTGCGCGAGACGATCGACCTCATCACCAAGCGCTTCCCGCATTTGACGCGGGAGGAGGCCTATATGATCGCCAGCGTGGCCGTCGACTATCACGTCACTCAGGTGGTGGACGGCACCAAGGGCATCCACGGCATGATTCCGAAGGCGATCTTC
>JBKPUA010000350.1:0-4512 GCA_046735815.1 Pseudomonadota bacterium
AAGCAGCGAGAAGCGGATCAAGGCTTCGGGATTGACCGAGCCGTCGGTGCCGATGCACAGCGCAGCGTCGGTCTCGCCGCGGCGGATCGCCTCGACCCCGAGCTGGATCGCGCTCGCGCCCGACGCGCAGGCGGTGGACACTGAAATGGGCGAGCCCTTGGTGCCGAAGCGGTCCGCCAGATGCTCGGCGACCGAGCCGAACAGGCAGCGTTCGTGAATGGCGTGGAAGCGGCCGGAGGCACTGGCGCGCAACAAATCGTCGTATCCTACCGCGTCGTTGGCGCCGGCGCCGGCCGCCAACGCCTCGCGATGCGGCCATTCGATCTCGATCGGCGCGACCGCGAGGAATAGGGGGCCGGGAAAGTCCCCTTTGGCACCGATGTCGGCCTGGGCGAGCGCCTCCTCGGCGACCAACGCCGCCATGCGCTCGCCGAGCTCGGTCGAGCAGAACGGCTCGACCGGCACGAAATCGACCGTGCCTGCGATCGTGGTCTTGAGGCCTTCGTTGGCGAAGCGGCTGATGCGGCGGATGCCGGATTCGCCGGCCGTGAGCTTTGCCCAGTTGTCGGCTTTCCCCGCGCCCAGCGAGGTAATCACGCCCATGCCGGTGACCACCACGACCGGCCGCCCTTTGCTGTCGTGCGATGCCGCCATATCGAACCTCCTTCACCTCACCGCGTCGACCAGCGCCATGCCCTCGCCGCGCCAATGGCCGACGGCGGTGACGGCGATCTGGTCGATCGGACCTTCATACGCCCGCTCGACCCCCGACGAATCGAGCGGCGGGAACAACTTTTCGCGACCGAGCGCGAGCGTGGCAAGGGCAATGTTCATGGCGAATTGCGGCTCGAAGCCGTGGCCGAGAAAGCTGCCGGTCGCCCGCACCGGCGCGTCCGGGACGGTGGCGAGCCAGGTGCGCTCCTCGCTGGTCGCGGGCTCCGCTCCAGTCGCACCCGAGATCACCGCCAGGCGTCCGTCGGCGCGCCGCGGCGCGAGGCCTTGCCACATGCGCGCGAGCGCGGCGGCGATGGCGCCGGCGGGCCGGCTCGACCGCTCCGACATCACTTGCGAGAGGCGCGCCAACGGCCTGGCGTTGCGTGCCTCGGCGTGGCCGCGCGCCTCGAGCACGAGAAACGCGCCGAGCGAGCCGAGCACCATCCCGTTGCGCTCCGTGCGCTCCCATACCGGCTGGAACGGCGCGCGCAGCATATGCCCGCCTGCGTCGTAGAGCAGCAGGAGATCCTCGCGCTCGCCGTTGTGCGAGCCGCCCACCAGCGCGAGCTCGCTTTGGCCGGCGGCAATGCGCGCGAGCGCGATGCGCACCGCGTCGACGCCGGCCGCTTCCTCGCCCATGAAGGTGCGCGAGGAGCCGGTGACGCCATGCACGATCGAAATATTGCCCGCGAGCAGATTGGACAATTGCGCCAGGAACAGCGTCGGCCGCAGGTCGCTCATCAGCCGCTCGTTGAGGTAGGCCTCAGGATTGGCGACCTTCGACTTGTTGGTGAGGATTGTGCCGTCGACCGCGATGTCACGCTCGCCGCCGCCGGCGGCGACGACCATGTCGGTGCGTGCGAGCAGCTCCGCATTGCCCTTGACGCCGGCATCCGCGAGCGCGAGCCCGGCGGCGTAGGTGCCGATCCGCTGCCACGGCTCCATCTGGCGCTGATCGCCCTTCTTCGGGATCTGCTTGTCGAGATCGAGCGGCGCGAGCGGGTGAACGAGATAGGGCGCAAAGGTCTCGGCATCGACCTTGATCCGCCGCTCGCACAGGCCCTGCCAGTGTGCCTCGGTGCCTTCGCCGAGACAGGACACGATGCCGATGCCGGTGATCCAGGCCTCGCGCGCCGCGTCAGCCATGGGCGAGAGCCCCCGCTGGGAATTCCAGGATGGCCGCCATTTTCTCCATGCTGGCACGGAATTCGGCGTTGGGAAATTCCACCAGCCGGAACGTGATCTCGGCATTGCAGGCGAGCTTGCCGTCGCACCTTATGTCGGCCTTGGTAACGGCGTAGCCCGACCCTTCGTGCAGTAGCTTGGCCGAGAGCGACAGGCTCTGGCCTGGCGTGATGAACGAGCGCAACTTCGCCTCTTTCAGCGCGGCGAAGAACGGCATGCGCGTGAACTTGGTGACCGCAATCACGAGCCAGCCGGAGGTTTGCGCCATGGCCTCGATCAGCAGTACTCCGGGCATCAGCGGATAGCCGGGAAAGTGTCCCTCGAAGATGGTCGAAGCGGTCGGGACGCGCGCTTCGGTACGGATGGTCTGCTGGGCAAGATCGAGATCGACGATGCGGTCGATGAGCTGAAAGTACTCGATGCGCATGCGAGCGCGTCAGGCGCCCTTGGCAGCGACAAGCTCGTCGATGCGAGAGCAGAGGTTGTTCAATTGAAAATATTGCTCGGTCGTCGCCTTGCCGTCGTTGACCTCCTGCGTCCACTGCTCGAGCGGCATCTTGATTCCGAACGCCTTGTCGATCGCGAAGGCGATGTCGAGAAAATCCAGGCTGTCGATGCCGAGGTCGTTGATGGCGTGGCTTTCCGGCTTGATCGTCTCGCGCGGAATGTCGCAGGTCTCCGAGATGATATTGGCCACGGTGTCAAAAGTCGAAGGCATCAGTAAATCCCTGATCAGCCACGCGTTTCGGCAACCGCGGTGACGTGTTTGGGTGCGGGTCGGATCGCCCCGGAGCGGCCCATCTCCCCCGCGAGAGGTCGGCAGCCCGTATAGCGAAGACATCGCGCAAGTTCAATGGCGGCGACCGGGTCGGGGTGATCGGGGAGAGCGAGCGTGCGATAATCCGTCGTTCGCGGCGAGCTGAAGCGGGCACAGACCCGATCGGGTGCTGCGGAGCGGAATAGAACAGGGAGGTTCTCGGATGTCGATTCGATTTGCTGTTGCCGCCAGCGTGCTCGCGTTGTGCGCGACGCCTTCCCACGCCCAGGTGATCACGCACCGCGATGTCGGGGTGCGCATGGGGTTGGCGATCGCCGTCGCCGCGCTCGATCAGTGCGAGCAGGACGGCAACAGCGTCTCCGTGGCGGTCGTCGACTACGCGGGGCGGCTGCGCGTATTCCTGCAATCCGACAACGCCAACCCGCACAATCTGGAGCTCGCGCGCCGCAAGGCCTACACCGCGCGCACGTTCGGCCGCAGCAGCGCGGAATGGGCCAAGCGCACGACCGACATGTCCGAGCTCGCCGCGCAGCGCGAGCTCGCCGACGTCATAGGGTTGCGCGGCGGCGTGCCGATCAAGGTCGGCAACCAGACCATCGGCGCGGTCGGCGTGAGCGGATCGAGCTCCGAGGGCGACGAGAAATGTGCGCTGGCCGGGGTCGCGAAGGTCGCGGACCAATTGAAGTGACACTGGCCGCGCAGCCGCTGCCACGCTGAGCAGCGCCGGCGCGCGCACGCATCGCCATGTTGTGCGGATGAACGCGACTCGGGCCGCGCGCTGGTTGCGCGCGCTTGCTTCTCGATATCGGCTTGTGAGCCTCGCGGCGAAGTCGGCCCGTTCATGGTCACCACTCATTAACCACTGTCCTCTCCACGCTCTCACGCTGCGGTCCCCTGGCATTGGCGTCGAATAGGCGTTGATTGGAACTCGCATCTCCCGCGGAACCGAAGCGGGGGCTCGCAGTTATTGCCGGAAGGATCGCGGGGGAGCGGACAGTATTCGCTGGCCAGTTGCCCCATTCCAGAGCCGAACGACGTCGGCCGCATCACAGCGACCGACACGGTGGAGTCGTGCGCAAAGAAAAGGAGGGCACACGGTGAAAGGTAGAATGATGCTATTCGGGGGTTCGATCTTGGCCTGTCAGTTTCTTCCCATCCATCTCACGAGCGTACTCGCAGCGGACCAAACTGGTCTCGCATCGGTCTACTCGCATGAAAGCGGAAGCAGGACCGCGAGCGGGCAAAGATTGAATACCGGGGCTCTCACCGCCGCTCACCGAAGCTTGCCCATAGGCACCAAGGTGAAGGTTACGAACAAGCGCAATGGGCAGTCGGTGGTGGTGACCATCAACGATCGCGGTCCATTCGTGCGCGGTCGAGTCATCGACGTGACTCCGGCAGCGGCACAAGCACTCGGCTTCTCTGGATTGACACAGGTGACCGTCGCGCGCGCCGAATAGCGCGCTCATCCCGCGAAGAGTCTAGTGCCCCGAACCCGAAGTTCGCACACATCGTGCTGCAAGAATGGTTGCGAACTTCGGGTTCAAAAGGGGCACTAGAATTATAGACTTGCTAGTGTCCCTTGATTCCGAAGTTCGCATCAGAAAGTGCCGCAACGGTTTGCGAACTTCGGAATCGGGACACTTGGTCACCGCTGCGGAGTCGTGACCTCGATGGGCGCGCAATTGCGCCGCCCGGAGAGAACGCAATCCTGATTCTTTCGCATCTCGGCGAGCTGTATCACCAACCACACGCCTGCGAGCGCCAGCACGACTGTGAAGGCCAGAGCCGCGAGGTTGACCTTCATGCGGTGGCGATAGTCGTCGTCGAGATCT
>JBKPUA010000351.1:0-5994 GCA_046735815.1 Pseudomonadota bacterium
CGGCGCACCCGCTCGACGAACTCAATGACCTCCTCGTCGGACAGCGCGTTGCCGAGGGAAAGCATCGGCACCACGTGGCGAACCTTGGCGAACTTTTGCGAAGGCTGCGCGCCGACGCGACGCGACGGCGAGTCGGGCCGCACCAGGCTCGGAAAGCGCGCCTCGATCTCCTCGTTGCGCCGCCGCAGCGCGTCGTACGCCGCGTCCGATACGGTCGGCGCATCGTCCTGGTAGTACCGCGTGTCGTGGGCGGCGATCTCGGCCGCGAGCCGTTCGAGCTCGGCCGCGGCCTGCGCCTCGGTCAGCTTTTCAACGGCGATGCTGCTGGCTTCGGGCTTGGTCTTCGCCATTGCAATCCGGAGGATTTCCTCTCGCTCATCGCCGCGCTTGCCCGGCAATCGGTCCTCTTTCCCAACCAAAGATGCGCGCGCCGGGGCTCGCGCACGACGCCGCCGATCTACCCCGCCGCCTTGATCAGCCGGTCGGCGGCGGCGCGCGCCTCCGCGGTGATCTCCGCGCCGGCCAGCATGCGCGCGATCTCCTCGCGGCGCTTGTCGGCGGCGACCTCGGCGACGCGGGTGGCCATCCGCTTGCCTTTGTCGATCGCGCCTTTGCTGATGAGATAGTGGCGGTCGGCGCGCGCGGCCACCTGCGGCGCGTGGGTCACCGCGATCACCTGCGCCCGGCGCGAAAGCCGCGCCAGGCGCACGCCGATGGCGTCGGCCACCGCGCCGCCGACGCCGGTGTCGACCTCGTCGAACACGAGGGTCGGCGCCGAGCCGCGGTCGGCCAGCACGACTTTCAGCGCCAGCAGGAAGCGCGCGAGCTCGCCGCCGGAGGCGACCTTCATCAGCGGACCGGGCCGGGTGCCGGGATTGGTCTGCACCCAGAACTCGATGCGGTCGATGCCGTGCGGCCCGCCGGCATCGGGGTCGGTCGCGATCTCGGTCGAAAATTGCGCGCGCTCGAGCTTCAGCGGCTTGAGCTCGCCGTTCACCGCGCGATCGAGCTTGGCGGCGGCTTCGCCGCGTTGCCGCGACAATGCCGCGGCCGCCTCGCGGTAACGCGCGTCGGCCTCGCGCGCGGCCGCTTCGAGCGCCGCCAGACGTTCGGCGCCGGCATCGATCAGGCCGAGATCGGCGGAATAGCGCGAAGCGAGCGCATTGAGGTCATCGACCGGCACATTGTATTTGCGCCCAGCCGCCCGCAGCGCAAACAGGCGCTCCTCGATTTTTTCGAGCTCGCGCGGGTCGTGGTCGGCAGCGCGCAGCGCCGCATCCAAATGCCCGCACGCCTCGTCGAGGGCAGTGAGTGCCGCGTCGAGCGCCTTGACCGCGGGCTCGATCAGCACCGGGGCCTGCGTGGTGCGCCGCTCCAGCCGGCGGACCGCGGCGGAGAGCGCCGGCACCGGAGATTGCGCGCCGGCGACCGCCTCGTGGACGTCGCGCAGATCGGCGGCGACCTTCTCCGCCTGCATCATGACGGTGCGCTTCTCCGCCAGCGCGGCTTCCTCCGCCGGCGCGGGGGCGAGCCGGCTCAGCTCCTCGACCGCGTGGCGGAGAAAATCGGCCTCGCGCTGCGCGCGCGCAACCTCGGCGCGATGAGTGGCGACCTCGGCCTCGCGCGCTTGCCGCGCTTCCCACAGCCGCGCGACCTCGGCGGCTTTCTCCTCGAGCCCGCCGAAGGCATCGAGCAGGCGGCGATGGGTCGCCATGTCGACGAGCGCGCGCTCGTCGTGCTGACCGTGGATCTCGACCAGCGCCGTCCCCAACGCTTTCAGCGCCTGCGCGCTCACCGGCTGGTCGTTGACGAAGGCGCGGGTGCGGCCGTCGGCGAACTGCACGCGCCGCAGGATCAGCTCGTCCTCGGCCGGGATGTCGTTTGCCGCCATCAGTGCGCGCGCCGGATGGGCTTTCGGCAGCTCGAAGGCGGCTGTTACCTGTCCCTGGATGGCGCCGTGGCGCACCAGCGCGACGTCCCCGCGCGCGCCGAGCGCAAGCGCGAACGCGTCGAGCAGGATGGATTTGCCGGCGCCGGTCTCGCCGGTCAGCACCGACAACCCATCGGCAAAGTCGATATCGAGCCGGTCGATCAGGACGATGTCGCGAATCGAAAGCCGGGCCAACATGACAATGGTCCTTGCTTGCTTTTCCCGCGGCGCCCAACGCGCAAGCGCCGACGCGGTTCGCAATCGGCGCATGATATTCGAAGCCAGGCATGCTGCGATGACGGGACTAGCCTTCACCCGCCTCGCGCGCAAATCGGCGCCGCAAGTTGGGGAGAGCCGGCGAGCGGTGTCAAGCCCGGGCGGGCCCGCGGTCGCGGCGCGGCGATTCGATCGGCTGAAAACGCGCTAACCCAGACCGAGTTTCTTGAATGCCTGGCTGATCCAGGAGCCCTTGTTCTCGTTCGGCTGCAGCCCGTTCGTCTGCATCAGGGCGTAGGCGTCCTTGTACCAGCGGCTGTCCGGGAAGTTGTGACCGAGCACGGCGGCCGAGGTCTGCGCCTCGTCCACGATTCCGAGCGCCATATACGACTCGGTCAGCCGCAGCAGCGCCTCCTCGACATGGCGGGTGCGTTGATAGCGGGTGACCACGACCTTGAAGCGGTTGATGGCGCCGGCGTAGTTGCGCGTGTTCAGCAACTGCCTTCCGATATCCATCTCCTTGCCCGCCAGCTGGTCGCGCGCGATCTCTATCTTGCGCTTGGCGGCAACGGCATATTCGGTGTCGGGATATTTGCGCGCCACCTCTTCGAGGGTCTGCACCGCCTTTTCGGTGCGATCCTGGTCGCGCGAGATCTCCGGCATCTGATCGAAATAGGACGCGCCGATCAGGTATTGGGCATAGGGGGCATCCGGGCTTCCCGGATGCAAGGTGACGTAACGGCGCGCCGAGTTGATGCAGTCGTCGTAAGCGCCGGCTTCGTAATAGGCGTAGGCCGCCATGAGCAGCGACTTGCGCGCCCAATCGGAATAGGGATGCTGGCGGTCGACCTCTTCGAACTTCTTCGCCGCGGTCTTCGGGTCCTTCTTGGTGTTCAGAAGGTAGAGGCCCTCGTTGTAGAGCTTGTCCGCCGGCTCGTCGGGAATGACGGTGTCCTTGTCGAACATGCTGCAGCCACCGAGCGCAAACGCCACGAGCGCAGCGGCCGCAAGCCGCTGGGCACCGCGAGCGCCGCTGCCGACGCTGATCGCGACCGAACGCCAGAGCATGATCGGAAGACCCCCCTCCCCGAACGCGAGGTGCAGCCGGCTGTCGCGGCTTAGCCTCGCCTGCCCGATATAAATCCCCGTCGCGGTCAGGAAATAGGCCGGCATTCCGCCCGGAATATGGCAGCCCCATACCAACCCTGGGGCGAGCGGCTGCTAGGAGACGTCGGGACCGAAGGCGGGCGCTAGACGCACGCCCACCTCGGCATGGCCGCGCGCGGGCCGCAACGCGTCCCCTTCGACCCAGGTCCAGGCGCTGGCATCGGCCATCAGGGCGTTCAGCACGGCATAGTTGAGCTTATGGCCGCCGCGCACTGAGTGATAAGTCCCGAGCAGGGGTCCGCCCGCCAGCGCGAGGTCGCCTATGGCGTCCAGCACCTTGTGGCGGACGAATTCGTCCGGGAAGCGCGTGCCCTCCGGATTGAGAATGCGGTCGTCGCTGACGACGAGGGTGTTCTCGAGCGAGGCGCCCAGCGCGTAGCCGGAATTCCACAACGTCGTCACATCGCGCATGAAGCCGAAGGTGCGCGCGCGCGAAAGCTCGCGGCGGAACACGTCGGGTTTCAGATCGATCGCCAGGGCTTGGCGCCCGATCAGCGGGTGATCGAACGCGACCTCCGCCTCGATGCGGAAACCGCGCGGGTTGGGGCGCAGCTCTCCGAACGCGTCGCCTATCGCGACCTGCACCGGCTTGAGCACCTTGATGTAGCGGCGAGGCTGCGAGAGCGCGGCAATACCGGCCGCGTCGATAGCCGCAACGAACGGCGCGGCGCTGCCGTCCATGATTGGGGCTTCGGGACCGTCCACTTCGACGATGGCGTTATCGACACCGAGGCCCGACAGCGCCGCCAGGATGTGCTCAGCGGTGGACACGAGCGGCCCCGAGGCATCGCCCAACACGGTCGCGAATTCGGTGGCGGTGACCGCGCCCAAATCGGCGGGGATCTCGCGATCCGGCTCGCCTTCGATATGCGTGCGGATAAAGCGCAAGCCGGTGCCGGCATCGGCCGGATGCAGCGAAAGCGTCACCGGTAGCCCGGAATGGATACCCACGCCGTGCAATGCGGCGTGGTCGCGCAGCGTCGTCTGCCTAGCGCCCTTCATACTCCCGTCCCCCAACACTCCCAACCGCGCGTCAATCGGACGCGGCAGTGGCTCAGACGGGCGACATCGGTCGCATTCCTGCCATCGGTAAGGCTGTACAAACCCGCGGGCAAGCTCGGCCGCGTTGTCCCCCGACAAAAACCCCTTTGACGTTGGAAGCTTAGCGACGGTCGCGCAGAACGCCAACTCACGCTTTTTTACCGACTGTTACCACCAAGCGGCCGCAAACGCGGCCGTTGAGTGACCACGGAACCGGCCAAAGAAGGCATCTGCCGTGTTCTTGGGCACGTGGCCGAGGTGGCGTCGAAGAGGCCGCAGCCCTTGGAATTACGCATTTTGCAGAATGGCTTGGTCGAGGCTCAGGGGCGCCGCGGCCAGCTTGCGGCCCCGGCATTGGCGCCGGGATCGCAAGTCGCTTGTCGGCCGCTGATTAGTTGGCCTGCCGGCGCAGGAATGCGGGGATCTCGAGCTGGTCCTCCTCCACGGAGGTGTGGATAGGTGCCTGCCGAGCCAGGGGGTCGAGCGCAGGTTGGGGCGGCGGACGCCTCGCATACTCGGACACCGGCTCGGAAGCGCGCGGCATGGCCGGCTCGGGACCACGCGGCATCATCGGCTCGGGGCCGCGCGGCATGGCCGACGCCGGCATGCTCGGGCGCTGCGGCGGCAGGGAGGCGCGCTCCCCCGCCCGCTCGGCCGGGCGCTGGGGCGGCGCTTGGCGCACCGGCCGTACGTTCGGCGGCGCCCTCTCCGGCTCGTCCTGATCGTCGCGGCGACCGAGACCGACCGCAGCGAGGCGCCGGAGCAAGCTCACCTTCCGCTTCTCTGGATGGTCGGGATCCTCCTCGCCGCGCTTGGCGCGCAGCTCCGCCTGCGCCGGGCGCGGCAACTCGTCGATCGCGGGCATGCGCCGCGGCCGATTGACCGTGCGCTCCGGCGGCGGCGGGATGAAGGTCCGCGGCACCGGCGGCTGCTCGGCCGGCGGTGGCGCCATCTGCTCGGGAAACAGCGAGGGTTTCGGTGGGATCGGGCGGATGGTCACATCCTCGACTGTCGGCATGAGCGCGGCGGCGACCGCCGCCTTGGCGGCGGCTTCGATCGCTTCCGGCGTCTGCGGCGGCGGCGCCACCGGCGCGGGCGCGGCGGCGGGCGACGACATGCGCATGTCGATGCGCTCGGGCGCAACGCGCTGGTGCTGGTCGGCGCGCATCTGATCGGCGCGCAGCTTCTGCGTCAGCTCCGCGATCCGCGCCTCCGGTGCCGTCGCCGGCCGCTGCAAGCCGACATGGTCGATGCCGGTCGCCACCACCGAAACGCGGATGACGCCTTCGAGGCCTTCGTCGAAGGTGGCGCCGACGATGATATTGGCGTCCTGGTCGACCTCTTCGCGAATGCGGGTCGCCGCCTCGTCCACCTCGTAGAGGGTGAGATCCTTGCCGCCGGTGATGGAGATCAGGAGTCCCCGCGCTCCCTTCATCGAGGCATCGTCGATCAGCGGGTTGGAGATCGCAGCTTCGGCGGCGGAGAGCGCGCGCTTCTCACCCGACGCCTCGCCCGTGCCCATCATCGCCTTGCCCATCTCCCGCATGACCGCGCGAACATCGGCGAAGTCGAGATTGATCAGGCCCTCCTTCACCATCAAGTCGGTGATGCAGGCCACGCCCGAATAGAGCACCTGGTCG
>JBKPUA010000352.1:0-3746 GCA_046735815.1 Pseudomonadota bacterium
CACCATGCGCGCGGCGGACTATTTCAAGACCATCATGCCAGCCATCATGCACAATCTGAAGCCGGCGATCGTCCAGAACCGGCCGCAAGTCGAACGCGACTACGATGCTCTCGTGCCGCTCATGCTCGAAAGCATGGAGGCACGGTTGAACGAGATGATCGACCAGGTCGCGGCGCTCTACGCCCGCACATTCACCGCCGAAGAGCTCCGCGAGGTCGTCGCTTTCTATCGCGGACCGACCGGTCAAAAGTTCGTGCAGCGGCTGCCACTGATCACGCAGGAGAGCATGGTCATCGGACAACGCTCGGTCAATCGATCGGTACTGAAATCCGCGACCGCATGATCGACGAGCTGCGCAAACGCGGGCATAACATTTGAGGGATCGGGCCTTTGGAGAATCCCGAGGTGACCTCGGATCGATTCAACGCCAGCGGAAAGGGCTCTAGCTCTAGCCGGTGGCGCGCGGGCGGCGAGCGGGCGGCTCGCCAGGCGTCAGCATCTCGATCAGCGCGGTGGCGGTGCGCAGCAGGCGCGCGTCGCGGCTGGGCGCACCGATGAGCTGCACGGCGATGGGAAGCCCACCCTCGCCCGCGAGCAATGGCAGCGACAGAGCCGGCAGGCCGGTCAACGTCCAAAGCGTGCAGAAGGCGGGATCTCCGGTGATGTCGAGTCGGCGCGGGGCCACGCCGGGCGCCGCAGGCGTGATGATGGCGTCGTATTCGTTGAGGATGTCGGCAAGGATCGCGGCGTAGCGCGGTGCCGCCGCGAGCGCGGCGAGATAGTCGACCGCGCTTACGCGCTTGCCCTCGGCTATGAGCCTGCCCAGCACCTCGCTCGGCTCGCCGCGCCCGATCACCGGCGCAAGGTTGTGCGCCATCTCGGTTGCCATGATCGTGCGGTGGGTGTCCCAGGCTTGGGCGAACGACGGAGACAGATCGACCGCCGTCACGGCGTCGCCGAGCGCCGCGATCAACTCCTCGAACGCGGCCTTGGTCTCGACCTCGGCCTTGTCCCACACCGGCGTACGCACGAAAGCGAAATGCGGGATGGCCGGCGGACTTCCGGCTTGCACGGCGCGGAAGTCGGGGCTGGCGAACGGTCGGCTGTCCGGATCGGCGGGATCGTGGCCCGCGATCACGTCGAGGGCGAGCGCGAGGTCGGGCAGCGAGCGCGCGAACGGCCCGACATGGTCGAGCGTGCGCGAGAGCGGAAGCACGCCCGCGCGCGAGACGAGCCCGTGGCTCGGCTTGATCGCGAACACGCCGCAAAACGCAGCGGGCCGGATCACCGAGCCGTTGGTCTGCGTGCCGAGCGCGAGCGGCACCATGTGGGCTGCGACCGCTGCTGCCGAGCCTGAAGACGAGCCGCCGGGCGTGCGCGTGCGGTCGTGCGGATTGCGCGTCGGCCCCGGATGAAAATAGGCAAACTCGGTGGTCACCGCCTTGCCGATGATGACTGCACCGGCAGCGCGCAGCCTGGCGACGACGGTGGCGTCGTGCTCGGGCCGGCGTCCGGCGGCAAGCGGCGAGCCGAGCTCGGTCGGATAGTCGGCCGTGTCGATGATGTCCTTGATGGCCACCGGCACGCCGTGCAGCGGCCCGAGCGGATGGCCCTCGATGCGGCGCGCGTCGAGCGCGCGCGCCTGCGCGAGCACGTGCTCGCGATCGAGATGGACGAACGCCTTGATCTCGCCGTCGAGGGCATCGATGCGGGCAAGACAGGCACGCGCGTAGCTCTCGGCCGAAAGCGCGCCGGACGCGATCTCCGCCGCGGCTTGCGTTGCGGTGAGGTTGATGAGGTCTTCGTCCGCCACGGCTGCTCTCCTGCGCCGCCGAATTCTATCTGAGCATGATGTTATCGCGAAACCGGTCCCCACCCCGGATCAAAATCCGGGGCAGGCTCTCGCCGGAACATGCGCTAGCCGCCGTAAAGGTAGCCCGGCAACCAGAGCGTCATCCCGGGCCACAGATACATGATCACCATGCACAGGATGACGATCAGCATGTACGGCATCATGCCGCCGAAGATCTGGTTGAGGGTG
Source organism: Pseudomonadota bacterium (assembly GCA_046735815.1). Classification (GTDB taxonomy): domain Bacteria; phylum Pseudomonadota; class Alphaproteobacteria; order Rhizobiales; family Xanthobacteraceae; genus VAZQ01. Next base: position 2,042 of record JBKPUA010000352.1, read on the forward strand.
ACGTGCGGCGGCGAGACCCCCTTGAGGTAGAACGCCGACATCGCCACCGGCGGCGAGAGGAACGCCGCCTGCAGGTTTACGAACACCAGCGTTCCCCACAGCACCGGGTCGATGTTGAAGTGCTTGAGCAGCGGCAAGAAGATCGGCACGAAGATGATGATGATCTCGGTCCATTCCAGCGGCCAACCGAGCAGAAAGATGATCGCCTGCGACAGGATCATGAACTGCACGGGCGTCATGTTGAGGGAGAGCACCCATTGCTCCACCAACGCCTGGCCGCCCAGAACGGCGAACACGCCGGAGAACAGCGCCGAGCCCACGAACAGCCAGCACACCATGGCGGTGGTCTTGGCGGTCAGGAACACCGCCTCCTTCGTGCGCTTCCAGTCGAGCGTGCGCGCCTGGAAGGCGAGCAGAAAGGCGCCGGCGGCACCGACGGCCGCGGATTCGGTCGCGGTCGTGATCCCGAACAGGATGACGCCGAGCACGATCACGGTGAGAATGCCCAGCGGCATCACCGACGCGGTCAGGAGCTTCAAAACCTGGAAGCGGTCGCCGTCCATGCGCCAGTAGTAGCGGATGACGGCGAGCGTCGAGAGCGCAACGATGATCCAAAACCACAAATAGAAATTCTCCGGCGGCCCCTGCTCGGCAGCCGACGGCGGCGGACCAGCCAGTCCCGGGGTGCCGAGCTGCTCCAGCGCTTCGGGCGCAGCCTCCGTGGTCACCTGCTGATGGATGACGACGTACCACCAGACGACCCATAGCGTGCCCGCCGCCAAGACAAACGGCACCAGCGCGACACAGAAATTCGCCATCAGCGCGCGATAGCCAACGGGCTTTCCATCGGCCTTGATCAACCTCGCGCGGGAAGGCGAGAGCAAAGCCCGGCCCAAGGCCAGCAGCATGTTGGGCGAATAAGCCGCCTGGAATTGGCGCACCCATTCCGGCACCGGCACGCGCGTCTGCTCTTCCGGCAGGCGCGGGGCGATCTTGGGATCGATCAACGCCCAACCGACGACGTAGACGAGGTAAAGAAACGACAGGAAGAAGCCGGGGAACATCGCCGCGGCATAGAGCTTCACCACCGACTGCCCGGCAACGGCGGCATAGACGATGATCATCACCGAAGGCGGGATCAGAATGCCGAGCGTGCCACCCGCGGTGATCACGCCGGAAGCGAGCTTCACGTCATAGCCGGCGCGCAGCATCGGGTTGAAGGCGATGACGCCCATCAACACCACGACCGCTCCGACCAGCCCGCTGGCGATGCCCCAGAACGTGCACACGATCAGCGTGGCGACGGCAAGCGAGGCCGGCACGCGCCGGAACGCGAGCTGGATCGAGTAGAACATCTTGTCGACGAGCGCGCCGCGCTCCATCACGTAGCCCATGAGCACGAACAACGGGATGGAGATCAGGACGTCGTTGGTCATCGCGCCGTAGGTGCGCTGGACCATCAAATCGAATACGCGGTTATCGATCCAGTGCTGGGACGGATCGAAGAACGCGATGAACCCGAAGAATATTCCGAGCCCCATCAGCGTGAAAGCCGTGGGGAAACCCATCATGATCACGACCACGATGAGCGCCAGCATCAGGAGCCCGAGTGCCGGATCGCTCATGTGTTCAGGTCCCCACCCATTCCCCGCTGGCGCGCGGCTTCGTCGATCCGGTGCGCGCGCTCGATCGCGATCTTGCGCGC
>JBKPUA010000353.1:0-7352 GCA_046735815.1 Pseudomonadota bacterium
TGAAAGCGCCTTTGCGCTCGAGCTCAGCCGCCGCCAGCGACGGCAACTGCAACGCCGCGCCCAGGGCGAAGCGGCTGCCGCCGAAAATGAGCCCGCCCTCGATCAGCGGCGACACCATGATGATGCCGGAGACGGCGATGCCCTGCTCGCGTTGCAGCGCCTGCGCCACCTTGGCGGCGCGGAATCCGCCATAGCTCTCTCCGAGGAGGTATTTGGGCGCGTCGCCGCGGCCGGTCTTGGCGAGATAGAGCGCAATCGTTTTGGCCAGCGCCTGAGCGTCTTGCCGCACGCCATAGAATGCGCCGCCGCCGTCCGCCTTCGCCGTCCGGCTCCAGCCGGTTCCAACAGGATCGATGAGCACCAGATCGGTGAAGGCTAGCCAAGTCTGCGGATTGTCCTGCAGGCGCGCTGCGGCGGGATCGTTGCCCACATAGTCGAGGATCTTCGGCCCGACCAGGCCCAAGTTCAAATAGGCTGACGCCGCGCCGGGCCCACCGTTGAATGCAAAGGTGACGGGACGGTTTGCACCGCCGCCATTCTTGGCCACATAGGCGGTGTAATAGATGGCGGCCGAGCGTTCGCCCGATTGATCGAACAGCGAAAGCGTGCCGGCGGTCGCGGTATAGGCGAGCTTGCCGCCGGGGATGTCGAGGCTGTGCTCGGTGACCGAGTCGGCAGGCAACAGCCGCAACACGCCGTCGCGCGCTTGCGCCGGCTGTTGCTCTGCTCGCCGCTGCTCGCTGGGCTGCTGCTCGCTCTGCTGTGGCGGCTGCGCCGGTCGGCGCGGACGCTCCTGCGCGCTCGCCAGCGTGGCCGCACCGGCGACCAGCAGCGCCAGGAGCAAACGCCAGACGCGAAGGTGGTTGGGCTTAAGAAAGAGGCTCGTGGTCATCGAGGCGTCCTAGGTGATCCGTCGGCCGCCCCCCGGCGCGGGCGCACCATAGCGACATCGCTCCCGCTGCTCAAATTGGGTTCCTCGGTGGACAAGGGGCGGCAGATCAGGGAATGTCGCATCTTCCGGATGCTCCGCCGGGTCGTAAGACACACCGCCGCAACGAGAAACACCCCACAGGGTGCCGAAAAATGCCGTTTCCCAGAGCCTCGCGTGCGCTCGAACGCTTTACCGTCCTCGATTTGACCCGGGTTCGCGCCGGGCCGACCTGCGTGCGTCAGCTCGCGGATTGGGGCGCGAACGTCATCAAGATTGAGTTACCGCCCGAGCCGGGTGGCGATGATCCGCTCGGCGGGCCGCGCGAAGGGCCGGACTTCCAGAATCTTCACCGCAACAAGCGCAGCATGACGCTCAATCTGAAGTCGCCTGCGGCGCTCGCGGCATTCAAGCGCATGGTGAAGAAGGCCGACGTGGTGGTGGAGAATTTCCGCCCCGACGTGAAGCGCCGCCTTGGCATCGACTATCCGCAGCTGCGCAAGATCAATCCCAAGCTGATCTATGCCAGCATCTCCGGCTTCGGCCAGACCGGTCCTTACGCCGACCGTCCGGGCTTCGACCAGATCGCGCAAGGCATGGGCGGGCTGATGTCGATCACCGGCCTGCCGGGACAGGGGCCCGTGCGCGTCGGCATCCCGATCGCCGATCTCACCGCCGGCCTGTTCTGCGCGCTTGGCATCCTGGTGGCGCTGCTCGAGCGCGAGAAATCGAAGAAGGGCCAGCATGTGACGACCTCGCTACTGCAGGCGCAGATTTTCATGCTCGATTTCCAGGGTGCGCGCTGGCTGATCGGAGGCGAGGTACCGAAGCAGGCCGGCAACAATCATCCCACCAGCATCCCGACCGGCGTGTTCAAGACCGCTGACGGCCACATCAACATCGCCTCGACCGGCTCCAGGATATGGGCGCGGTTCTGCAACGCCGCCAATGCAACCGAGCTGTTGCAACGGCCGGAATATCAGACCGCCGCCGACCGCTCCAAGCACCGCGACGCGCTCAACGCCGATATCGAGAGCTATACCGTCAAACGCACGAGCGCGGAGTGGATCGATCTGCTCAATAAGGCCGGCGTTCCCTGCGGCCCGATCTACACCATCGACCAGGTCTATGCCGATCCCCAGGTCAAGCATCTCGGCATGGCGCAGCCGGTGAAGACCAAGGACAAATCGAAGTTGCTCATGGCGGGGCAGCCGATGTCGCTGTCGCGCACGCCGAGCCGGCTCGCGGCGTCGCCGCCGGCGCTCGGCGAGCACACCGACGCGGTGCTTAAGGAGTTCGGGTTTACGCCTAAGGACATCGCGGCGCTGCGCAAGGCCAATGCCATTTGAATCCAATCGGAGCGCCTGGGGCAAAGGCGCGGAGGACGAGCGATGGACGACGTGACCAAGACCGACAAGATGCTGGCGCGCAAGGATGGGCGCGTCGGCTACGTGACCTTCAACAATCCCGAGCGGCACAACGCCGTCTCGCTGGAGATGTGGGCGGCGACGGCTCACATTCTCGACGACTTCGCCAAGGACGACGAGGTTCGCGTGGTCGTGCTCACCGGCGCCGGCGGCAAGGCCTTCGTGTCCGGCGCCGACATCTCCAAGTTCGAGAGCGAGCGCTCGACCCTCGAGGCAACCCGGCACTACAACGCCACCGTCGAGAAGGCCTATGCGGGGGTGCAGGACTTTCCCAAGCCCACGATCGCGATGATCCGCGGCTACTGCATCGGCGGCGGGGTCGGACTCGCGGTGTGCTGCGACTTGCGCATCTGCTCGGACAATTCTCGCTTCGCGGTACCGGCGGCGAAGCTCGGGCTGGGCTATTCCTACGCTGGCCTGCGCCGGCTCGTCGATGTGGTCGGGCCGGCCTTCGCCCGCGAGATATTCTTCACCGCGCGCCAGTTCGACAGCGAGGAGGCGCGGCAGATGGGCTTGGTCAATCGCGTGGTGCCGCAGGCCGAGCTCGAGTCCTACGTGAAGACCTACGCGGAGACGATCGCCGTCAATGCCCCGCTCACGGTGAAGGCGGTCAAGTACATCGTCGGCGAGGTCATGAAGGATGAATCCAAGCGCGACCTGGCGCGTTGCGCCGAGATGGTGGAGCAATGCTTCACCAGCAAGGACTTCATCGAGGGCCGCCGCGCATTCATGGAGAAGCGCAAACCGGCGTTCACCGGCACTTGAATGATCGATCTTCATCGCTCTCATGCTGAAGAGCCGCTGAACACCGTGCTGTCGTCCCCGCGCGGGGATCCCGTTGCGGGGACCCGTCGTGCCCCAAACTTCAGCCGCCGGAATATGGGTCCCCGTCCTCGCGGGGACGACACCGGGGGTGAGGCAGAACAGGCGGCAAGCGGTCGCGGATGCCAGGCCACGATTTGGTGTTTCAATAGTCATAAGACCAAGCGGCGGGCGAGCCGGCCGAATGTGGAGGAGGGAAGGGCGTGGCATCGGTCGAGTTACGTAGCCTGACCAAGCGATACGGCGAGCTTGCGGTGGTCAACGACGTGTCGCTCACCATCGAGCACGGCCGCCTCGTGTGCCTGCTCGGCCCCTCCGGCTGCGGCAAGACCACGACGCTGCGCTTGATCGCGGGCTTCGTCGAGCCGTCCGCCGGCGAGATACGGGTGGGTGACCGGGTGGTGTCGTCGCCGACGCGCACCATGCCGCCGGAGCGGCGCAACATGTCGATGATCTTCCAGAGCTACGCGCTGTGGCCGCACATGACGGTGGCCGAGAACGTCGCCTATGGGCTCGAGCTGCGCAAAATCGACCGTGCGACGATCAAGCGCAAGCTCGCCGCCATTCTGGACACCACCCATCTCGGCGCTCTCGCCGACCGCTATCCGGGCGAGCTGTCCGGCGGCCAGCAGCAGCGCGTCGCGCTCGCGCGCGCGCTCATCGTCGAGCCCGAGACGCTGCTGCTGGACGAGCCGCTCTCAAATCTCGACGCCAATCTGCGCGAGGAAATGCGTTTCGAGGTGCGCCGCCTGCACGACGAGTACCGCTACACCACGGTCTACGTCACCCACGACCAGTCGGAGGCGATGACGACTGCCGACGTGATCGCGGTGATGAATGCCGGCAAGATCGAACAGGCGGGCTCGCCCGAGGACATCTACGACCGCCCGCGCTCGGAATTCGTCGCCCGCTTCATCGGCTCGAGCAACGTGATCAAGGGGCGGGCGCTCGATGAGTCCCATCTCGCCGGCGCCGGCGCCACCCTGCGCTGCAGCGGCGGCAAGTTTGCGGCCGGAGCCGAAGGCGCGATCGCCATCCGCCAGCATGCGATCGGGATGTCGGCCGGCAAGCCCGACAGTAGGGAAAACGTGGTGGCGGGGACGGTGGTGCGGCAGGTTTTTCTCGGCGCGAGCCGCGACTATCTGGTCGAGGCCGCCGACGGGACGCAGTTGCGCGTGGTCGCCTCGGCGTCCGAGAACATTCCGCGCGGGGCGTCGGTCTGGCTCAATCTGCCGCCTGACCACTGCAGGGTGTTGAGCGGATGACGCCCGGATTGGGGGAACGATCACCGAATTGAGGAGGAGACGACAACAATGAATAAGCCCACCATCTCCAGGCGCGATGTGCTGAAGGGCTCGAGTGCGCTTGCGGCGTCGGGCGCGTTTGCTTCGGTGGCATCGGCGGCGCCGCCGGCGAGCGCGGTCACGCCGCAACTGATCGAAGCAGCGAAGAAAGAGGGCAAGGTCGTCTACTACACTTCGATCGATCTGCCGGTCGCAGAGCGCATCGCCAAGGCGTTCGAGGCCAAATATCCGGGCATTGCCGTGCGGGTCGAGCGCACGGGCGCCGAGCGCGTATTCCAGCGCATCGGCCAGGAATATATGAGCCGCATCTATGCCGTCGACATCGTCAACTCGTCCGACGCCGCGCATTTCATCGTCTGGAAGCGCGACGGCATTCTCGAACCTTACGTGCCGGAGGACGTCGCCAAATATTACCCGGTTGAGCACAAAGACCCCGATGGCACGTTCGCGAGCTTCCGCGCCTGGGTCTGCGTCATCGGCTACAACACCAACATGGTGAAGGCCGAGGATGCGCCCAAGAGCTACGCCGATCTGCTCGACCCGAAATGGACCGGCAAGATCGTCAAGGCGCATCCGAGCTACAGCGGCACCATCATGACCGCCACCTATCAGATGTCGCGCGATCTCGGCTGGGACTATTTCGAGAAGCTCGCCAAGCAGCGGGTGATGCAGGTGCAGTCTTCGGCCGATCCGCCCAAGAAGCTTGCGCTCGGCGAGCGCGCGGTCATGGCCGACGGCAACGAGTACAACATGTTCGTCGAGAAGGAGAAGGGCAGCCCGGTCGAGATCGTCTATGCGAGCGAGGGCTCGCCGCTCATCGTCGGTCCCAACGCGCTGTTCAAGAACGCACCCAATCCGAACGCCGCGCGGCTGTTCCAGAGCTTCTGCTTTTCGCCCGAGGCGCAGCAGCTTTCCATCGATGTCGGCGGGCTGCGTTCGCTGCATCCGCAGGTCAAGGAGAAGCCGGGACGCAAGCCGTTCGCCGAGGTCAAGAAGATGAAGGACGATCCGGCGGCCGTGGAAAAGATGAGCGAGCAGATCAAGGCGCGCTACAGCAAGCTGTTCGGCGTGTGATAGCAGTTCGGCCTTGCGCGCCCTCCTGAGGGTGCGGGCGAAGAGAAGGGCGGCCGGATCGGGAGAACGCGGATGACCAGGACTCGATTCTCCAGACGTGACGTGCTCAAGGCTTCGACCGCGATTGCCGCCGGTGCCGTCATTGCGCGCGCCGGGGAGGTCCGAGCGGCGGCCGCGGAGCCGATCACGCCAGCGCTGGTGGAGGCCGCGCGCAAGGAAGGCAAGCTCGCCTTCTACACCGCCATGGATCTGCCGGTGGCGGAGAAATTCGCCAAGACCTTCGAGGCGAAATTTCCCGGCATCACGGTTCGGGTCGAACGCTCCGGTGCCGAGCGCGTGTTCCAGCGCATCGGGCAGGAGATGGAGAGCCGCATCTACGCCGTCGACGTGGTCAACAGCGCGGACGGCGCGCATTTCATCGTGTGGAAGCGCAACGATTGGCTCGCGCCTTACCTGCCCGAGGAGGTCGTGCGTCACTATCCGGCGGAGTATTACGACCCGGATGGGCTGTGGGTGACGACGCGAGTATGGCTCTCCTCGCTCGGCTACAACACCAACCTGGTGAAGGCGCAAGATGCGCCGAGGAGCTTCGCCGATCTCTTGGATCCGAAGTGGATGGGCAAGATGGTGAAGGGCCATCCCGCCTATAGCGGCACCATCATGAACGCGACCTTCCAGATCGTGCGCGAGCTCGGCTGGCCGTACCTCGAGAAGCTCGCCAAGCAGCGCGTGATGCAGGTCCAGTCTTCGACCGATCCGCCGAAAAAGCTCGCGCTCGGCGAGCGCGCGGTGATGGCCGACGGCAACGACTACAATCTGATCCAGCTCAAGGAGGCGGGGCAGCCGGTCGAGGTCGTGTATCCCGCCGAGGGCACGCCGTTGGTCACTGGCCCGAGCGCCGTGTTCAAGTCGGCTCCCAACCCGAACGCCGCGCGTCTGTTCCAGAACTGGCTGCACTCGCTCGAGGCGCAGCAGCTGCTGGTCGATTTCGCCCGCCAGCATTCCGTGCATGCGCTCGTCCAGGAGAAGCCCGGTGGGCGCAAGCTCAGCGAGATCAAGCTGTGGAAGGACGATCCCGCCGGCGTGGAAAAGGCGAGCGAGGAGATCAAGGCGCGCTACGCGCAGATTTTCAGGGTGTAGGCGCCGACCATGACAATTGCCTTGCCGGCCCTGGGCGTTGCGCGAACGCACAAGCTCGACTTGTCGTGGCCGATCCTGATCCTGTTCGCGGCGCTGTTATGCGTGCTGATCATCCTGCCGATGTCCTGGCTGTTTTACTACAGCCTGGTCGATCGCAGCGGCGCCTTCACGCTCGGCAATTTCGAGACGCTGGTCACGGATCCGGTCTTCGTCGCTCCGTTGATCACTACGCTGATCCTGGCGACGAGCTCGAGCATCATCTGTTGCGCCTTCGCCGCGCCCATGGGCTGGCTCGTCGCGCGCACCGACATGCCGTGGCGCCGCGCCGTGCGGGCGCTGGTCACGGCCTCGTTTGTGACCCCGCCGTTTCTCGGCGCCATCGCCTGGGAGCTGTTGGCGGCGCCCAACAGCGGACTCCTCAACAAGATCTACCGCGCGGTGACCGGCGCGCCCCAGGACGAGTACCTCTTCAACATCTATTCGCTCGCGGGCCTGATCTTCGTCATCTCCTGCTATACCTTCCCCTATGTATTCGTGCTGCTCGCCAATGCGCTCGACCGCATTCCCGGCGATCTCGAGGATGCCTCCTCGATCCTGGGCGGGCGCACCTGGACGACCGCGCGGCGCATCACCATTCCGCTCGCGCTGCCGGCGCTG
>JBKPUA010000354.1:0-10595 GCA_046735815.1 Pseudomonadota bacterium
CAAAAAGGCGGCGAAGAACTCGGGTCGCGCCGCCAGCGTCGCCTGCAGCGCCGCGACGTCGCCGAACGGCACTACGTTGAAGCCGGGCACCGGTGCGCCGAAACCGCGCTGGAAGAACGCGGTATCGGTCGCCGACATGCCGGCGAGGGTCAGGCCATGGAAGGCGTTGCGCGCCGCCAGGATGCCGGCGCGGCCGGTGCGGCAGCGTGCGAGCTTGATGGCCGCCTCGACCGACTCGGCGCCGCTGTTGGTGAACACCACGTGCGCCAGGCCGGGCGGAGCGACCGCCAACAAACGCTGCGCCAACGCGCCTTGCGCGGTGGAGATCGAGGTGATCACCAGGTTCGGCACCGCCTCCTGCCGCGCGCGCTCCAGCGCCTGCCAGATCGCGGCCGGGTCGTGGCCAAACGGGACGGCGCCGAACTGGGCGATGCAGTCGGCGTAGCGATTGCCGTCGGCGTCGATGAGATAGCAGCCCTCGCCGCGCACGAAGGTCTTGTCGAGGCCGAGGCGCTGGTAGAGGAACCCTTTGTAGGGCGCCACGTACCTTATGTAGGGGTCTTGCTCTTGCGGATCCCAATCTTTCAACGACGCGAGCGCGATGGTCTCGCCGTCGAGAAAGGACTTGCGGCGCTCGTCGGCGGGCCCCGCCGCCGGCACGCCGTCCGTAGGGGGCGCGCCATCCGCCGTCGCGTCGCGGCTGCGCTTGCGCAGATGCTCCGCCAGCAACGCACGCTTCTGCGCGGGCGTGAGTTGCTCCAGCCCCAGACTGGGCATCAGGAGCGTCCTTCCGGCGCGAGCTCGCTCAAGTGGCGGTCGATTTCCGCTTCGCTGAGCTCGTCGATGCGCTCGAGCAGCTCGGCGGCGTCAGCTCCGCTCAACGGCGGGCTCGGCTCCGCCGCGTGCATCATGCCGTTGCCCGAGCTCTGGCCCGGACTCTTGGCATGATCGCCGCGATTGCTTTCAGCGAGCCGCTCCACGGCATAGGCGGCCAGCGCGCCGATGCTGCTGTCACCCTGCATGAATTTCGCCAGCGGGACGTTCATGCCGAGCTCGGCATTGATGCGGTTGCGCACCTCGACCGCGATCAGCGAATCGAGCCCGAGATTGCGCAGCGACGTCTGGCTGTCGATGCGCGCGGGCGAGGTTCCCATGGCGCGCGCCAGCAGATCGCGGATGTACGCCTCCAGCAGCGACGGCAGCGCCGCCTCGTCGGCCTCCAGGATGTCGTGCACGCCCGAGCCCGTGCTCGCGCCGGTCTTATCCGTGCCGCTGTCGCCGGCAAGGCCGGAGTAGCGCGCCGGCGTGCGCGCGCCCATCGATCGTAACAGGCTCTTCCACTCGACCTCGGCCACGCCGATCTGCACCGCCTCGCTTCCCATCAGCTCGTCGAGCGCGTCGAGCGTGTCGGTGAGCGACAGCGCCTTCATGCCGAGCCGTTCGAGCCGCTGCGCAGTCTCGCGGCTGCCGGCAACGTGGCCGACCCCGCCCACGACCCCCCAGTTGATAGTCAGCGCAGCGAGCCCGCGCGCGCGGCGGTAATAGGCGAGCGCATCGAGGAACGCGTTGCCGGCGACGTAATTGGCCTGACCGGGATTGCCGGTGACGGAGGCGAGCGAGGAGAACAGCACGAAGAAATCGAGCGGCAGATCGAGGGTGAGCGCGTGCAGATTCCAGGCGCCGACGATCTTCGGCGCCATCGCCTTCCACATCCGCTCCTCGGTGAGGCGCTCGATCGGCGCGTCGTCGAGCACCATGGCCGCGTGCATGATGCCCTTGAGCGGGCCCATCCGCTGCGCGGCGGCGATCACATCGCGGACCTGCGCGCGATCGGTGACATCCGCGGCGGCGACCATCACCTCGACGCCGCGTTGGCGCAGCCCTTCCACCGCGGCTTGCGCCTGGGGCGAGGGGGCGCTGCGGCCGATCAGCGCCAGATGGCGCGCGCCGCGGCGGGCGAGGCGGTCGGCGACGGCCAATCCGAGGCCGCCGAGGCCGCCGGTGATCAGGTAGCTCGCCTCGCCATCGATCGCGACCGGCGGCAGGGCGCGCTCGACTTTGAGCCCCTCGCTGTCGGCCATGGCGATGATGAGCTTTCCGATGTGCTTCGCCTGCGCCATGGCGCGGAAGGCGTCGGCGGCGCGCGCGGCCGGAAACGCCCGAAGCGGCAACGGGCGCAGCTCCCTGCGTTCCACCCGCCCCAGCACCTCGCGCAGCATGCCGCGCGCCATCTCGGGCTGCGGTCCCATGGCGCCGAGCAGGTCCGCCACGAATACCGAGATGTTCCGGCGCAGCGCCCGCATTCCGATCTTGCGGTTCTTGAAGATGTCGGTCTTGCCGATCTCGATGAACCGCCCGTAGGGGCGCAGCAAGGCGAGGCTCTTGTCGATCGCCTCGCCGGAGAGCGAGTTCAGCACCAGATCGACGCCCTCGCCGTTGGTCGCCTGCAGCACCTCGTCGGCGAAGGCAAGCGTGCGCGAATCCATCACATCCGGGGCACCCAGCACGGTGAGCAGCTCGCGCTTCTCGCGCGAGCCCGCGGTCGCGAACACGGTGGCGCCGGCCTGCAACGCCAGCTGCACCGCGGCGAGCCCGACCCCGCCGCTGCCGGCATGGATCAGCACGCGCTCGCCGCGCTGCATACGCCCGAGCGTGTGCAGCGAGTAGTAGGCGGTGAGGAAAGCGAGCGGGATCGTCGCCGCCTGCTCGAGGGTCAAGTGCTTCGGCTTGTGCGCCACATAGTGCGTGTCGACGGTGAGGTGAGAGGTCAAGGTGCATGCCTTGGCGGCAATGACCTCGTCGCCGACGGCGAACTCCGAAACCTCATTGCCGACGGCGGTCACGCGGCCGGAGCATTCCAGGCCGAGCAGCTTGCCCGCCGACCCGTCGGCCGCTGCGTCCGGCGGCAGCATGCCCATGGCGAGCATCACGTCCATGAAATTGAGGCCGGCGGCGGCGACCTCAACCTCGACCTCGTTGGGACCGGGCGGCGTGCGCGCGGCGCTGCAGGCATGCAGCGAATCCAGGATTCCCGGTCGCGCCACTTCGAGCCGGAAGCATTTCTCGCCCGCCTCGACCGGTTGGCCCATGCCGTGCACCGTGCCCGGCGTGACCGGGAGGAGCCGGCGCACGTATCTCAATTCGCCGTGGAGTGCGATCTCGTCCTCCGCATCGGCTCCGTCGTTCAATTCCTGGGCGAGCGCGGCGATCTCCTCGCCGGAGCGCGTCGCCAGATCGACCAGCCGGAAGCGGACGTTCTGGTACTCGTTGATTGCCACCCGGCCGAAGCCCCAGAGCGGAGATTGCGCCAGCTGCAGCGCGCCGCTGCGCTCGTCGAGCGGCTGCGCCGCGTGCGTCACCAGCCAGATATTGTCGACCGCCAGCCCGTCGGTCACCGACAGCGCCTGGACCAGCTGCATCACCGCGATGGAGCCCAGCCTTGCCGACGACACCAGCGCGTCATTGGTCAACGACTCGGTTGCCTCGGTATCGAGGCTCCAGAGATGGACGATGCCGTCGAGCCGCGGCAGCTGCTGGCCGACGCTCGCCACCAGGCGGCGCATGTCGTCGAGATTGCCGGCGCGAACGGAGAAACCCGCGGCCGCGTCGTGCCGGAAGCCCGCGCCGTGCGCCACCTCGATCACGCGGTCGCCGCGTGCCGCAAGCCGGCGCGCCAGCTGCGCACCCGCGCTCGGGCGGCTGGCCGCGCCGGCATCGGCGAAGATGAGCCACGTCTTCGCCGCCTCGCCGCCTTGCGGCGCGAGCGCCGGCGCCGCCGGCCGCTCGGGGGCGCGCGCGAGAATGACCGAGTGCTGGGCCATGTCCGCCGCCGGGCAATCGGCGATGCAGACGGTGTCGCCGAGGCCGGCGTCGCGCAGCACCTTCTTCCAGCTTTGCTGCGAGATGCAGGGCTCGTCCCGTCGCACGTCGTCGTCGAACAGCCACCAGCCTTTCAGGAGCCCAAAGATCGACGTCATGAACAGCCAGGGATGCGTCAACTCGGCGACGATCAGCGTCCCGCCGGACCCAAGCAGCTCCTTGACGCGAGCGAGCGTTTTGCGCACGTCCGAGGTGGCATGCAGCACGTCCGACGCGATGATGACGTCGAACGAGTGTGGCTCGAAGCCCTGCTCGCTCGGATCGCGCTCGATGTCGAGCGGGCGGCACTGCACGAACGGGAAGCGGGCAAACTTGTGCTGCGCATGGGCGGTGAAGCGCGAGGAGATGTCGGTGAACACATATTCGGTGCAGTGTTCCGGCAGCACGGGCAGGACGAAGCTCGTCATGCCGCCGGTCCCGCCGCCGATTTCCAGGACGCGCAACGCCTTGCCCTTCGGCAAGCGGCGGGCGATCTCGGCCATCGCCTTCTGCACCAGGAGATTGTTGACGCGGAAGCTCGGCGAGTCCTGATAAAGCGCCTCCGCGCTCGTCAGCGCGCCTTCCGGGAAGATGATGTCGAGCGGATCGATCTCGCCCCGCAGCACCGCCGGCAGGTTCTCGCCGCACAGGCGCACCAGCATCAGCTCGGCCTGGCATTCCGGGAATTCGTCCCACGCCGCTTTCCAGAGCTGGAGCGGCTCCGCGGACGAGGCGATCTCGTCCGCGGTCAGCTCCTTCAGCATGAAGCGCAGCCAGCGCTGGTAGTGCGGCGCCAGCCCCAGTCGTTCCGCGAGCTTCGCGGCCGGCTGCGCCGCGCGTGATGCCGGCGTCCAGCCGAGCTCGCGCAACGCGCGCACGATGTAGGCGGCCGCGGCCGCGCGCGAGCGCGATTGGAACTCATCCTGATAGCGCGCGCGATCGAACCGCCGGCGCAGCACCTCGCCTTCCTGCTCCACCACCGCGGCGAGCGCGTCGGGTGGCGGGAGGTGGTTCGAGTTGCGTGCGCCCGCGCGCGTCGGCGGCAGGCTGAGCTGCCATTGATATTCGTAGAGGCCGCCGCGCACGCGCTGCGCCCCGTAGGCGATCGCACGCACGACCAGGCCTTGCACCTCGACGCAGGAGAGGCCGGTCTCGTCCAGGATCTCGATGTCGATCTTGAGCTCGGAAGCGCCGAGCTGCGCCACGCGGGTATGGGCGAAGGCGCGCGTGGGCGGCGTCGCATGGAAGCGCAGCCGCTCGATCTTCACCGGCACGAAGGTCTCGCCTTTCATGCCCTGCCAGTTCGTCCATGTCGGCAGGGTCGGCAGCAAGGTCTGGAAACAGGCGTCGAGAATGGCGGGGTGCAGGCGATAGTCGGCCAGCTGCTCGCGCACGCCGGTCGGCGCCTCGATCTCGGCGATAACCTCGCGCTCGGCGCGCCACAACCGCGTGATGCCCTGGAAGGTCGGGCCGTAGTAGTAGCCGCATTCGGCAAAGCGCTGGTTGCACTCCGCCTGGGTGAACTCTTCCGGACAACGCCCGCGAATGGCCGCGATATCGACGTGCGTCGGCGTCGCGCCGTTCGACGGCCGCACGCAGCCGTGGGCGTGCATGTCCCAGCCGCCGTCGGCGCCGTCGCTGCGGGAATGGATCTCGAACTCGCTCGCGGCAGGATCGAGGGCGATCTGCGCCAGCGGCGCCGCCCCTTCGTCGAGCACGAGGAATTTCTGGAACTCGATGTTCTCCACCACGCACGGGCTGGGCCCGAAGGTCTCGCGCGCCGCCGCCAGCGCCATCTCCACATAGCCCGCGCCAGGAAAGATGATGGAGTCGCCGATGCGGTGATCGAGGAGATAGGTGAGACCGGCGGTGTCGAGCGTCGCGCTCCAGGACGGCTTCGGGACCTCGAGCCGGTTGCCCAACAGCGGATGGACCGATTCGCCCAAGCGGATCCGGCGCGTGATGTGGGACTCGCGCCAATGCACCTCCGCCTGGAACGGATAGGCCGGCAGCTTGATCGCGGTCGCGTCGGCGGGATGGAGCTTGTGCCAGTCGATGTCCGCGCCGAGCGTATAGAGCCGCCCGAGCGATCCCAGCAGCGCCGCGCGCTCGCGATCGTCCCGCCGCAGCGAGCACAGCGTGGCGCCGCCCGACGACTTTTCGTTGAGGCACTGGGCGATGTCGTGGCGCAGGATCGGATGCGCCCCGAGCTCGAGGAAGGTTCGGTGTCCCGCCTCGATCAGCTTTGCAATCGTGTCGTAAAACAGCACCGGCCGGCGCACGTTGCGGTACCAATAGCGCGCATCGACTTCCGGACCATCGAGCGCGGTGCCGGTCACCGTGGAGAAGAACGGGATCGACGCCGGCCGCGGCTGGATGTTGCGCAATCCCTCGAGCAGCTCGGCCTCGAGCGGCTCCATCTTCGGGCTGTGATAGGGCACATCGACGCGCAAGGGCCGGCTGAACATGTCCGCCTGGGCGAGCGTCTTGTCGATCTCGGCGAGCACCGCCGGGTCGCCGGAGAGTGTCACCGAATTGGCCCCGTTGATGGCGGCGATCGAGATCGCGCGCGGATGGCGCGCGACCCATTGCATCGCCTCCTCGCGCGAGATTCCCACCGCCAGCATCGTGCCTTGTCCGGCGGTGCGGTGCTGCAGGCGGCTGCGGTGAAACGTGACGGTCACCGCATCCTCGAGCGAGAGCACGCCGGCGATATAGGTCGCTGCCATCTCGCCGGCGCTGTGACCCAGCACCGCCGCGGGCTCGACGCCCCACGATCGCCACAGCGCCGCGAGGCCGACCTGCAACGCGAAGATCGCCGGCTGCCCGACGCGGGTCTCCTGCACGCGCGACGCCCGCTCGTCGGCGGTGAGCTCGTCGAGCAGCGACCAGCCGGCGAGCCTGCCGAACAGCTCGCTCACCTCCTCGACCGCGCGCCGAAACACCGGCTCCTGCGCCAGCAGCTGGCGGCCCATCGCCCACCACTGCTGGCCCATGCCCGAGCACACGAACACCGGCTGCGACGGCGCGGCGGCGGCGCGGCCGGTGGAGCTGTTGGCGCGCTCCTCGCCCTTGAGGAACGCCGTGAGCTGCTCGGCCAATTCCGCCTTGTCGTGGGCCGCCAGCGCCAGCCGATGGTCGTGATGGGTGCGCTTCACGCCGGCGGAAAAGCAGATGTCAGAGAGCGCCGCGCGCTGTAAGCCCCGCTCGTCGCCGAGCGCGTCGAGATAGCGGCGCGCGACATCCGACAGCGCGGACTGGCTGCGCGCCGAAAGCGGCAGCATCCAGGCGAGCCGATCGGGCGCTTCGCGCGTGCCACCGGCGTCGGCGCGGTCGGCGGGGCGGCGCGCGGTGACGGCCGGCTCGGGCGCTGCTTCCAGGATGGCGTGGCCGTTGGTGCCGCCGAAACCGAACGAGTTCACGCCCGCGCGCGGCGGCTGGCCGTGGGTTTCGGGCCACTGCTGCAGCCGGTTCGCGACCTTCAGCCGCAGATCGTCGAACGCGATCTGCGGATTCGGAGTCTCGAAGTGCAGGCTCTTGGGGATCTGGCGATGCTGCAGGCACAGCGCCGTCTTGATCAGCCCGGTGATGCCGGCGGCCGCCTCCAGGTGTCCGATATTGCTCTTGATCGAGCCGACCACGCAGAGATCCTCGCGCGGCCGGCTCTTGCCGTAGGCGGCGCCGAGCGCGGACGCCTCGATCGGATCGCCCACCGCGGTTCCGGTGCCGTGCGCCTCGACGTATTGCACGCTGTCGGGCGCGATGTCGGCGAGCCGCAGCGCATCGACGATGTTGGCCTCCTGCGCCGCCTGGTTGGGGAGCGAGATGCCGGCGGTGCGGCCGTCCTGGTTGACCGCGGTTGCGCGAATCAGCGCGTAGATGCGGTCGCCGTCGGCCAACGCACGCGACAAGGCTTTGAGGATGATGACGCCCGCGCCTTCGCCGCGCACATAGCCGTTGGCGCGGGCGTCGAAAGTCTTGCAACGCCCGTCGGGCGACAGCATCGAGGCTTTGGAGAAGCCGATGGTGAGCTCGGGACGCAGCGTGAGGTTGACGCCGCCGACGAAGGCGAGCTCGCTTTCGCCGCTCCAGATGCCGCGGCAGCCGAGATGGGTGGCGACGAGCGAGGACGAGCACGCGGTATCGACGACGAGGCTTGGTCCCTGCAGGTTGAAGAAATAGGAGATGCGGTTGGCCGCGATGCACAGCGACGAGCCGACATTGGTATAGGCGTCGATCGACGGGCGCGATTCCGAGTTGAGCTGCAGGAAGCTGTAGTCCCAGCTGCAGATGCCGATATGCACGCTCGCCCGCCTGTTGGCCAAAGCGGGCAGGGTGAGCCCGGCATCCTCGATGGCGTGATAGGCGACCTCGAGCAGCAAGCGCTGCTGCGGATCCGCGAGTTCCGCCTCACGCGGGCTGATGCCGAAGAATTGAGCGTCGAAGCGATCGATGTGATCGAGGAATCCGCCCCAGCGCGTGTTCATCCGCCCCGGCCGGCGCGGGTCCGGGTGATACGTCGCGGGAATGTGCCAGCGCTCTTCGGGGACCTCGACAACCGCGTCGGTGCCGGTGACCAGCAACTTCCACAAATCGTCGGGGTTTCGCACTCCGCCGGGCAGCCGACAGCCAATACCAACGATTGCGATCGGCTCGACGGCGCTCATGTGACCCCCGTAGGTTGAAAATTAGAATGCAAGGTCGGGATGGTGCCGTCAATTGCCTGATTCGCATTCCCCGGCAACGAGGCGCGACGGAAGAGCTGCAGGTGCATAGACCGAGACTATCATGCGCGAGCGGGTGTGCTTGCGGGACCGCAAGCTCCGAGGTGGTGACATCAATATGTCACGCGCGCCGCCGTTCGGTTCCAGCCCGCGGCGAGTTTTCTTTGAAGATGTTGAACGGCGTGGTGGGCGGTTTGTGCGCGATCAGAAAACGCCCGAGCGCTCGCAGCATGAAGGCCATCAGCGGACCTTGTCCCTTCGCGAACACGTAGAGCGGCTCCCAGTAGCAGCCGATCTTGGCTTTGAACGCGTCGCCGCCCAGACCGACCTCGATCGTCGCCACCTGTTTCGACAGGGCGCGATCGAGCATGGCGTAGATGAGATTGAAGTAGAGGTCGAGCTCATCGTTGAGATGATAATCGAGGCCGCCATACATCGCGTGGTACGACGAGCGCGTGTGGATGTTCCAGCCGAAGGCGACGATGCGCGCCTCTTTGCGGATCGCGAGCAGCTCGACATCACCCGCGAGCCTCGACGTCAGCTGATGCAGGAACTCGATCGGAAGAATCTCGAGCTTCAGCGCCGCGCGATCCACCATCTGGTGATAGAGGGCATGCACCTCGGGAGTGTACGCTCGCAGGATCTCCTGCGGATCAGTGAGCACGGCGATTTCAAATCCGCCATCCCGCATCCTGCGCCTCGACTGTTTGATTTGCTGGCGATAGTGCGATTTGAGCGCCGCGCAGTATTGCGCGAAATCCTCGAACACCGGGCGGAAGAAATGCATCGGCGGCGTCGCGATGCGCTGATATCCGAGGTCGAGCAAGGGCGCGGTCCACGTCAGATCGCCCTCGCCGAACTCCTTGTACACGATGGCGTCGGCTTTCTCCGCGTGCGCCAGCTCGCGGACGATCCCGTCCAAGAAAGACAGAAGCCCTGTGCTGTCCGCGGGCCGTGCAAGCGCGAGCGCGTGGTGCCCGGTCCCGACCGGCAGCCCACCGATCAGAAACCTCAACCGCCGCAGCCGCGACGACAGTAACGGGATGTGCCGAATGATGCGCGCGAGAGATGGGTCGGCGAGGTTTGCAAGGTCCAGCGTCATGGCGGACGCGCTGGCGCAGGCGACCGGCGCGCCGCCCTCGTCACGGATGACGATGTGCCACCACTTGTCGACCTCGTCTTTCATGCCCGCCTCCACCGCCGCGATGAAACGCGGGTCGGTGAAGATCGAGGCGTTGCACGCGGCTCGCACGTGCTGCCATGCGGCCAGATCCACCTGCGCGATGGAATCGAATATGCGGTAGCTATAGGCCACGTGACTTCTGGGGGTGATCGACGGCTTCGTCCTTAAAGATCTTGAATGGCGGTGGCGCGGCTTCAGGCGCAATCAGAAAGCGGCCGGCGGCGCGCACCATGAACGACATCAGCGCTCCACACCCCTTCACGAACACGTAGAGCGGCTCGGGATAGCATCCGATCCTGCTCTTGACGGCGTCGGAGCCCATGCCGAACACGATGGTCGCTGCACGCTTGCGCAAGCCGTGCTCGATCAGGGCGTAAACCAGATTGAAGTAGAGATCGAATTCGTGATTGAGACGGTAATCGAGGCCGCCATACATCGTGTAGTACGCGGATTGCGCGTGCAGGCACGAGGCGAAGGCGACGATGCGGGAATCCTTGCGGATGGCAATGAGCTCGATCTGGCCGTCGAGCCGCAGCGCCAGTTGAGGCAACAGCTCGGGTGGAAGAACTTCCATCTTGAGCGGCGCGCGATCCAGCATCTGGTGATAGAGGGCGTGAACCTCGGGAGTGTACGCGCGTAAAATCTCCGCCGGATCGGTCAGGATGGCGATCTCGCATCCTCCCTCCCGCAGCTTGCGCCTGGACAGGTTGATTTGTCGGCGATAGTGCGACCTCAGAGCCGCGCAGTATTGCGCAAAATCCTCGAACCCCGGTTGCAAGCTGTACGACGGCGGCGTTGGAAGCCTGAGATAGCCGCGGTCGAGCAAGGGC
>JBKPUA010000355.1:0-6328 GCA_046735815.1 Pseudomonadota bacterium
TGTCCCGTGAGTGACTCGCACTATGTGTAGTGGGCTTGGGATCAACAACAAGGGACTTGTCATGGATATCGTCATCGTGGGTGCGGGAAATGTCGGTCGCGCGCTCGCCGGCGGCTGGCGCAAGGCCGGTCATCGCGTGACTGTTGCCGTACGCGACAGCGCCGGCAGCAAAGCGGCGGAGCTCAAGCAGCAAGGGTTCAATGTCATCGACGCCAAGGGGGCCGCGGCTGCCGGGGATATCGTCGTGCTCGCTGTCCCTTGGTCCGCGCTCGCGGATGCCGTGGCAGGCCTCGGCTCGCTCGCCGGCAAGATCGTCATCGACGCCATCAACCCGCTAGCGCCGGACATGTCGCTCGCCATCGGTCACAACGATTCCGCCGGCGAGACCGTGGCACGGCTCGCGCCCGGCGCGCGCGTGGTCAAAGCCTTCAACACCACGGGCGCCAACAACATGACGGATGCGAGCTACGGTGGCGGCAAGCTGATGATGCCGGTCGCCGGCGATGACGCGGAAGCAAAGCGCGTCGTCATATCGCTCGCGGGCGAGCTGGGCTTCGAGCCGGTCGATACCGGGCCGCTGACCATGAGCCGCTATCTCGAGCCCATGGCGATGGTCTGGATCAAACTCGCCATCGTGCAGAAGATGGGACGCAACTTCGGCTTCGCGCTGCTGCAGCGGTGATAGCTCACGGCAATCGCCGTAGGTTACAAAAAGCTCTGCGGGTCGACGTCGACGTCGAGCTTGATGTTGCCTTTGCGCTGAGGCGCGCGCGCGAGCCATTCGCGCAGATAGCCGGAGAGATCGAAGGCTCGTGGCGACTTCACCAGCAGCCGGAAGCGGTGGCGGCCGCGCACCACCGCGAGCGGCGCCTCCGCCGGCCCAAGCACGCGCACCTCGTTGTTGACGCGCGGCGCCGCGCCGGCGAGCCGGCGCGCATAGGATTCCGCCGCCGGCCGTTCGCCGGCCGAGACCAGCAGGCTCGCGAGGCGCCCGAACGGCGGATATTGCGTCTTTTCGCGCAGCGCGATCTCGCTGGTGTAGAACGCGTCGCGATCGCCCGCCAGCAGCGCCCGCATCACGGGATGCTCCGGTTGATGCGTCTGCAGATAGCCGGTGCCGCGGCCCTCCTCGCGCCCGGCGCGACCGACCACTTGGTGCAGCAGTTGAAATGTACGCTCCGCCGCGCGCGGATCGCCGTTGGCCAAACCGAGGTCGGCGTCGATGATGCCGACCAGGTTGAGCTTGGGAAAATGATGCCCCTTGGCGACCAGTTGCGTCCCGATGATGATATCGAAACGCCCCTGCGCCACGTCGTCGAGCTCCTGGCGCAGGCGCTCCACCGATTCGACGAGGTCGCTGGAAAGCACGAGGATGCGACTTTCGGGGAATAGCTCCGCCGCCTCCTGCTCCAGCCGCTCCACGCCCGGGCCGACGGCGACGAACGAGTCGGTCGCCTGGCAGTTCGGACATTGCGCCGGCGGCGGCATCGCGAAGCCGCAGTGGTGGCAGACCAGGCGGCGTCGGAAGCGATGATCCACCAGCCAGGCGTCGCAATTCGGACAGGCCAGCCGAAATCCGCACTTGCGGCAGAGCGTGAGCGGCGCGTAGCCGCGGCGATTGAGGAAGAGCAGCGCCTGCTCGCCGCGTTCGAGTGCGGTGGTGACGGCTTGCGCCAGCCGCGGCGCGATGAAGCGGCCGCGCGGCGGACCTTCGGCGCGCAGGTCGATCGCAGTGATGGCGGGAAGATCCTGGCTGCCGAAGCGCTCGGGCAGGTGCACGCGAGCGTAGCGGCCGCGCCGCGCGTTGACCTCGGTCTCGACCGAAGGCGTCGCCGACACCAGCACGATCGGGATGTCGGCGCCGCGCGCACGCACCACCGCCATGTCGCGCGCGTGATAACGCGCGCCCTCCTCCTGCTTGTAGGCGGGGTCGTGCTCCTCATCGACGACAATCAGCCCGAGAGCCGCATAGGGCAGGAACAGCGCCGAGCGTGCGCCGACAATCACACTCACCTCGCCGTCGGCCACCGCGCGCCAGGTGCGCGCACGCAGGCGCGGCGACAGCTGCGAGTGCCACTCCGCCGGACGCACGCCAAAGCGCTCGGCGAAGCGGTCGAGGAACTGCGTGGTCAAGGCAATTTCCGGAACCAGAACCAACGCCTGCCGCCCGCGCCGGATGATCTCGCTCACCGCCTCGAGATAGACCTGGGTCTTGCCGGAGCCGGTGACGCCGTCGAGCAGCGCGACGCTGTAGCCACCCCTGGCGGACGCACATAGCCGATCCGCCGCTTCGCGTTGCGCAGGGGTCAAGTCGGGCGTGGCAAAGTCCGGATCCGGTTGGCGTGCCACCGGGTCGGGCGGCAACACCAGGGTCGCCAGCGTGCCCTCATCGATCAGGCCGTCGACCACGCCGATCGAGACGCCGGCCTCTTGGGCGACGTCGCGCTTGCCGCGTGCCAGCCCATCGGCCAGCAGCGCCAACACGCGGTTGCGCGCCATGGTCATGCGCTTGGGCGCGGCGCCCGCAAGCCGCACGCCCACGCGCTCGCGCGCGGGCCCGAGATCTTCACCCAAGCGCAACGCCATGCGCAGCACCATGCCGCGGGGGCTGAGCGTGTACTGCGACACCCAATCGATGAAGTTGCGCAGCTCCGGCTTGAGCGGCGGAACATCGAGCTTGTCCTCGACCTCCTTCATGCGGTTGTCGAGCCGAGGATTGGGCTTGAGGTTCTCCGCCCACACCACTGCCGTTGCGGCCCGCGTCCCGAGCGGCACGGTCACCAGGTCGCCGGGCGCCAGCGTCAGCCCCTCGGGCGCGCGGTAGGAATAGGCCTGGTCCAGCGCGACCGGAACGAGCACATCGACGACACGCTTGGCCATGGGGACCGGCCCGCTCGACGCGTTTAAGAAAGCATGAAGGAAAGGGGTGAGATATATTGCGCCATGTCAAGCGCTCCCAATCTCGCCTTCGCGGCTGCCGATGTCGCGCGCGAGTTCGCACATTGGCTCGCCTATCTGTCGGCCGAGCGGCGGATGTCGGCCAAGACGGTCGAGGCCTATGAACGCGACGTCCGTCAATTTCTCGCGTTCCTGTCGAGCCATCTCGGAAATCGCGTGACGTTGGCGGCGCTGGCGCGCCTCAAGCCGCTCGATGTGCGCGCCTTCATGGCGGCACGGCGCAGCGACGGCATTGCCAGCCGCTCGCTCATGCGCATGCTGGCGGGCGCCCGCTCGTTTGCCCGCTTCCTCGAGCGCAACGGCAACGGCAAGGTGGGAGCCCTCGCCGCCGTGCGCACGCCCAAACTGGCGAAAACGCTGCCGAAGCCGCTCTCGATCGCGGCCGCAAAACGCATTACGGAGGCGGAATTACGCGCCGGCGAGGAGTGCGCCTCCTGGATTCTCGCCCGCGACGCCGCGGTGCTCGCTTTGCTCTACGGCTGCGGCCTGCGCATCTCCGAGGCTCTCGGGCTCAAGCGCAAGGACTTTCCCCCCGGCGGACACGTCGACGCCATCACGGTGATCGGCAAAGGCAACAAGGCGCGCATGGTCCCGGTGCTGGCGCAGGTCGCGACGCTCGTTGCCGAATATATCGCCCTCTGCCCCTACGAAATTGCCGCCGATGGCCCGCTATTCGTTGGCGCCAAGGGCGGCCCGCTCTCGGCGCGTGTCGTCCAACTCGCGATGGCGCAGCTGCGCGGCGCGCTCGGCCTGCCGGAGACCGCCACGCCGCACGCGCTACGCCATTCGTTTGCGACCCATCTGCTCACGCGCGGCGGCGACCTGCGCGCGATCCAGGAGCTGCTCGGCCACGCCTCGCTCTCCACCACGCAGATCTATACGGCGATCGACACCGAACGGCTGCTCGACGTCTATCGCAGCGCGCATCCCCGCGCTTGATCGACCATCGTGGCGCGCATGAGGCCGCACCAAGCGCGCGGCTGTGACGGCACCATGACGAGCGCGGCATGCGTCGTCGCTCCCTCTTGCGAAAGCCAGCCGCTTCGATACACCGTCCATTCCGGCAAGCACGGAGGCCCGATATGAGTCACGGCGTGCACGCGGTCCAGCACGAAGTCGAGCATCACATCGAGCACGAGGAGCACGGGCACGGCGGACGTGGCAAGCCGCTGGGGGAAAGCATCAACAGGAAGATCGCGCTGCTGATCTCGATCATCGCGCTGTTCTTGGCGTTGGCGGAGATGTTCGGCAAGAGCGCGCAGACCGAAGGCATCTCGCTCAACATCAAGGCGTCCGATACCTGGAACTTCTTCCAGGCCAAGACGATCCGCCAAACCGCGGTGCGCACCGCCGCCCAGGCCATGACGGTCGAAGCCGCCACCACGACCGATGAAACGAAAAAGGCGGCGCTGCTCAAGCAAGCCGACGAATGGATGAAGACCGTGGCACGCTACGAGTCCGATCCGACGGAGAAGGACGGCCGCAAGGAGTTGCGCGCGCTGGCGGAGAAATACGAGCACGAGCGCGACACCCACCTTTCGCGTTATCACCACTACGAGTTCGCGTCGGCGGCGTTCCAGATCGGCATCGTGCTGGCTTCGGCTGCCGTCATCACCGGCATGGTCGTTCTGGTGTACGTGGCCATCGGGCTCGGCGTGGTCGGACTGGCGCTGATGGGGCTTGGCTTCTTCAATCCTGAGTACCTGCACACGCTCCACTTGATCTAGCCGAATCATTGTCGGATTCGGGGATGGAGAAGCGCCATCCAGGAACACGCGTTCGCTCACCATTCCGCAATCACGGCTTTGGGGGTGACCTCATGAGCGGCAGCACGGTTGGGCAATCGATGAAGAGCGACAAGGAACGGCTGGTCGGGTCATGGACGCTCGTTTCCCTGACCGCGGGCGAAGGCGCCAGTCAGACCCTTCCGTACGGTCCCAATCCGAAGGGCACGATGATGGTGGATGCCAATGGCCGGTTCTCGATTACGGTCGTTCGTTCCGATGTTCCGAAAGTTGCATCCAACAATCGCATGACGGCCACGCCGGACGAGAACAAGGCGATCGTGCAAGGCAGCATCGCCTATTTCGGGACCTACAGCATCGATGAAGCGACGCACGTGATCACGGTCAACGTCGAGGGCAGCACTTTCCCGAATTTCAACGGCGGCACGCAGACGCGCATCCTGTCGTTCGCCGGCGACGAGGTCACCTATCTCAATCCGACGCCGTCCATGGGCGGCGCGACCGCCAAGGTGACCTATCGACGCGCGAAATAAGTCTCTCCCGACTATAGCCGACCATGGGAGCCGGCTTTCGGCGAGCGCAGGGCAAAGGACGGACTTTTCATCCATCGCGCGTGCTCATATCCTGGGCGGATAACCCGCAAAGAGCTCTCTTTGAGGTCGCCGAATGGGCACCAAGGGAATTTTTCTTTCCGCGGTCGTGGCCGTCGCCATTGGCCTGGGCGGAAGTTTCGCCGGCGCGCAATCGTATCCCGATCGGCTGATCAAGATTGTCGTACCGTACCCTCCGGCTGGCCCTGCCGACGTAGCCGCCCGCCTGGTCACGCAACCGATGTCGTCGAGGTTGGGCCAGAATGTCATCGTCGAGAATCAGCCGGGCGCCGGCGGGCGCACCGGCACCAAGGCCGTAGCGCAGGCAAGTCCGGATGGCTACACGCTGCTGCTGGGGGGCACCAATCCCAACGCCATTATACAATCGCTGTTCAGGAATCTCGGTTTCGAGCCGGTCAAAGACTTTGCCGCCGTCGCCGTCATCGGTTTCGACAGCAATGCGCTGGTGGTGAACCCGGCAGTGCCTGCCAAGACACTGCAGGAGCTCGTTCAATACGCCAAGGCAAATCCCGGCAAGCTTTCCTCCGGCGCCACGGTCGGCATCGGTCCGCATATCAGCCTGGAGCTGTTTCGGGTCCGATCCGGCGCCGATATCCCGTTCATCCCCTACAAGGGCGCCGCCCCCGCGGTGGCGGACCTGTTGGGCGGTCAGATTCAGATCGGCATGACCTCGAAGGCGGTACTTCTCCCGCTCATCCGGGAGGGCCGGCTGCGCGCCCTTGCGGTGACCAGCGAGGTGCGATGGCCCGAGCTTCCGGAGGTGCCCACGCTGCGTGAAAGCGGGTTCGAAGGGATCCCGGCCTATCTATGGTTCGGCTTGCTTGCTCCGGCCCACACCCCGGCGCCGGTGATCGACAAGCTCAATGCCGCGGTCAATGACGGACTGAAATCGCCCGAGCTGCAGGCCAGCATCGCCAAGCTCGGCCTGGAAGCGAGGAGCATGACCCCGACGGAATTCGGGGCCAAGCTTGTCAATGAAGCGCGCGACTGGGAAGCCGCCGTGAAAGAGTCCGG
>JBKPUA010000356.1:0-4787 GCA_046735815.1 Pseudomonadota bacterium
CGCATGAGCGTGTCGGCGGGCGCCAATGTGGGCGAGCGCCTGATGGCGCTGGGCTGGCGGCACTACGGCCGCATCCGCGGCGCCGCCGGCGATTGGCTCGAGCGCGTCGAGATCGACCAGGCCCGCATCGACGACGCGCCCCACACTTATTCCGGCGGCATGCGCCAGCGGCTGCAGATCGCGCGCAACCTCGTCACCCGCCCGCGGCTGGTGTTCATGGACGAGCCGACCGGCGGGCTCGACGTGTCGGTGCAGGCACGCCTGCTCGATCTCATGCGCACGCTGGTGACTGAGCTTTCGCTCGCGGCAGCGGTGGTGACCCATGATCTTGCCGTCGCACGGCTGTTATCCCATCGCACTATCGTCATGAAGAACGGCGAGGTGATCGAGATCGGATTGACCGACCAGGTGTTGGAAGATCCGCGCGAAGCCTATACGCAGCTGCTCGTATCGTCGGTCCTGCCGCCGTGAGATCGCCGCCATGTCGAGCGTGATTGAGCTGACCGCCGTATCGAAGACCTTCACCATGCATCTGCGCGGTGCCGTGCGCCTGCCGGTCGTGCGTGGCGTCACGTTTGCGGTTCGCGCGGGAGAGTGCGCCGTGCTCGCCGGCCCGTCCGGCGCCGGCAAGAGCTCGATTCTGAAGATGATCTACGGCACCTACCGCTGCGACGAGGGCAGCATCGTGCTGCGCCGGAAAGGCGAGGCCACCGATGTTGCGCGCGCCGAGCCGCGGCAGATCCTCAAGCTGCGCCGCGATTCGCTCGGCTATGTCAGCCAGTTCCTGCGCGCGGTGCCGCGCGTCTCCGCGCTCGACGTGGTGGCCGAGCCGCTGGTGGTTGCCGGCGTGGCGCGGGACGAGGCCCGGCGCCACGCCGCTGAGCTGCTGCGCCGGCTGAACATTCCCGAGCGACTGTGGCCGCTGCCGCCGGCGACATTCTCCGGCGGCGAGCAGCAGCGCATCAACATTGCGCGCGGCTTCATATCCGATCACCCGGTGCTTCTGCTCGATGAGCCGACCGCCTCACTCGATGCCGGCAACCGCGCGGTGGTGGTGGACCTCGTGCGCGAGAGGAAGCAGCGAGGGGCGGCGATCGTCGCCATCGTGCACGACGACGACGTGCGCGCGGCTATCGCCGAAACTCTCATCGACGTCACGCGTTTTGCGGTTGCGGCCTAGGATAGGTCATGAGCGTCGCCGGTCTTCTCCTCGCGAACGCCCGCATCGTCCTCGCCGACGAGGTGATCCCGTGCGGCTCTGTCGCGGTGGCGGACGGGCGCATCGTCGCGATCGGCGAAGGCGGCGAGGTGGCGCGCGGCAACATTGATCACGTCGAGGATCTGACCGGCGACCTTCTGCTGCCCGGGCTCGTCGAGCTGCACACCGATCATCTCGAGGCGCATTACGTGCCGCGGCCGAAGGTGCATTGGGACCCGGTCGCCGCGGTGGTGTCCTACGACGGCCAGCTCGCGACCTCCGGCATCACCACCGTGCTCGATTCGCTGCGGGTGTGGCGGGAGGAGGGCGCCGAGGACGTCGACGGCCAGGCTGGGATTCTCGCCGACGCCATTGCCACCGCGCGCGATGCGGAGCTGCTCCGCATCGAGCACTTCTTGCATCTACGCTGCGAGGTGCCGATGCCGCTCGTGGTGACGGAAACCAAGGAGCTGATGGAACGCGCGGATGTGCGGCTCCTTTCGCTCATGGATCACACCCCCGGCCAGCGTCAATTCCGCGACGAGGCGAAGCTGCGGGATTACTACCGCGGCAAGAGCGGCGGCATGAGCGACGCCGAACTCGACGTGCTGTTCGCGCGGCGTATCGCCTGCCAGGCGGCTTACGCCGAGACCAACCAACGCGAGATCGTCGCGCTGGCACGCGCGCGCAACACGCCACGACGACACCACGCCTGCGCACGTGGCTGAGGCGATCCGCGACGGGGTGGCGATCGCCGAGTTTCCCACCACGGTCGAGGCGGCGCAGGCGCTGCACGCGGCCGGCATCCGCGTGCTGATGGGTGCGCCCAATCTGGTGCGGGGCGGCTCCCATGCCGGCAACGTGGCGACGGCAGACCTCGCGCGCGCTGGCGCGCTCGACGTGCTCTCGTCCGACTACGTGCCGGCGAGCCTGCTGATGGCGGCGCTCGCTTTGCCCGAAGCGGTGCCGGAGATCGCCCTGGCGACGGCGGTGCGCATGGTGAGCAAGACCCCGGCCGAGGCGGTCGGGCTCACCGACCGCGGCGAAATCGCGCTCGGCAAGCGCGCCGATCTCATCCGCGTGCGCGTCGCCGGCGGGGTGCCGGCGGTTCGCAGCGCCTGGTGCGGCGGTCGGCGGGTAGCATGAGTCTGATCGCAACCGCGTGGCGGAAATTGACGTCGCGACCGAAATCGATCGGGCCGGGACGCCTGGTGCTGGTGGTGGGACCGAGCGGCGCCGGCAAGGACACGCTCATCGCGCACGCGCGCGCCGCCTGCCGCGATGATGCGAGCGTGGTGTTTCCCCGGCGCGTTGTGACCCGGCCGCCGTCGCCCGCCGAGGACAATGAGTTCATGGCGGAGGAAGTCTTCGAGCAGGCGGCCGCGCGCGGCGCCTTTGCATTCTGGTGGCGCGCGCACGGCCACAGCTACGGCGTCCCGCTCGCCATCGACTTCGATATCGACGCCGCTCGCACCGTAGTGTGCAACGCGTCGCGTACGATGATCGGCGCGGTGCGCAACCGCTACGCCAACGTAGTTATAGTCCTGGTGACCGCGCCGCCCGAGGTGCTCGCGCAGCGTCTCGCGGCGCGCGAACGTGTGAGCGACGGAAGCGTCGCCGCTCGCCTGCGCCGCGTCGATGTGGAGAGCGGCAGGTTCTGGCCGGACGTCATCATCAACAATGTCGCCGAGCCCGCGATTGGCGCACGCAAGCTCCTCGACGCAGTCTATGCCGGCGGCGTGTTCGCGGCGTGAGGCCCGTGGGCCGGGCGGCACCGTGGTCTTCTTTGTCGCACTTCGGTCCCACCGGAGGATCGCGCCACGCGATCAGACAAACGACGACTCCGGGTCGGCAGAGAAGAACTCATTGCGGGCAAACGCATAGCGATCGTGCTCTTGGCACGCCCGCCTCTCGATCGCCGCGGTTGTAACGTTGCAGTGGCCGACATAGCACTGGTGATCGCAGTAGGCCTGCCGCGTCGTGATGTCCCGCAAATAGCTCTCGCCGATCGGCTCGCAGCACAAGGCGCAGAACGATTGCGGGCTCGGGGTCCTGCCGTTCACCAAGACGAATGTCATCTTCATCGCGACCTCGCCGCCCGATTTGACGGACCACAATCCACGCTGCCGACGCCCGGAACCGGGCCCACCGTCGGCAGATCGGGGTCTCCGATTGCGCGCCGAGGAGGTGCGATGCGTTGAGCTGAAGAGATGCGCCCCTCCACCTACCAATGTATTCGGAGCGCCAGAAAAAACTTTGCATGAATTGCCGTGCTTGGTTCGGCTTTGCGTCGATATCGAAAGCATCGCGACGCCGTCATTCATCCCGATGGTGGCGATCGGGGCAAGTCCGCGCCAAGCGCCGCAATATTGCGAAAGCATTCGCGTTCGCACGCATTAAAACCTACACGCATGCTACGCAACTCTCTGTTTATCGCTGCCCTGCTGCTGGTGTCGGCGCTTCCCGCCACGGCCGCCCAGCTCGACGTCTCGTGCAACCAGGTATTCGAGGCGGCGGCCGCCCGCGTCCGGGTATCGACCGCGCGCCGCAACGGCACCGATCCCATGCAATCGGAGGAAGTCTGCCGCACCTATGGCAGCCAGTTCTTCGAGGCGGTGAAGGCGCGCTACGCCGCCTCGTTCTGCGAGGATGGCGTCGACCACCATCAGGATCTCGCGAGGCTCGACGCCGGCATCGACGCCGTCAACAACCTCATCGCCTCCCAGTGCGGCGGCTAGTGGTCCGATTTCGAAGTTCGCATCACTGTGCGGCACCCTCGTTTGCGAACTTCGGAATCGAGGACCACTAGCAACTCTATGATTCTAGTGCCCCTTTGAACCCGAAGTTCGCGGTCGCACTCGCGGCACGATATGCGCGAACTTCGGGTTCGGGGCACTAGTGACCCCGCGACGACGGAAAGCTTGCTGCTTCAGCGCATCGGCTGCGAGCGGTCCACCGCCACGCCGCGCAGGACGACCGACGAGATGCGGCGCGTGTTGGTGATGTCGTCGAGCGGATTGGCATCGAGCACGAGGAAGTCGGCGCTCTTGCCCGCTTGAAGCGTGCCGGCATCCGCCATGCGCAGGAACTCGGCCGAGTTGCGCGTCGCCGCCACGATGACCTGCATCGGCGTCATTCCGGCGATCACCATGTCCTGCATCTCGGTGTGCGCGGCCCACGGCGTGTTGCCGTCGGTTCCGAGCGTGATGCGCACGCCCGCCGCATTCAGCCGCGCCAGGTTGCGCGCCTGGATTCCGTAGAAGGCCTGCTCGCGCTGCTTGTCGGTATTGGCCGCCTCGAGCTTCTCCAGCTCGGCGGCCGGCAGGCTCCCCTGCAGCCAGCTCAGGTCGGTCTTGACGCCGCGATCCGGCAGGTTCGGCGTCAGCACGAGGTTCGGGCGCTCCTTGAACATCGTGACCAGCTCATCGTCGATATCGCGGTCGCGAACGCCGTGCGCGAACGCATCGACCCCCGCGCGCATGAGCCCTTTCGTGTCCTCGAGCTCGAAAATGTGCGCGGTGACCCGCAGCCCCTGCTTGTGCGCCTCGTCGATGATGGCGCCGTAGATTTCAGGGGTGAGCTTCTTGTA
>JBKPUA010000357.1:0-10824 GCA_046735815.1 Pseudomonadota bacterium
ACCTCGTTCCCAACCTGGTCGAGACGGTGAAAGGTTATGCCGGGCACGAGCGCGGTACGCTCGAAGCGGTGGTGCAGGCGCGCAACGCCGCGGTCGCGGCGCAGTCGGGAGGTGTCGCGGCGCAAGCCGCCGCCGAGAACGTGCTGAGCGGGGCGCTGCGGCAATTGTTCGCGTTGAGCGAGGCCTACCCGGACCTCAAGGCCAGCCAGAATTTTCAAGAGCTGCAGAGCCAACTTTCCGATATCGAGAACAAGATCGCGGCCGCGCGACGCTTCTTCAACAATGCGGTCCAGGAGTACAACACCGGGATCCAGCAGTTCCCCGCGGTGCTGCTGGCGGGACCGCTCGGATTCACGCCGAGAGATTTCTTCGACGTCGGCGTCGAGGAGCGCAAGGTGCTCGACCAGGCGCCGCAGGTGAAGTTTTGATGCGTTGCGGGTCCGCTGCACCCTTTGCCATCCCAGCGCGATGGCAGAATGACAGGCACACCCAAGCTCGCTAATGGCCGCCTACGGACTCTATACCCACATCCAATCGAACAAGCGGCGCTCGATCGCGCTGCTCGTCGGCTTGTTCTTCCTCGTCTACCTGCTCGTTTACGCAGGGGCGCTGCTCGGCGAGGCGTTTACCATCGACGCACCACCCGACGAGCTCTTGCGCCGCGCGTTGCACGACGCGCTCTACGCCGCGCCATGGGCGACGCTCGGCACCGCGCTTTGGATCGTCATCGCCTACAAATTCCACCAGAGCATGATCGACGCCGTGACCGGCGGGCGCGAGGTGACCCGGCAGCAGGAACCGCGGCTCTACAATTTGCTCGAGAACCTCTGCATCTCGCGCGGCATCACCACGCCCAAGCTCAAGGTGATCGAGGATGACAGCCTCAACGCCTTCGCCACAGGCATGAACGACAAGCAATACTCGATCACGGTCACCTCCGGGCTGCTCAATTCGCTCAACGACGCCGAGATCGAGTCGGTGCTCGGCCACGAACTGACCCATATCCGCAACGGCGACGTGCGCATGCTGGTGATCGCCGTCATCATCGCGGGAGTCATCGCCTTCTTCGCCGAGCTCGTCTTTCGCCTCATGTTCCAGGGGGGCTTTCGTTGGCGCAGCCGGGGGAGCGGCGATCGCAAGGGCGCGGGGCTGGCGATGCTCATCGCGTTTGCGCTCATCGCGGTCGCCTGGATCCTGTCGATCGTCATCCGCTTTTCGCTGTCGCGCAAACGCGAATATCTGGCCGACGCAGGCTCGGTCGAGCTCACCAAGAATCCGGACGCGATGATTTCGGCGCTGCGGAAGATCGAGGGCCGCGGCGAGCTTCCCGCCGCAACTTCGGCGGTGATGGAAATGTGCATCGACAATCCGCGCGAGGGATTCTCCAACGTCTTCGATACCCACCCGCCGATCGATGCGCGGGTGGCGGCGCTGGTGAAGTTCGCCGGCGGGCACGATCCGGGCCGGCTGGCGCTACCGTCGCCGGGGCAAACCGATGCAGGCGGCGAGAGCGAAGACGGCGATGAGCCCGCCAGCCGCGGGCCATGGGAGGAACCGCGGGACGCAAGCGGCGGAGCGCCGTTCCTACCGGGCCGCCCGCCGATCGAGCTCGGCTCCTCGCCGGGTGCGGAGAGCGAGCGTGGCCCGTGGGGACCGCATCGCAAATAGCCGGCGTTGAACCGAGTCTCGGTTTGCCTCACCCGTGCTGCGGCGTCGTCAGAAACGACTGCTGCGAGGTATCGGCACCGAGAGGCGCAGCGTTCAATCCCCCGGCTGCGCCGCTGCCATCGCTGAAGCCGGCCATTGCCTGCACGAGCTGAGAGGTCGAGCCTGAGGCTGGGCCGGAGAGATCGATAGCCATACCACCAACCGTCGAAGTTGCTGCGATCGGGTTTGTCGCTGGCGGCGTCAAAGCTGCACTTCCAGTTAGCGTATCGTTTTGGATATTATAGACCTGTAATGCACCCGTGTTGGTGTTGCGCATCACCAAATCGTTGGTGACCAAATTGGTGGGGAAGAGGTCCACCTTGAGCGGCGCGATGCCAGCGACTTTCCACTCCAGACCGATCGGTCCAAGAACGCCCGGCTGCGTTTGGCCGGGTGAGACGGCGCTGGAAAGCTGGGCGGCGTACCCTGTGCCAGTTTGAATGACGTCATAGATCCACACCTGCTGGAAGTTCGCTGATGTGGAGTCGATATTGCGTACGAGCATGGTTAAGCCAAACTGGCTGCTGAAATGACCTAACCCGAGAACCTCCCAATCCTTTCCATTTCCAATGGTGGCGAAAAGCTGAGAGTTCACCAATGTACCATTGCTGTATGCGTACTCCCACAGCCCCCCGAAACCGTCGCTCAGCACCATGAGTTGAGCGAAAGTACTACCAGACAAAGTAAAGTACGCGCCTAACCCGGCAGTATTAAAATTGGCACCGACTTTAGCCGCCACTATGAAGCTGTTGAATTGGTTGTTCTCGGTGTCATAAGCGAGGTACGTTGCCGTGTTATTGCTAACATTGCGCGTCAGCAGGTCGCCTTGGCCAAGGGAAGGGTCTCTAAAGAAATAGCCGATCCCCTGGACTTGCCAATCCTGTCCAATCTCGCCCAAAGGGCTGGAGCCTGTGATCGTATTCCCATTGATGTTGTAGACGACAAACTGGGTGACCGGCACCGAGAACGTCGTTCCACCGCTGCCACCGACCACGATCGTACTGGGATGGCTCACCCACAAGTCGAGAGTGTTTTGGGGAAAGTCCCACACAACAGCGCCCGGACCGGCGAAGTTGAAGTCGCTGCCAAGCTGACCGGAAGTGATGATGTCTTGTCCAAGCAGGATTTGGTTTTGGCCAAGGTTGTAGATGATGTACGCAGGGTTGCTGGCAGTGCGCACGATCATGCTCGATGCGGTGTTAGGCGCGACTGGCATGAACCAATCTCCTCTCGCTCACAGTCTGAGAGACAGCAATTGGGGACCTTATATGTCGGTTTGCGGATACTCAACACGTTCTCGCCCCACGCTACAGTCTTGAATCCCTGGACGGGGTCACGAGACATGAGCAGGCAGAGCGTGCTGGCGCCCGACGTGCCTCCAACGCTGCGATCGCGATTTTTGCGTGCAGTGCCTAATGCCCTGCGAAGGAGATGAGCGTGCGTACCGGTACGTCGAGAGGGCGCAGCTTGGCGGCGCCGCCGAGGTCGGGCAAATCGATGATGAAGCAGCAGGCGAGCACCTGCGCGCCGAGCTGACGCAGGAGCTTGACCGCGCCCTCCGCCGTGCCGCCGGTGGCGATGAGGTCGTCGACCACGATGACGCGATCGCCCTTCTCCACCGCGTCCTCGTGCATCTCGATCTCGTCGAGCCCGTATTCCAGCGAATAGGCGATCGACACCCGCTTGTGCGGCAGCTTGCCCTTCTTGCGGATCGGCACGAAGCCGGCCGAGACCTGGTGCGCCACCGCCCCGCCGAGGATGAAGCCGCGCGCCTCGATGCCGGCAACCTTGTCGATCTTCATCCCCGCCCACGGCTGAACCAGCTCGTCGACGGCGCGGCGGAAGGCGCGCGCATTGCCAAGCAGCGTGGTGATGTCGCGGAACACGATCCCCGGCTTGGGATAGTCGGGAATGGCGCGGATCGCGTCCTTGAGGTCGTGCTCGAATTGCGTGCTGATCATGGGTGGCTCGTGTCGATCAAGCAGAGAGGCTTGCAGGCGGGCTCACTCTGGCGAACCATGGAGCCACGCGCAACCGGAGACGGCATATGCTGCGATCAAGCGAGCCGCGCGGGGCGGTCGTGCCGATCATCGGGGGCGGCCCGGCCGGCATGTCCTGCGCGCTGTGGCTGCACAATTACGGGCTCTCCCCGCTGATCATCGAGAAGGAAAGCGCGCTCGGCGGCATGGCGCGCATGAGTCCTTATCCCAACGAATGGCTGCTCGGGCAGCACGGCAAAAGCGGGCGCGAGAACGCCGCCGACTTCGCCGCCCATATCCGCGAGCTTGGCGTGGCGAGCCGGCTCGGCGTCACCCCGCAGCGCCTGCGCCGGCAGGAGCAGCACTGGCGCCTCGACCTGGCCGGCGAGCCGACGGCGCGATCATTGTCGGCAACGGCCGTCGTGATCGCGACCGGGACGAGATTCGCGGGCGAGGAGTGGCTCGACGGCGTGGCGAACGCGCGCCACATGATAGCGGCGGGTCGCCTGCATCTGGGCGCGACCGCAGTCGGCGAGCAAGGCGCCGATTTGGGCTCGCACGTCGCGGTGATCGGCGGCGGCGATAACGCCTTCGACGTCTCGCGCATGCTGGCCGAGAGGGGAATCCGCGTCACGTTGATCATGCGCTCGAAGTCGCCGAAGGCGCAGCCGCTGCTGATCGAGCGGCTGCGCCGATACCAGGCGTCAGAATTAGTGACGGTGTTGGCGGAGCGCACGGTCGCTGCGCTTGAGGAGGACGGTTCGAGAGTCGGCATCCGGCTGCACGGCGGCGGCGAGATCAAGGCCGATCGTGTAGTGTTGCTCTTCGGTTATCGCCCCAACACGGACCAGCCGTGGCTCGTCGCGCTTGCGCCTGCAACCGACGCGCTCGGCTATCTCGTCATCGACGGCAACATGGAAACGTCCTGCCGCGGCGTGTTCGCGGCAGGCGACGTGGCCAACCCGGCGCATCCGTGCATCGCCACCGCGATCGCGAGCGGCGCGGTTGCCGCGCGGCACCTCGCCAAGAGATTGGCGCACGAACGCGCCGCGGCGCCTTGAGGGCCATTCGCCGGCACGACATGATGTTGAGCGCATCAGCCCGGGGTCAGCGCTTCCCTTTCAGCACCCGGCCGGCCACTGCATCAAGCTTGCTCAGAAGCTTCTTGTCGCGCGCTTCGGGCGCCGTGATCAGCGCCGTATCGAGCGCGCGGTCCGAGCCGATCGGACAGGCCTCGTGCTCGCGCGGGAAATCGCGGGCGAGCCGCGCCACCAGCGCCTTCGCCTTGTCGGCATTGGCGCTGAGCACGGCGATGATGTCCTGTACGGTCACCGCGTCGTGGTCGGGATGCCAGCAGTCGAAATCGGTGACCATGGCGACGGTCGCGTAGCAAAGCTCGGCCTCGCGCGCGAGCTTGGCTTCCGGCAAATTGGTCATGCCGATCACGGAATAGCCGAGTCCCTTGTAGGTCATGCTCTCGGCGTAGGTCGAGAACTGGGGCCCTTCCATGCACACGTAGGTGCCCCCGCGCACCATCTTGATCCCCTCCCGCGCCGCGGCAGCCGCGATGCGGTCCTGCAGCAGCGGCGAGACCGGATGCGCCATCGACACGTGGGCGACGCAGCCCGTGCCGAAGAACGAGGTCTGCCGGTTGAAGGTGCGGTCGACGAATTGATCCACCAGCACGAAGGTGCCGGGCGGCAATTCCTGCTTGTAGGAGCCGCAGGCGGAGAGCGAGACGAGATCGGTCACGCCGGCGCGCTTGAGCACGTCGATGTTGGCACGATAGTTTATGTCGGTCGGCGACAGCCGGTGGCCCTTGTCGTGGCGCGAAAGAAACACCACCGGCGTGCCGGCGATCTCGCCGACGCGCAGCGGACCCGACGGCTCTCCCCAGGGACTGCGGATCGTTTTCTGCCGCACCTTCTCGAGCCCCGGCAAGTCGTAGATGCCGGAGCCGCCGATGACGCCAAGCACGGCCTTGGTCATGCGGATTGGTTCACGCGCGCGGATATTCGCTGGGCGGGCGCGGCTTGAGCTCCTCCGGATGCAGCTTCACCGCGTGCCACACCTTCTTTTTGGTGAAGTACAGGAGCGCGGACAACACGATGAGGAAAATGAATACCTGCATGCCGGTACGCTTCCTGGCCTCGAGGTGCGGCTCGGCGGTCCACATCAGGAACGCCGAGATGTCCTTGGCGTATTGCTCGACAGTCATCGGCGCGCCGTCGGTATATTCGACGCGGTTGTCGGTGAGCGGCGGCGGCATGGCGATCGCGTGGCCGGGGAAATATTCATTGTAGAAGCTGGCCGGCGGAATGGTGACCCCAGCCGGTGGCTTGTCCTTGTAGCCCTGCAGCAGCGCGGTGAGGTAGTCGACGCCCTGCTCCTGGTATTGCGTGAAGATGTCGCCCACCCAGCGGGGGAAGCCGCGCTCGTAGCCGCGCGCCTTGGCGATGACCGACAGATCCGGCGGCACGGCGTTGTAACGCGCGCGCGCGGCCTGATCGTTGGGGAAAGGCGGCGGGAACGTATCGGCGAGGCGGCCGGGGCGATCCTTGACGTCACCTTGCTCGTCGGGCTCGCCTTTGACCTGGTATTCGGCGGCGATAGCGGTCGCTTGCGCGGTGGTGAAAGCCGGTCCACCCGGATCCGCCAGCGTGCGGAACGCGACCAGTTTCAAGGCGTGACAGACTTGGCAGACCTCGCGGTAGACTTTGAAGCCACGCTGGATCTGCCCGCGATCGAACTTGCCGAACGGCCCGGCGAATGACCACCTATTGGTGGGCGGCGCCGGCGTTTCATGCTCTTGCGCCCGCGCGGGAGCGCACGGCGCGGCGAGCAAGACGGCGAGAGCGAGGACGACGCGCGCGCGAGCCATGGCTCAAACCCTCGCCCCTGTCGGCGGCGGGGCCGGTGCCCCGATCGGCTTGCCCTCGCGCAATACCGATTCCGAAATCGAGTTGGGCAGCGCTTTAGTTCTCTCGATCTTGCCGAGCACCGGGAGGATCACCAGGAAAAACGCAAAGTAGTAGGCGGTGAAGATGCGCGCGAACAGCACGTAATTGCCTTCCGGAGGCTTGGAGCCGAGCCAGCCCAGCCCGATGCAGACGATGACGAAGGCCCAGAAGAACTGGCGGTAGGCGGGACGATAGCGCGCCGAGCGCACCCGCGACGTGTCGAGCCACGGCAGGAATGCGAGGATGAGGATCGAGGCGCCGAGCGCTATCACGCCGAGGAGCTTGTTCGGAATCGCGCGCAGGATCGCGTAGAACGGCAGGTAATACCATTCCGGCACGATGTGCATTGGCGTCACCGCCGGATTGGCCGGAATGTAGTTGTCGGGATGACCGAGAAAATTCGGGATGTAGAACACGAACCAGGCGAACATGATGCAGAACACGGCGAGCAGGAAGGAGTCCTTGATCGTCGCGTAGGGAGTGAACGCGACGGTGTCTTGCTCGGTCTTCGGCTCGACACCCGCCGGATTGTTCTGCCCCACCATGTGGAGCGCCCAAATGTGCAGCCCGACCACGCCGGCGATGACGAAGGGCAGCAGGTAGTGCAGCGAATAGAACCGGTTGAGCGTGGGATTGCCGACCGCGAAGCCGCCCCACAGCCAGGTGACAATCGATTCGCCCACCAGCGGGATAGCCGAGAACAGGTTGGTGATGACGGTCGCCGCCCAGAAGCTCATCTGCCCCCACGGCAGCACGTAGCCCATGAATCCGGTCATGATCATGAGCAACAACAGGATGACGCCCAGGATCCACAGCACCTCGCGCGGCTCCTTGTAGGAGCCGTAATACATGCCGCGAAACAGGTGGATGTAGGCGGCAAGGAAGAACATCGACGCCCCGTTCGCGTGCAGGTAGCGCAGCAGCCAGCCGTAATTCACGTCGCGCATGATCTGCTCGACGGAATCGAAGGCATAGTCCACGTGTGGTGTGTAGTGCATCGCGAGCACGACGCCGGTGACGATCTGCACGCCGAGCATGAAGGCGAGAATGCCGCCGAAGGTCCACCAGTAGTTCAGGTTACGCGGCGTGGGATAGGCGACGAACGACGAATAGACGAGCCCGCCGAGCGGCAGCCGTCGCTCCATCCATCGCATGAACGCGCTTTGCGGCTGGTAGCTCGGATGTCCGCTCATGATCGAGGCCGTCAACCGATCCGGATCTTGGTGTCGGAGAGAAATTCGTAGGGCGGCAACGCCAGGTTCAACGGCGCGGGTCCCTGCCGGATGCGTCCGGAGGTGTCGTAGACCGATCCATGGCAGGGGCAGAAATAGCCGTCATACGGCCCCTGATGCGCGATCGGGATGCAGCCGAGGTGGGTGCAGATGCCGATGAGCACCTGCCATTGGTCGTGGCCGGGTTTGACGCGCGCCGAATCCGGCTGCGGATCCGGCAGCTTCGCGACGTCGACGTTCTGCGCCTCTTCGATCTGCTTCTTCGTGCGGTGATTGACGTAAATTGGCTTGCCGCGCCAGAACACCTTGATCACCTGGCCGTCGGCGATCGGTGAAAGATCGACCTCGATGGGCGCGCCCGCCGCAATCGTCGAGGCGTCGGGGTTCATCTGCGTGATCAGCGGCACGAGGGTCGCGGCGGCGCCGACGCCGGCGACGCAGGCAGTCGCGATGTAAAGAAAATCGCGACGCGTCGGCTCGGCCGAAGACATCGTCGTCACGTGCATCGTTCCTTTCTGTCCGTCAGTCCACCCGCAGCCTGCTCGCGCCGGCTGCGTGAGCTGCTCCGCGTGCGGCCCGTCGCCACCCAGCACCGACACGGAGACGCCGCCTGGCGGCGGCGGGCGAACCGGCCGCTCGCCTCTCTGCAAGGGAGGGGCCAAGCGGCTTCATCCAGCGGCGTTTTATTGGCACCCTTGCCAGGGGAGCGCAAGTGGGCAATGCGGGCCTCTGACGCAACGACCAAAGGTCGCACAATTCGTTTGTCCGTCATAAGCTTCGCCACGATTACCGTTGTCGCATGTCTGCAATCCTGCCCCTGCGCATCGCGCTTTATGAGCCCGACATTCCCCAGAACACGGGCACGATCCTTCGTCTCGCCGCCTGCCTCGGTGTCGAGGCGCACATCATCGAACCCGCCGGCTTTCCCACCAGCGACCGCGCTTTC
Organism: Pseudomonadota bacterium; assembly: GCA_046735815.1. GTDB lineage: Bacteria > Pseudomonadota > Alphaproteobacteria > Rhizobiales > Xanthobacteraceae > VAZQ01. The sequence goes on from JBKPUA010000357.1 coordinate 8,825, forward strand.
CGCCGTGCGGGCATGGATTACCTCGATCAGGTCAGGATCATCCGTCATACCGGTTGGGCGGCGTTTGAAGCCTGGCGCATCGGCGCGGCGGCGCGGCTCCTTCTCTTCACCACGCGCGCGCCCCGCTCCTATCTTGCACATGCATTCGAGCGCGGCGACGTCTTGCTGTTCGGCCGCGAAAGCTCGGGAGTGCCCGAGAAGGTGCACGCGGCGGCCGACGCGCGGCTGCGTATTCCGATGCGAGAGGGGTTGCGCTCGCTCAATGTGGCGGTGGCCGCCGCCATGGCCGTGGGTGAAGCCCTCCGCCAAACGGACGCACGCCCGCTCGGCGACAGCTGAGCCGGATCGCCACGATGCGGGCGGCGCAACCTTTCGAAGAACGGCAGTTACTTTGGAAGAGAAAGGCAATCGAAGGGGAAGGCAGTCACAAAAGACGAAGCGGGTGAGGGACATTCTCACGCCCCAAGGCGCTACCCCTCACCCGCATCGCTCGCGGCGCTCTGTCGCTAACTCACCGCCTGCCAAAGTCCCCACGCAAGCGGGGAGCGGACATCACACCCCCAACGTCCCCCACATCGCCAGCGTTTCCCGAAACAATGGCAAAATAAAGCTTCGGCTGGAATTTTCCCCGGCCCAAACAATGGCAAAAAAAAGCTCGCGCTCAGTCTTCCAGCAAACATTGCGCGTACCGCGACGGCGACGCTGGTGACGGCTCGGCGAGCATGGCCTAAAGGGAAGACGGAGGTGCGATGAGCGAAAGCGTGCTCGACGGCCGCAAGGCACGTGCGCGAACCTGGTTCGAAGCGCTGCGCGACGAGATCTGCGCCGCGCTCGAGACGGTGGAAGCAGACTTGCCGATGCACGCGCCGCTCGCCCATCGCCCGGCCGGTCATTTCGTTCGCACGCCCTGGACGCGCGCCGATCACAGCGGCGCAGCCGGCGGCGGCGGCGTGATGGCGAGCATGACCGGCCGCGTGTTCGAAAAAGTCGGTGTGCACGTCTCGACCGTGTTCGGCGAGTTTGCGCCGGAATTCCGGAAGGATGTTCCCGGGGCCGAAACCGACCCGCGGTTTTGGGCCTCCGGCATTTCGCTCATCGCGCATCCGCAAAACCCGCACGTGCCGGCGGTCCACATGAACACGCGCTTCGTCGTGACGACCAAAGCCTGGTTCGGCGGCGGCGCAGATTTGACGCCGGTGCTCGACGCGCGCCGCCGGCAAGACGATCCCGATACGCTCCGGTTTCATGGGGCGATGAAAGCAGCGTGCGACGCGCACGCGCCCGTCGCGCCCTATGCGAAGTACAAGCAATGGTGCGACGAATACTTCTACTTGCGGCATCGCCAGGAGATGCGTGGCGTCGGCGGCATTTTTTTCGACTATCTCGACAGCGCCGATTGGGAAGCGGATTTTGCCTTCACCCGCGAGGTGGGCCGCGCCTTCATGGCAATCTATCCCGACCTGGTGCGCAAGAACTTCGCCACATCCTGGAACGACGCCGAGCGCGAGGAGCAGCTCGTGCGCCGCGGGCGCTACGTGGAGTTCAACCTTCTCTACGATCGCGGCACCGTCTTCGGACTGCGCACCGGCGGCAATGTCGAGGCGATCCTCTCCTCGCTGCCGCCGGTGGTGAAGTGGCCTTAAGCCGCCCGCCTCAGCGCGCGAACGCGTTGAGGATCATCGCTGCGCCGCCGCCGGCCACGACCGCGTCGAGGATTGCGGTGTGGACATGCAGCGGCAACCGCTGGGTCAGCCGCTTGGCCAAAAACGCGCCGGGAAACGCCACGCCACCGATGAGCAGCGCGATCGCGATGACGGTCGCGTTCACCGCGCCAGCGAGCCCGAACGTCGTCAGCTTCGCGAGCCCGATGCCGATCGAGATCACGGCGTCGGTCGCGACCACGGCGGCCCCTTCGAGCCCCGCCGCCATCAAGAGCGAGAGCAGGATGATGCCGGCGCCCACGGTCCCGCCTGCGAGCGGCCCCCAGCCGAAAGAGGCCG
>JBKPUA010000358.1:0-14648 GCA_046735815.1 Pseudomonadota bacterium
GTCGCGCCGGTGTCGCCGGCATGATGGTGCTTGCGCTCCAGATCCGCCAATCGGAGTCATCATTGCAGAGAGCGGAGTCTCACCGCGGATACGGCGCGCGGCAACGTCGCTGTTGTTTTCTTGCCACGCCTATTAGCAAACACCAGCGATAACAAAGCTGTCACGTTAACTAAATCCTAACGATCTAGCCTCCCTCGCGCCGGGACTTTCATTTCGCGCAATTCGGGGGGCTGACATGCGCACTGTGCACACGAGCTATTTGAAATCACACCTGCTGCAGTCGGTGGCGGTATTCATCGCGGCCGCCGCGTCCATGAATGCCGCGCAGGCACAGACGCAGACCATTGCGACACCGCCCAATGTCAATGCGATCAATCTGGTACTGCCGTTCACGACGCTGCTGGGCAGCACGACGATCAATCAGAACTTCACCACCGCAGTTTCGATCAACAACAATTCCACGGCTTTCCAGCGTGGACAGGCCATCATCGACAACACGATCACGACCGACAACGGTGTGGTGCTCTCCGACGCACTTGGTTCCAAGATGAGCACCGTCTGGAACAGCGTGAACAGCCAGGCCTCGAACGGGTCGACCACCACCTTCTCGAACAATCTCCTGCAGCTGTTCCGCCAGATCAACGCGCTCTCCCAGGACGACTCGGGAAAGGCCAAGAATTATTTGGCAGACGGGTCGGCCAACGGAAGCGTGTTCGTCAACAACAACAATTTGTCCCAGGGGAAGACTGCGACCTCGAACACGCCGGTTACGAATGTCAGCCTGCCCGCCAACGGCACCTTCAATGTCTATGACAAGGCCTACAATCCGTCGGCCGCGACCAGGAACCTGACCGGCAACTCCCGTCCGATTCAGGTGTCGCCGGGCAGCATCGTGACGTTCAGCGCGCCGAATTATTTCGGCGTCGTCCAGTCCAACACCCAGATCGCCGGCGGCGTCAACGGGAACGTGGGCAGCGGTCTATTCGCGAATGCGGCCGCGCCCAGCGGCCATACGACCTTCGGCTACACCACTTCGATACTGTTCGGCATGCTGGTGCCGGAGCGCTACTCCCAGTTCATGACCCGCGCCTCCGAATACGGCAACAGCCGCGTCGTGCTGGGGGTGCACTATCCGCTCGACGTCATCCTGGGTCGCGCCATCGGCACCTACGACGTCGTGCAGATGCTCAACAACAATCCGAAATACACGAACTTTACGGTCAACGGCGTGTTCGGCATCGGCGACGTGACCACGACCAGCAATTTCCAAACGCTGTTCGTGGCGGCGCAGAACGACGTTCGCAACCTGCTGCAGAGCGGCTGCGGCTCGAGCATCGCGACCTGCTCGGCGACCAGCGCGCCCGACCGTTTCAGCAACATGGCGCAAAACCAGGCGGACTATATCGCCCGCTTGACCTATGGCTTGCCGACCTTGTCGTTCGCGCAAGCGCCGAAGGAACAAGCGCCGGCGGGCGGGCCGGACGCATCCATCCTGCTTGCGACCCTTTACGGAGGCAGCACGTCTGCGGCCAAGGCGATCGCCCCCAATGGCGGCATCCTGGGCAGCCTGCAAACCAGCACGATCAATCAGATCATCGTGAATACCGAGACCAACGCGCTTGCCGCCTTCTATGGCACGGAGCTGAGCTATTGGACTCGTCTCGATCTCTTCTCCGCCAGCGTTTATTTCCAGAACGTCTCCGGCGTTCTCACCTTGGCTTCGAGCGACCGGCTCACCACCAACGTGACCGTCGGCAGCGACGGCACCTTCGGGGGCACCGGCTTGGTTGTCGGCAACACGACGGTCAACGCCGGCGGCGCGCTCGCGCCGGGCGGGTTCGATACCGCAATCAGGAGCGGCGCGCTGACCATCCAGGGCAACGTGCAATTCAATCCGGGATCGACCTACGCGGTCCAGCTCACTCCCGGTACGACCACCCTGACAAGTGTGAGCGGCACGACCACGATTGCGCCCGGCAGCCAGGCGGTGGCCCTTCTCGCACCTGGAATCTACACGGTCGGCAGCAAGATCGCGGTGCTGACGGCCGCGGCCGGCGTGAGCGGCACGTTCGGTTCGCTTGCCTTCAACAGCGCCGGCATCAACGTCGCGCCGCAACTCAGCTACGACCCCCAGGACGTGTTCCTGACTCTCAAGCAGGCGCCGCTGCCGACCGTTCCTGCAGGAACCCCGACCAATGGCGTCAATGTCGCCGCGGCGCTGGCCGGCTTCATCAGGGCCGGCGGGACGCTGCCGTCCGCCTTCCAAAATCTCTACCCGCTGTCGCTGGCACCGGCGGCTTATGCGGCGACCTTGAACCTGCTTGCCGGCGAGACCGGGACTGCCGCGGTGACCGACGTCACGCTGACGATGAACAGCTTCCTCACCACCATGTTCGATTTCAGCGCTCCCGGCCGGCAAGACGTCGGAACGCCGATGGCTTTTGCTCCGGAAGCGGAGGTCGCGCCGGAGGTGGCGCTGGCCTATGCCGCCACCACGCCCAAGGGCAAGATGGTGACGAAGGCGCCGCCGTACGTCTACGAGCCGCGTTGGAACACGTGGGTGTCCGGCTTCGGCGGGACCTCACGTCTCGATGGCGATGCCACCGTCGGAAGCCAGAATTTCCACGGCAACATCGCCGGCGGGGCTGGCGGCGTCGACTATCGTGTGTCGCCTGACGCTGCGGTGGGCTTCGCCATTTCGGGCGGCGAGACCCACTTCTCGCTCGACGGCGGGTTCGGATCGGGCAACACCGATTTCTTCCAAGGCGGCGTGTACGGCAAAATGCGTTATTGGAACGCCTACGTGGCCGGTGCCGTCGCCTTTGGCACGCACCATGTCACCACCGACCGCACCGTGACAGTCGGACCCGCCGCCGACCACATGACGGCGACCTTCAACGCCCAATCCGTGGCCGGGCGGATCGAAGGCGGTTACCGTTTTGGCGATCCCTTCTACGGCGTCACGCCTTATGCCGCCGTGCAGGTGCAGAATGTCTTCACGCCGGACTATACCGAGACCCTTGCCGCCGGCGGCACGTCGCAGACGTTCCAATCGAAGAGCACCTCCTCCACCCGCACCGAGCTCGGCTCGTGGTTGGACTCACGGGTGAATGGGTGGACACTCCGCGGGCGCGCGGCGTGGGTGCACGAGTTCGACACCGATGTCTCGCTCACTGCCGCGTTCGCGGCGTTCCCGAGCCCCGCTTTTGTTGTCAACGGGGCGCACCGGCCGGGAGACGCGGCCTTGGTCTCCGGGCTGGCCGAGGTGCCGCTCTGGGGCAATGTGTTCGCGTCCGGCCGCGCCGACGCTGAGCTCGCCTCCCACGCCACCACCTGGAGCGGCATGGGAACCGTGCGCTGGGTGTGGTGACGAACCTGGTTGCGCAAGCCGATTCTGGAGCGTGTCCCGTTCCTTTCGGAAGCGGGGCACGCTTTAGAATTGTTAGTTAGCTCACGCTCTTGGCGGTGAACCGCTCGGCGTTTGCCTTTCCGTAACGCATCGCCGCTAGTGTCCCGATTCCGAAGTTCGCACACCGTTGCGGCAACCTCTGATGCGAACTTCGGAATCAAAGGGACACTAGCAACTCTATGATTCTAGTGCCCCTTTTGAACCCGAAGTTCGCAACCGTTTATGCGGCACGACGTGTGCGAACTTCGGGTTCGGGGCACTAGCCTTCCGCGCTATGCTTACACAGAGAATCAACCCCATCGGCAGCGCGCGGGGCGCGGGCGACCATACGGAAAGCTCGGAAATGTCCAAGACCGTGATGATCGTGGAAGACAACGAGCTCAACATGAAGCTCTTCCACGATTTGTTGGAAGCACATGGGTACCATACCGTCGGGACGCGCAACGGTATCGAGGCGCTCGATCTCGCGCGCAAACACCGTCCCGACTTGATCCTGATGGACATTCAGCTGCCCGAGGTCTCCGGCCTGGAAGTGACCAAATGGCTCAAGGAGGACCCGGAGCTGAAGGCTATACCGGTGGTGGCGGTGACCGCGTTCGCAATGAAGGGCGACGAGGAGCGCATCCGTCAGGGCGGCTGCGAGGCCTATCTGTCGAAGCCGATCTCGGTCGGAAAATTCATCGCGACCGTGCGGCAATTTCTCGAGGCCGCGTAGGCTGCGCCGCTCGTCCAAAGGCCTACAGTGGTGCGCGTTGCGGGGCTGTGCGGCGGGCAGGGAGTCCGTTGGCGTCAACCCCAGATCGATTCGGTCGACCGATTTCTCTCCGTTTTCCACAACCTAATTTGTTGATTTCCGGGCCAGTTGCGCTACCTTGAGCTGGGTGGTGGAAAAGACTCTCGGCCCCCGGCGCCGCCGGGGCCCGGGTTGTCGTTGCATCACCTATCAAATTGATAACCCTGCGGAATGCTCAGGTCCGCCGCATCTCCTGGGTCCGTGGGGTTCGGCCGGTTCGGGAGCGGTACGAGTGGCCTCCTCATGACACCGCTCCCGGCCGGCCACCTTCATTTCGGCGACCGGTCCAATTGACATCCGTCGGGGTGCTCGGCCCGCGGCGCTCGGAGGCTTCTCCCGCGATCCGGCGACGATCGGTGCCCTGAGGCAGGGACGATTCGCTCCCGTCTCAAGACAAGCGAAAAATCCCCCAATTCACAATGAAAATCTGCAAAAAACAAAAAGGCGCCCAAACGGGCGCCTCTGCCCCAATGCGTGACGCGTCGTCACTTGATCTTGGATTCGCGAAACTCGACGTGCTTCTTGGCAACCGGATCGTATTTCTTCTTGACGAGCTTGTCGGTCATGGTGCGCGAATTCTTCCGCGTCACGTAGTAGAAGCCGGTATCGGCACTGGAAACCAGCTTCACTTTGATGGTGGTGGCCTTCGCCATGGCAGACCTCGATCGTTAAGACTTGGGCGCAACCTAGTCAGTCACCCGCCATTGTCAAGAAACGCGCGGTATTCCGACGTGGTCACAGCAGCTCGCGCCGGAAGCGCCCGCGCGGCATGCTGTAGAACGGCACCGGCAGGTCGTGGCCGAAGCCGTCGGCGATGCGTGCGTCGAGCTCTTCCAGCATAACGCCGGTCACCGCCGGCATGTCGAGCTGCTTGGCCTCCGCCAGCGACATCCAGACCAGCTCTACCAATTCGGCGTCGGGGCCGGTCACGCCTTCGACGCGATGGGCGATGGCGCTGGCATCGACGGTGAAGAAGCGCGCATCGAACCGTCGCGGCCGGCCGGGCGGGGTGATGGCGCGGCCGATGAAGCGCAGCTCGGCAAGATCGGGCAGGAACTTGGCCTCGTTGAAGGCGGTCCACGGTCCGCGCGGAACCTTCACTGCCTCATCGCTGCGCACGCCGAGCAATAGGCCGGTTTCTTCGAACGTCTCGCGAATGGCGGCGAGCGCGAACGCGCGTGCCTTGGCGGCGCTTGCGCGCGAGAGCCGTTTCATCAGCGAAGCCTCGGCGTGCGGGTCGAGCGGACGCGCGAACGGCATGCGCCGGTCTGCCGGGTCCACCCGCCCGCCGGGAAACACGAATTTTCCCGGCATGAATTTGTGGCGCTGATGACGCTTGCCGAGCAGGACTTTCGGCACGCTGCCGGAGCGGTCGACCAGGATCAGCGTGGCCGCATCCTTCGGCCGCACGTGGGGTGAGGAGAGGTCGCGATCGACCTCGTTCATCCGCTTCACGAAGCGGTTCATGCGCTCGATCCGGTCTGCCTGCACGTCGCTCATCGCTTCCTCGTCTGTCCCCGGCGCTGGCGCTCGGGCGCATCCTTGCGCGCGACGCGCTCGCGCGCAATCCGTCGCGGCCGGGCAGCGTTATAGCGACCCTCGGAGAGAAGCTCGAATCGCAGCGCGCCCGCGACCGGTGCGGCCTCGACCAGGCGCACCATGACGCGATCGCCGAGCCGGTGCATCGTGCCGCTGCGCTCGCCAACCAAGGCATGGCGGTCTTCGTGGTGGCGAAAATATTCGCTGCCGATGGTGCGCGCGGGAATGAACCCGTCGGCGCCGGTGTCGTCGAGCTTGACGAACAGACCGGCGCGGGTGGCGCCGGAGATGTGCCCCTCGAAGGTTGCACCGATGCGGTCGGCCAGGAAGTGCGCGAGCAGGCGATCGAAGGTTTCGCGCTCCGCTTTCATGGCGCGGCGCTCGGTGGCGGAAATTTGCGCGCCGATCTCGCCCAGCGCCGCGACGTCCTGCTGCTCCGGCAGGGCGCCGTCGCCGAGCTTCAAGGCGCGGATGAGCCCGCGGTGCACGATGAGATCGGCATAGCGACGGATGGGCGACGTGAAATGGGCGTAGCGGCGTAGGTTGAGACCGAAATGGCCGTAGTTCTCGGCAGTGTATTCGGCCTGGGCCTGCGTGCGCAGCACCACCTCGTTGACCAGCTTCTCGACATCGCGTCCCTTGACCCGCGCGAGGATGCGGTTGAACTGCGCGGCGCGCAGCGCTCCCGCCTTCGGCAGCGAAATGTCGATGGTTTGCAGGAATTCGCGCAGCGCGTTCACCCGCTCGGGATCGGGCTCGTCGTGCACGCGATAGATCAGCGGCAGGCGCGCACGTTCCAGCGTTTCCGCCGCCGCCACGTTGGCGATGATCATGAACTCCTCGATCAGGCGGTGGGAATCGAGGCGCTCCGGCGTCATCACGCGGTCGACGGTGTTGTGCGCCGTGAGCACGATCTTGCGCTCCGGCAGGTCAAGGTCGAGCGGCGCGCGCTCGTCGCGGGCGCGCTTGACGGCGCGATAGGCGGAATAGAGCGGCTCGAGCACCGGCGCCAGCAACGGACCGGTGGTGTCGTCGGGCCAGCCATCGACCGCGGCCTGCGCTTGCACATAATTGAGCTTGGCGGTCGAGCGCATGAGCACGCGATGAAAAGTGTGGGAACGCTTGCGGCCGTCGGCGCCGACCACGAGGCGCACGGCGAGCGCGGCGCGATCCTCGGCCGGCCGCAGCGAGCACAGATCGTTGGAGATGCGCTCGGGCAGCATCGGCACCACCCGGTCGGGGAAGTAGACCGAATTGCCGCGCGTGAGCGCCTCGCGATCGAGCGCCGATCCCGGCCGCACGTAATGCGCCACGTCGGCGATGGCGACCGTGATGACGAAGCCGCCGGGGTTGTTGGGATCCGGATCGCGCGCCGCGTGCACGGCGTCGTCGTGATCCTTGGCGTCGGCCGGATCGATGGTCACGAGCGGCAGCGCGCGCCAATCCTCGCGGCGGCCGGCAAGGGTCGCAGGCTTGGCGGCCTGCGCCTCGGCGAGTGCGGCGGGCGCAAACACGTGCGGGATGCCATGCGCATGGATGGCGATCAGGCTGACGGCGCGCTCGGTCTGCAGCGAGCCCAGCCGCTCGCGCACGCGCGCGCTGGCGAGACCATAGCCGCTGCGGCGCGCCGCCGCCTCGACTGCCACCAGGTCGCCGTCCCGCGCATCCGCCTCGGCGCCGGGCGGGATCGCGAGCTCCTGGCCGAGCTGCTTCTTGTCGATCGGCACGAGCCGCCCGCCGCCCCCGGGCGCGGCGCGGAAAATGCCGAGCACGCGCTGCTTGGCGCGGTCGATGAGCTTGATGACGCGTCCGCTGTGGCGGATCGGATCGCCCTTGTCGCCGGTCTCCTCGACCCGCAGCAGCGCGCGGTCGCCGACGCCGGCAACTTCGTTGCGCGCTGCATGGCGGGGAATGCGCACGCGGATCTTGGGCGCGGGGCCGTGCTCGGCCTCGTCCCATTCGGTCGGCAATGCGATCAGCTCGCCGTCGGCATCACGCGCGGTGATGTCGCTGAGCACGACGTGGGGCAGGGTGCCGGGATGATGCAGCTTCTTGCGGCGGCGCTCGATGCGGCCTTCGTCGGCAAGCTCGCGCAGCATGCGCTTGAGGTCGGCGCGGTCTGCGTTCTTCATGCCGAAGGCGCGCGCAATCTCGCGGGTGCCGATCTTGCCGGGATGTTGGCCGATGAAGGCGATGACGTCGTCTTTGGAGGGTCGCGCCGGCTTGGTCTGCGGACGTTTCATGACTGGGGGATCAGGAGTTCGGTCGTCACCAATCGGTAGACTCGCTCCCACGCTTGTCCGTTCCGCAGGCCGGCAGTCCCATGGTCATTGCGCCCCGCTCTTGCGCGCCGGCTTTTCCGCTGTGCTTTCACCCCGCTTCCGTTTGGGGGCGGCGGCCTTCGGCTTCGCCGGAGCCTTGCGCGCGGTGCTGCGCGGCGCGGCAGCAGCCTTCTTGCCGCCACCGCGTGCAGCCCTGGCCTCGATGAGCCCGACCGCCTGCTCGAGCGTGATGGCGTCCGGGGTGAGGTCGGAGGGCAGCGTGGCATTGACGCCGTCGTGGCTCACATAGGGCCCGTAGCGTCCGTTCTTCACGACGATCGGGCCGCCCTTGTCGGGATGGTCGCCGAGCGCGCGGCCGGGATCGGCGCCGAAGCGGCCCTTGCGCGGCCCCTTGGCGCGCTTCTCCTCGATCAAGGTCACCGCGCGGTTCAATCCGACGCCCAGCACGTCGTCGCCAGTGGAGAGGTTGGCGTAGGTCTTGCCGTGCTGGACATAAGGTCCGAAGCGGCCGATGCCGGCCACGATCGGCTCGCCGTCGTCGGGGTGCCGTCCCACCTCGCGTGGCAGCGAAAGGAGACCAAGCGCGTGCGCGAGGTCGAGGTCGTCGGGGGAGAGGCCTTTCGGCAGGCCGGCGCGCTTGGGCTTCTCGCCGTCGACCGCTTCGCCGAGCTGGACGTAGGGCCCGAAGCGGCCCGAGCGCAGTGTGACTTCGAGGCCGTTCGCGGGATCCTCGCCGAGTTTCTTCATGCCGCCGTCAGGCCCGCCGTTGGCGCCATTTCCCGGCGCAAGCTGGCGGGTGTAGCGGCACTCGGGATAATTCGAGCAGCCGATGAAGCCGCCGAACTTGCCGAGCTTGAGCGAGAGCCGACCGGCGTCGCAGCTCGGGCATTTGCGCGGATCGCTGCCGTCCGCGCGTGGCGGAAACAGGTGCGGCCCCAGCATCTCATCGAGCGCATCGATGACCTGGGCGACTCGCAGCTCCTTGATGTCGCCGACCGCGGCGGTGAATTCGCGCCAGAAATCGCGCAAGAGGTCGCGCCAGGCAATCTCGTTGTTGGAGATGCGATCGAGCTGCTCCTCGAGATCGGCGGTGAAATCGTACTCGACGTAGCGGGCGAAGAAGCTCTCGAGAAATGCGGTCAGCACCCGGCCCTTGTCCTCGGGGACGAGCCGCTTCTTGTCGATGCGCACATAGCCGCGATCTTTCAGCACCTGCAGGATCGAGGCGTAGGTCGATGGCCGACCGATCCCGAGCTCTTCCATGCGCTTGACCAGCGAGGCCTCCGAATAGCGCGGGGGCGGCTCGGTGAAGTGCTGGGTGGCGTCGATCTTGCGCTTGGCGAGGTTTTCGCCCGCGCTCATCTCGGGCAGGCGGCGCGACTCCTCGTCGTCCACGACGTCGTCCTCGCCCTCCTGATAGAGCGTGAGAAAGCCGTCGAACTTCACCACCGTTCCGGTTGCGCGCAGCTCGAGCACGCGCGCGCCGACCTTGGCGGTGATGTCGGCGGTGGTGCGCTCGAGCTCGGCCGATTCCATCTGGCTCGCCACCGTGCGCAGCCAAATGAGCTCGTAGAGCTTGGCCTGATCGGGATCGAGGAATGCCTTGGTGTCCTTTGGACGGCGCGTCGCTTCGGTCGGCCGGATCGCCTCGTGCGCCTCCTGCGCATTTTTCGCCTTGGTCTGGTAGCGGCGCGGCGAAGAGGGCAGATAGCGCGTGCCGTAGTCGGCGCCGATCAGGCGGCGGGCGGCGGCGAGCGCCTCCTCCGCGATGTCGACGCCGTCGGTACGCATATAAGTGATGAGGCCGACAGTCTCGCCGTCGATGTCGACGCCTTCATAGAGGCGTTGCGCGATGCGCATGGTATGGGCCGGCGCGAAGCCGAGCTTGCGGCTTGCCTCCTGCTGCAGTGTCGAGGTGGTGAACGGCGGCGGCGGATTGCGCCTGGCCGGCTTGGCCTCGACATTGGCCACCGTGAAGGTGGCGCTTTCCAGCGCCTGCTTGAACGCTTCGGCCTCGGCACCCGAGCCGATGTCGAGGCGCTGGACCTTACGGCCGTCGGCCCCGACGAGCCGCGCCTCGAACTCCTCCGCGCGCGGCGTCGCCAGCGTCGCCACCAGCGACCAGTATTCCCGCGAGACGAATTTCTCGATCTCGAGCTCGCGGTCGCAGACGAGCCGCAACGCCACCGACTGCACGCGGCCGGCGGAGCGCGCACCGGGGAGCTTGCGCCAGAGCACCGGCGAGAGCGTGAAGCCGACGAGGTAGTCGAGCGCGCGGCGGGCAAGATAAGCGTCCACCAGGGCCCCATCGATACCGCGTGGATTTCGCATGGCGTCGAGCACGGCCTGCTTGGTGATGGCGTTGAATACCACCCGCTCGACCGTCTGCTTCTTCAGGGCGTTCTTCTGCTTGAGCACCTCGAGCACGTGCCAGGAGATGGCCTCGCCCTCGCGATCAGGGTCGGTGGCGAGGATGAGCTTGTTGGCTCCCTTCACTGCCCGGGCGATATCGTTGAGACGCTTCTGGGACTTGTCGTCGACCTCCCAGACCATGTGGAAATCATGCTCAGGATCGACCGACCCGTCCTTGGCCGGCAGGTCTCGTACGTGGCCGAATGAGGCGAGCACCTCGTAGCCGGAGCCAAGGTATTTATTGATCGTCTTGGCCTTGGCCGGCGACTCAACCACAACGATGTTCATGAAATTCCAATGAGTTAGAGGGCGAAAACCGGGCCATGCGGCGTGGAACCGGCGCGCGGTTGTTGCGGCGAAAGATGGGGATGTCAACCCTCACTGTCAAACGAAGGCCGGCGCCGCAGCTCCTGGAGCGCCGCTGACCAGATTCGTCAGCAGGCGAATTTATTTAGTTAAAACAAGTATATTAAGACGATATCTTCATATGTATGATTAGAATCCGGTAAGTCAAGTTGCCGCCACACGTAGAACAGCATCGCGCGCCGGTGAGCACGGCGCGCGAGTAGCTTCCGTCGTAGACCAATTTAGGTGTTCGGTGCCGGCGTTCAGGCCTCGCACTTGCAATGCGACCGTCCTGCCGTCAGCAGCAATAGCGGCGGCCGTAGCGTTGTAACACTCTGTATTGGGAATCCGCCCCTGTCGGCAGGAAAGCTTCTTCTCTTGTGGAATGCAACGGGCTCGGGCTCTGGAACGCAACGGAACGTCAAGGCGCCCCTATCCCAAGCGCGGTTGATCGGCATATGATGCGCAACCGTGTCGCCCGCGATAGGCGACAGAGGAGACCGCGATGCGCACCATCGTTCTGGCCGCTGCCGCGTGCTTTGTATTGGCGTCCGCGCATGTCAGCGCGCGCGCGGACGGCCCGTGGTGCGCCCGCGATAGCCTGGGCTGCACCAATTGCGGCTTTCAAACCCGTGCCCAGTGCGTAGCCTATCTTGCGGGCGTCGGTGGATCGTGCGACCGCAATACGGCTCAGGTGGCGTCAGCCGACGCCCGCGCGCGCAAACCGCGCACCAACTAAATTTAGCGGCGATCTCGAAGGCGAAGGGGTGGAGGGTGGCTCGGCCCGGTGCTTGGGCTGAGAATAGAGGCTAGCTTTGGACTAGCAGTCACCCGGAGCCGAGCCGCGCGAACTGTCTCACCTTCGAATCGAATTTGCGACTTGTTCCCCGTAGAAACCTAAACGAACAATTAATAGTACCGGCGTGAGAGTGGCCGAACGGTAGCCTTGTGGGGACTGCTCGGCGGCAAGGGCAGTCCGCTACCGGAGGCCATGGCGCGAGCCCGGGGTCCGGTCGTGAGGGATTGCGCAGCGATTGAACCAAGCCGGCGGCGCGCGCGACTAATCCAAGGTGTGGCGGTCCTTTCGGACCCAGGGGACGATCATGCTTATCCTCAAATATTTCGTGGTCGTCGGCGCTGTATTGGCGACCGGACTCATTGCGCTCAACGCCCATCTGGCGCCATCGGGCGTGTCCGCTCCGGCGATGATCCACGGCTCGACCACCGCGTCGCTGGCCGTGGTCCAGCCCACGCCCGCGGTCAAGCAGGAAGAGCCGGTGGTCGAAGCGGTCACACCGCCGGCGCCGGCCAAGGCTTCATCATCCTCCCGCCGCTCCTCGCGCTCCGAGCACGCGCAGCGCCGCGCCCACTGATCGCGGCAGCGGCCGCCCCGGCGATATCCTTCCGGCGCGGGTCACGTCCGCAACGACAAGCCGCGTGCGGCGGCGACGCCGTGCGCGGCGACCAGCTACACCAGTGACACCAGGGCGCCGCCGTGGCGTTCGAGCCGGCCCGCGAGCTCGAGCTCGAGCAGCACCATGCGCACGCTGGTGGGGGAGCTTCCGGACAGACGCACGAGATCGTCGATCGGCACTGGAGTCGGTCCGAGCAAGGCGAGGATGCGGGTGCGCTCGTCGCCGCCGGGCTCGGCGCCCGGCACCGGCGTGGGATCGGGCTCGGTCGCGGCCAGCGCGATCGGCTCCCCAAAGATCGGGCGCAGCACGGCGATCACGTCGGCGGCGTCCGTTACCAGTGTCGCGCCCTGCTTGATCAGGTCGTTGCTGCCTTCCGCGCGCGGATCGAGCGGCGAGCCCGGCGCCGCGAACACCTCGCGTCCCTGCTCGAGGGCAAAGCGGGCGGTGATCAGCGAGCCCGAGCGCCTGGCCGCCTCCACCACCACGATGCCGGCGGCAAGCCCCGAGATCAGCCGGTTGCGACGAGGAAAATCGCGGGCGCGCGGCTCCCAGCCCAGCGGCATCTCGGAGATGAGCGCGCCGTCCGCCAGGATCGAATCCGCGAGGTCGTGGTGCTCCGGCGGATAGACCCGGTCGTGGCCGCCGGCGAGCACGGCGATCGTGCCCGTGGCAAGACTGCCGCGGTGCGCGGCGGCGTCGATGCCGCGTGCCAGGCCCGAGACCACGGCGAAGCCGGCGTCGCCGAGGTCGCGCGCGAGCCGCTCGGCGAAATGCAGGCCGGCTGCCGAGGCGTTGCGCGCGCCGACAATGGCGACCGTTGGCAGGTCGAACGCCGCCGTCCGCCCGCGCACCGCCAAGAGCGGCGGGGCGTCGTCGATCATCTGCAGGCGGCGCGGATAGTCGGGCTCGCCCAGCGCGACCAACGTCACCCCGAAGGCGCTGGCGGCCTCGAGCTCGCGCTCGGCATCCCGACGCGAGTGGACCCGGGCGGGGCGGATCGCGCCGCCACGGCGGGCAAGATCGGGCAGCGCCGCGAGCGCGGCGCGCGCCCCGCCGCAGTGGTTGACGAGCGCCCGAAATGTGCGCGGGCCGACGTGGTCGCTACGGATCAGCCGCAGCCAGTCGAGCCGCTGCTCATGGGTGAGACGGATGGATTGGTCCACGGCGGTTCCTGTTGCCGGCAATTCTGGCAAGCCGCCTTATGAGAACAAATCATGTACAAAAGTCAAGTCGCGGCTTTATGCCCTCGACGTCGCCGGCTTGCTGCCGATCCTGCCTTCGGTCCCCTTGATCAGACGCGCGATATTGCCGCGGTGCATGATCCACAGCAGGACAGTGAGCAGCACGAACAGCGCGCTCTCCGGCCGGTATCCGAGCGCCCACAGCGCGACAGGCGTTGCCGCGCTGGCAATCAGTGCCGCGAGCGAGGAGTAGCGGGCGAGCGCTGCGACGGCGAGCCAGACGAGGCAGAAGCCGACTGCGACCGGCCAGGCCAGCGCCAGCAGGAGGCCGATATAGGTGGCGACGCCCTTGCCGCCGCGAAAGCCGAGCCAGACCGGAAACAGATGGCCGAGGAAGGCGCCGAGCGCGGCGGGCAGCGCAAGCTCGTGCCCGAAATATGCATAGTCAGTGCCGTAATAGGCGCGGACCAGAAGCACGGCGGCCGTGCCCTTGAGCGCATCGCCGATGAGCGTCGCGGCCGCGAGGCCCTTGTGGCCGGTGCGCAGCACATTGGTGGCGCCGATATTGCCGGAACCGATCGAGCGGATATCCGCCGTGCCGGCGAGCCGCGTGAGGATCAGCCCGAACGGGATCGAGCCGCAGAAATAGCCGAAGGACAGCGCCGCGGCGTAGGCAGGCAGCAGCGAGGCGTTGAACGACGGCAGCATCGACTGTTCCCCGCGCGCCTTGCGGCGCGAGCTCGCATCATATCAGCACTAGGTGGTGACACTTGAGCGATGGGCCGATATGCCGCGGAATTCGGCGGCCGCGCGATGCGTGGGCAAACGGCTCACACGTATTCGTACACCGTCCTGCCGGCGACGATGGTGCGCACCACCCGGCCCTGCAGCCTGGCCTCGTCGAACGGCGTGTTCTTGCATTTCGACTTGAGCTCCAGCGGATCGAGCACCCAGGGTGCGTCGAGGTCGAGCACGATGACGTCCGCCGGACTGCCTTGCTGCAGCGTGCCGCCGGGCAACCCCAGAAGCTTCGCCGGCGCGCTCGACATCGCCTTGAGCAGGGTCATCAGCGGCACCTCGCCCGCGTGGACGAGGCGCAGCCCGGCGGTGAGCATGGTCTCGAGCCCGATCGCGCCGGCGGTGGCTTCGGCGAAGGGCAGGCGCTTGCCCTCCACGTCCTGCGGATTGTGGTCCGACATCACCACGTCGATCAGCCCCGAGGCGAGCGCCGCCACCAATGCCACGCGATCCTGCTCCGCGCGCAGCGGCGGG
>JBKPUA010000359.1:0-9099 GCA_046735815.1 Pseudomonadota bacterium
GTCGGCTGGCGTCCTGATCGGCAATGACCAGGACTCCGCCGCTGATTCGGATGAGCCTCGTCGTCGCGAGCAGACGATCGGCCGCCGCGTTGGTGTCGATGCAATGTCCCTCGGCATCGAGGACCAGGATCGGCATCGCCATCACATCAAGAGTCGCCGCCGAGATCATCGCGTGAGAATCCACGCGTGATAACGCCGCGAGTGGAAACGCCGAGCGTGGATATGCGATGTCGTTCGGCCGTCGAAGCGGCGCGGAGCCACTATTGTCCACCGACTGCGCGGCGATTTCGCCCGCCGTGCCGGTGAGCGCGGCCGAAACCAAATCCGCCAAGTGATCGAGCGCAAGCCGCGCAAGGCGCGCGTCGTCAAAACCTCCGACCGACAGCAAGCCTTCCACGTAATTGCGCGCCAGCGCGAGCGCTGGCGAGCCCGCCGGGATCGTCACCGCGGCATGATCCTCCACATGCGGTCGCACAAGCTCACGAGGAACCTGAATGCAGAGCGCGCGACAGACATAGTTGGGCTCGCCGACAAGTTTCCAGGGCTTGGCGTTGTCGCGTAGCGCCGCGTCGCCGACTGCGAGGTCGGCGGTGCGCCCGCGCTGGGCCAGGCACAACTTACCGGCGCCCGTGTTGACCAAGAGGGCAACCGTGTCTCGCCCCTCAGCGGCGATGCTTTGCGCCCTGCGCGACATCGCCTGCATGGTCACGACGCTTTCCTCGACAGATCCTTCGTCGAGCGATATTTCGCTGAGCTTGCCGCGAAGGGGCGTTTCGGGCGTTGCCCCGACCTGACACAGCAAGACGCCGGAGGCGATCATGTCGATCCATGCCTGTCGCCTTTGCCGCTGTGCGCCAAACGGTCCGGCCGCATCGCCCGCGCTATTCTTCAAACGGCTTGGTTGCATACAGACTTCCCTGAGCTGTTCGGGTATTTCCAGAACCCGGCCGTGGGAAAAGACCATCGCCAGCGGTCGAACAGGTAAGCCATCGGGCAATCGAAGATTGTGAAATAGATCACGATCACCGCATCGCGTTCGCGTGAGCAATCCAAACGCTCGGCCGATGTTTCCTCCATAGGAATGCCTCTCGCCGCGTTCGCGATCTGTCAGTTGCTAATACAAACAGCTTGAGCGGGGCACGGAGGTTATGGTTCATAACCGATGACGCTTCGACGCTGGCCAAGTGCGAACGCGAAAGAGGGTTGCCGCAACAGATGCCAACCTAGCGGCAACCGCGACAAAAGCCTTGAAGACAAGCTCTAGCTTTCGTGCAGATTTCGTGGAGACGGTTTTTCAACCACTAATGCGATAGCCGCCCTCTATTTTCGCAGGGCGTACTCATAAATCGCGATCGGTGACAGCAATCTGGTCAATGTTCGCTTTGCCCCACTTTGTGGGCTCAGGTCGGATATCTCGCGAGGTCCGAGAAGTGCCCGACCGGACTCATGCAGCCCTTCATCGGCCCTCTCCGGCGGGTCGGCCCGCGTGTCGAGCATTGATGTCCACGATCGTTGCGTCGAGGATCTCGGTTGAGAGCTCTCGATCGTCGACTGCGCGTGCCAGCGTCATCGCTCCCACCATCTGCGCCATGATCGCCAGCGCCTGTTTGTGGCGCACGGCGCGTGATCGGCCATCGACGGTTTGCTCCAAGATATCGACGAGCACCTGAAGACCTTGTGTGAAGGCCTGGCGTACCGTCGGGCCTTGGCGCGCGGCCTCGGGGCCAAGCGCGGCCAGCACGCATCCTTGCCCCGGGGAATCGCGATGCGACTGCGACAGGTAACGTTTGGCGAGCACGCCCAGTCGATCACCGCGCGAGGTCTCGGCGAGTGCTGCCCAACTTTCCGCCGAATGCGCAAGCGCGCGGCGGCAAGCCTGCGCGGCGAGATCGTCCTTTGATTGAAAGTGTCCGTAGAAGCCGCCATGGGTCAGGCCGGCGCTCTTCATCAGATCGGCGACCCCGATGCCGTCGAATCCGTTCTCGCGGAACAGTCGCGCGGCAACGTCGATGATCCGGTCTCTATTCTTGGCGGCCTGCTCTCGGCTCACCTTCATGGGTTCGCTCCACCTCAAAAAAGGCGCTTGACTCTTATATGATGGTCGACATATTTAGTCAATCACAATGATGATGATCATCATATAAAGCGCGGGAGCAGCCGATGTCAGCATTCAATTCCGAAGCGGCCGGCGCCGGCTCGCGCTGCGAACGAACGCGCCTGATTTCATCTTCGCTCGCCGCTGCGCTCGCTCGCCGCCACGTCCACTACGGCTGGGTGGTTGCCGCCGCCACCTTCCTCACCATGCTGGTGACGGCGGGAGCCGTCGGCGCTCCCGGCGTGTTCATCGTGCCGCTGCAACGCGAGTTCGGCTGGGAGACCGCCGATATTTCGTCCGCGCTGGCGATCCGGCTCGCGCTGTTCGGACTAATGGGACCGTTCACGGCTGCGTTCATGAACCGGTTGGGCGTGCGCCGTATCGTCCTCACGGCGCTGTGCATCATGACCGCGGGCCTCGTCGCCTCGCTCGCCATGACCCGGATTTGGCAGCTCATCCTGCTATGGGGCGTGGTGCTGGGCATCGGCACCGGCCTGACCGCGATGGTACTGGGTGTGACGGTGGCGACGCGGTGGTTCTCGCAGCGGCGCGGCTTGGTGCTCGGGTTCCTGTCGGCCAGCACCGCCACCGGTCAGCTCGTGTTCCTGCCGCTGCTTGCCGCGCTGACCGAGCGCTTCGGCTGGCGCGTCGCGCTCGGCGTCGTCTGCGCAATGCTCGCAGTGGCTGCTGTCGCGGTGCTCGCGCTGATGCGCGACCGCCCGGCCGATGTCGGCCTCCCGGCCTACGGCGACAAAGATGTGGCTCCGGCACCGAGCATCGCCGGCGGATGGGCGGCGTTGCTGCTGTCGCCGCTCGCGGTGTTGCGCGAGGCGGCGCGCAGCTGGGTGTTCTGGGTGCTGTTCGGCACGTTCTTCATCTGCGGCGCCAGCACCAACGGCTTGATCCAGACCCATTTCATTGCGCTGTGCGGCGACTTCGGCATGGCCTCGGTGAGCGCCGCTGGTGTCCTCGCAATGATGGGAATCTTCGATTTCTTCGGCACCGTCGGCTCCGGTTGGCTGGCGGATCGCTACGACAATCGCTGGCTCTTGTTCTGGTATTACGGCCTGCGCGGCCTGTCCCTCGTGTCGCTGCCTTTCACCCAGTTCTCGTTCTACGGCCTGTCGCTGTTCGCCGTGTTCTACGGACTCGACTGGATCGCGACCGTTCCGCCGACGGTGAAGCTTGCGGCGGAGCGTTTCGGCCGCGAGCGCGCCAATGTGGTCTTCGGCTGGGTCTTCGCCGGCCATCAGTTGGGAGCGGCGAGCGCCGCCTACGGCGCCGGACTGACGCGGACGCTGTGGTCGACTTATCTGCCCGCGTTCTTTGTCGCCGGGCTTCTCTGCCTCGTCGCCGCGCTGCTCGTCCTCAGCCTCGCCAAGCCGGGCGGCGCGACCAAGCCGGCGGCGCCGCGCTTGGCCTCGGCGACCGCATGAGAGCGGCACGCGCTTGAGGCTCGCATGCGGGCAAGGAGCGGCCGTGTCGTGGGCGGGCGGAGCGGGCGTGATGGCCCCATCGAGCG
Source organism: Pseudomonadota bacterium (assembly GCA_046735815.1). Classification (GTDB taxonomy): domain Bacteria; phylum Pseudomonadota; class Alphaproteobacteria; order Rhizobiales; family Xanthobacteraceae; genus VAZQ01. The sequence goes on from JBKPUA010000359.1 coordinate 3,618, forward strand.
TGACCGCTACTCCACTTTTTCGACGAAAGCCGCAAGGTCGCTCAAACGGTGCTGCCAGAACAGATACACGCCCTTGTTCTCCTGCACGTCCTCCAAGTTCGCGGTGCTGTACACGCCGCTTAAGACCGCACTCGGTATGACCTGAGCGCGACCGAGCTGATTGTACCAATGCGCGGCCTTGCCGCCCGTGTCGTGCACCAGCCGCTTGTAGGAGTTGACGGTCGAGTTCGATACCTTGCACTCGATCGCCATCACGCGCCCATCCGTGAGACGCGCCACGACATCGGCCCGTGTGCCGGCCAATCGAGTCTCGCCGCAGAAGTGGCCGGGCGCTGGTGCGGCCGTGAGGATGGGAATTTCCTTCGCCTTGATTTCCTGCATCCCGACGCTGGCAAGCAGGTCCTTGACCGCTTGCTCCTGCGCCTCCTTCGAGCTGCTGCGGCGCCTGGTCCCGACATCGCTCGACGCGGCGAGCGCAGCCGACGCGACGACAGCGCGTTCCCGTTCATCCGCGGACGGCTGGCGCCCCTCGGCCACCCATGGGAAGCGATGCGGGTCGATGATCGTCAGCACCGCGTCGCGAATGCGCTTGGCGCTGTCTGCGTCGGTACGCAGCCGCGAGGCGGTGAGCGTGGCGTCGGCGACGGTTTCGAGATCGTCCTCCGAGATCGGCGGCGCGGTCAGGTAACGGAACGCCTTTTGTTCGTTGCGGCCGTCGATCAGGCTGGCGATGAGCTCCGCGTCAACAGGCTCGGCGGCGATGGCAGGTAATCTATCGATCAGACCGCGGAAGATATCGGCGAAGGTGATGAAGAACTGATTGTAGAGGTCGAGCGGTTCCAGCAAGCGCTCATTGCGAAACGCGCTCTTGGCCACGGTCGCATCGGATTCCAACTCCGCTTGCGTCCAGCGCTTGGGGAGCTGTTTCTCTTTCAGCGAGGTAGCCATGGATGTCCTCTATCCGCGGCAAGAGGATTCGCTCGAGCTCCTTGGGCTCGAACTTGACCAGTCCACCAGCATAAGTCCGCCCCCCCGTCGTGTTGATGTGACGCCGCAGGTAGGACAGAACGGCGGTCAGCACCGCGTCGCTCAACGGCTCGCGTGGGTAAAGACCGTGGGCGATGTTGATGTGGCGAGCCTTGACCAGGTTGCGCACGAACGCCGGGGCTCGCCGTGCCATGTAGGTGCATAGGATCGGCGCCGGCGCTCGCAAGCCGACCGACCACCATGCGCGACGATGGGTGGCGATGTAGCTTTCGTGCGCGCCGTGACGCTTGGCCCAGGAGAGGAACCTTTGCACCGCCTTGCGCTCGTCAGGATCGAGGGCATCGAGCTCGGCCGGCAGATCGATGACGCGATGCAGGCCCTTTGTCGAGGTCAGCTCGGCGCCGGCGGCCAGCAGCTCGCGGGCCCCGGTGACGGTAAAGGGCTTGTAGCGTTTCGGCACGTCGCGCGCCGCGTCGTTGTCGATCCAGACGCTGTTGCCGCCGGTGACCTGGCCCCGGTGAACGCGAAACAACTCGCCAAGCTCGATGAATCCGGTCGGCGCCTGCTTCTGCTCGTGAACGAACGTCGACCACTTCCTGGCGCCGGCAATTTCGCGCCGGGCGATCTCGCGACCGCGGCCCAGCGGAGCCAGGCCATCGAGCGAATCGACCGAGCGCATGGTGATTCCGCCCGGTTGGTTGCCGACGCGGAAGCAGGTGATCGCGCCGGTGGTCAGCGCATCGGCAAACGGCTGAGCCTTGGGGTCGATGACATGAACGGCGGTGCCACCCAAGCCATCGACAAGCATGCGGCGCAGCGCGCTCCCATAGTTTACGTCAAGCCATTCGGCTGCGGTGATGAACGCACCATAGTCGCCGGGTTTGGCGAGCTCCCGGGTCTTGAAAAAGAAATGGATGTGCAGGCCGGCTAGCGTGCTCGCCGTGAAGCCAAAGCGCTTGGCCGTGGCAGCGAACCATCTCTTCCATTGCGCGCCGATATCGTGATGGCGGACATAGGGCGGATTGCCAATGAACAGGGTGGGGCCGGCGATCGTCGGGAGGGCGACGCTTCGATAGTCGGCGAGATATACGGTGAGGCGGTCGGCAAAGCCGTGTACCGCGGCGTTGGCGCGCAGCATCAGCGTGGCGAGCGGGTCCACATCGACAGCGACAAGTTCGGCGTTCGGAAACTTCCCGGCGGCGGCGATCAAAAATCGTCCTGAGCCCGCCCCCGGGTCGACCACGCGCGCCGGCGTTGAGATTTCCGCGTAAGCCCACGCCACCATGGCGTCGACAATCAGCGTAGGCGTATAGGTCGCGCCGCGTTGACGCCGCTGCTCGGCGCTCCTGAGCGCGCAAAACTCGGTCCCGAGGAGGTCTGCGCCGGCGAGGATCCGGGCGCGTGCGTCGGCAATGAGGTGCGGATCGATCGGATGAGCGCGCTCAACGAGCCTGGTCTCGGAGCTCGACAATCCCGCGGCATTACCGATTAAGGCGGCGGCAAGAGAGACAAGGCGGTGCTCGCCGGCGTTCATGATTGCTGGTTCCGGCCGAATTTGTCGTAGCGTTCCCGCATTTCCTCGAACAACCGGTTCAGGCGAATCTGCCTTTGGCCGGCTTCGACCCTCACCGTGCTCGCGGGCGCAGCGGCTAAGCTCGCTCCGGTGATCTTGCGTGGCTTCGAGCGTGAAGTTGAACCGGTCATGGTCCGATTTCTGTGTTGTCGAGTCGTCCAGTAGGGTCAAGGGGCGCAGGCGCGAAACAATCGAATTCCACCGCCCGCCTTCACCGTCGCGGACGCACCCGAACCGCAGGCGGTTGTCCTGAGAACATAGCATGAACATATCTGGGCTTTCGGCTGCTGTCGAGAACAGTCATTGACTTGGGACGCACGTGGCATCCGTCGCGCGTCCATTGGGAGGACGTTCATGCGCATTGGACTTCTCGGCTGCCGGCTCGGCCTGCTGCTGCCCGCCCTGATCGCCTTGTGCCCCGCAGTCGGGGCGCAGTCATACCCCAGCCGAACGACCACCATCGTCGTCCCTTTCGCGGCCGGCGCGCCGGATTCGGTCGCGCGGGTGATGGCAAAAGAACTCCAGGCGCAAACGGGGCAATCCGTCATCGTGGAGAATCGGCCGGCCGCGAACGGCACCGTCGCTACCGAGGCGGTCTCCAAGGCGCCGCCGGACGGACACACGCTGCTCATTACCTCGGCGTCGATCGCGGTGAACCCGAGCATCTATCGCAAGCTTGGCTATGACGTGCTCACGGACTTGGAGGCCGTCACTGCGATCTGCCGCACCGAAGGCTACGTGCTCGCGCTCAATCCCGCCGTGCCGGCGAGGGCGGTGCAGGAGCTCGTCGCGCTCGCGCGCGATCCGAACCACCGGCTGTCCTACGGCTCGCCCGGAATCGGCAACACCCTTCATCTCGCTGGCGAGCTGCTCAAGGCGCGCACCGGCATCGACATCACGCACGTTCCTTACAGGGGGGCCGGGCCGGCGATCACCGATCTCCTCAGCGGCCAAATCCAAATGATGTTCGTAACGCCGCCACTGTCGCTCGCGCACATTCAGTCGGGCCGGCTGCGGCCCATCGCCTATACCGGCGCCAGGCGCTGGCCGGTCCTGCCGGATGTACCGACAATGGCGGAGGCTGGGGTTGCGGACTTCGTCATGGACGGCGGTTGGTACGGCCTGTTCGCGCCCGCCAAGACGCCGGCGGACATCGTTGTGCGGCTCCACCGCAATGTGACGATGGCACTCAACGCCCCGGAGGTGCGCAACGCGTACGCCGCGCTCGGCCTCGACCCGGTGGGAAGCTCGCCCGCGGAATTCAAGCGCTTCCTCGCCGAGCAGGTGCGCAGATATGCCGAGCTGGTCGCGATCGCCAAGATCGAGCCGCAGTAACGCCGGCGCATGGTTGATGCGACGCGGGCGAAGTGTCTGACCACAAATTGTATTGACTACTAAATGCAGATATGCTATGAGCTGGCATCCTCGCTTGCGGGGCGCATCTGCAAAGACGCGCCGCGGGGCGGTGGCGCTGTTTGACATCGTGAATCTGAAGCGACGGCAGGCGAGCTCCGCGCATCTTGCGGGCGCGCTGACGGCGCAGGCGCGGCGACGCGCTCGCGTGCATGCGTCTCGAAGGATGGAGGGCGGTTCGTGCCCTCGTGCTTCGAGATGCGCGCACGTGATTGCGCGCGCCCGCCAACGCGAGCCGGCGCTATCAGCGGGCGGACCATTTTGGCGAAACGAACCCACGTCGCCGAAATGCAACAGGGGTTGGGCCGAGGCGTTGGGCCACGATCTCTGTGCGGCCGGCGCCCTGTTATTTCCTGTTATTTACAGGGGCGGGTTGTGTTGCACACGTAAGCCGTGCAGCCGGCGGCCGCGAAGAAAGCTCACGCCAGCCCGAGGGCAACGAACGCCTCGCGGTGGTGCTCGGCGGCGTCGGGCGAGAAGCAGCAGAACACGACACGCTCGATGCCGCGCGGCTGCGGCCTGATCTCGGTCGCCACCGTGCCCACCGCGATGCGCGCCGCCCGCTCGGGCGGAAAGCGATAGATGCCGGTCGAGATCGCGGGAAAGGCGACCGAGGCAAGCCGATGCTCGGCGGCGAGCGTGAGCGCCGTGCGATAGCAAGACGCGAGCAGGTCGTCCTCGCCTTTGTCGCCGCCGCCCCACACCGGCCCGACCGCATGGATGACGTGGCTCGCCTTGAGTCGGTAGCCGCCGGTGATCTTGGCCGAGCCGGTCTCGCAGCCGCCCAGCGTCCGGCACTCCTCCAGCAATTGCGGCCCGGCGGCGCGGTGGATGGCGCCGTCGACACCGCCGCCGCCGAGCAGCGCGCGGTTGGCGGCATTAACGACGGCTGCGACGTCGAGCGTGGTGATATCGGCGACGCAGATCTCGAGCCGCGTCGTTCCCACCGCGGCGATGAGCAGGGGAGCGCTCATGGCGCAATAATAGCGCGTCCGAAGGCCGGCCGCGCTAGTCCACCAGCTCGGGCACGACCTCCTCGACGAGGTCGATGGTGCTGCGGCGTCCGATGTCGTCGAAATGCGCGTCGAGGAAGCGTCGGGTCGCGCGCTGGCCGAGCTTGCGCAGGGTCTCGAAATACTCGTAGTCGGTGTTGAGCGTGCCGCGCGCCTCGATGCCCTCGGGAGCGTCCACCATCGCGATGCGATGGAGCTTGAGGCGGCGAAATTCTCCCTGCCGCGTTCCGCGCGGCAGCCGGCCCTCGTCGATCAGCCGGTTGACGAAGGCGACCCCACGCAGCTCCGAGAGGAGCGAGGCGTTGAAATTGATCTCGTTGACCCGGCTCATGATCTCGCGCGTGCGCGTCGGCACCTTGCGGCGCTCGCGCGGATTGATCTGCACGATCAGCACGTCCTCGGTCGCGGTCGCGCGCAGGAACGGGGTGACGGCAGGATTGCCGCTGTAGCCGCCGTCCCAATAGGGGACGCCGTCGATCTCGACCGCGCGAAACAG
>JBKPUA010000360.1:0-4869 GCA_046735815.1 Pseudomonadota bacterium
CCCTTGCCGCGCCAGGGGACACCCGGACCTGCGATCGGGTTTCGCAGATGCGTAGGTGAGACGCTTTTCTGCTCTCGCACGGCGAGCTCCGCCGATCATGCCTCGGTCGATGGTGCTTGCAGCGTCCTTATCTTGGCTTTGCAGCTTTGCGCTTCGCCTTCGCGAGCTGAGCATGGTCGCTTTGGGTACGCGCCGCGTAGGCCATGGCAAAAGATGCAAGCGCATCGTCGAACGCGTCGTTCTTACCCATGTATCCCGCGAGGACGGCCGGATCCGCGGAGCGCGCATGCGCCCGGGCGAGCGTGCGCCCGCACAGCCGCGCATAATTGACGAGGGCGTTCTCCTCGACAAGCTCGCCGATCGATCCGAGTCGTCGGTTCTTGAGCTGGCGCACGTAAAAATGTCGCTCCGATGCGTCGTCTTCCGTCCAGCCCAGGAAGATATCGCTGGCCGCCTGCATGGTTCGCTGACCTTCGACCACGCGCCGGCCGGGGTGACCGCCGAATTTCGGTCCCAGGCACGTGAGCACGGATTGCCCCGCTTCTTTGATCTGAAGGAACAGCGGAGCGCCGTCGCCACTGGTGAACAACCCGACGGCGCAGAACGTGCCGACGCTTCCGACCCCGACAGCCTTGAAGGCTATGTCCTTGAGTGTGTAGCGCTCGAACAGACAGAGGTGCTCGGGCGAAAGACGCTTTTGGTAGGAATCGAAAATGCACGCGGGATCGACGCGATGCCGCGTGTCCCGCTTTTGCGTGAAATGATAAATCGTCGGCGGCTTGTCCGCGATCCGCGCCTGCCTGCCCTCAACCAGATGCGGAAAGTTGTCGTCCTTCTCGAGTCTCTTGCCCGCTTTGGTGAGGATGGCGTGCAGTTCTCGTCTCAGCGGGCGATCGTCGATCCGCCTGATCTCGCTCCAAAGCTCGATCCTGCTGTGCCAGATTTCCAGCGGTGACAGCTTGGCGAGAGCGTGCATTCGGGTTCGATACGCTGCGGTGGTCGCGGCCGCGGCTGCGCGTGCCGCCTTGTTCGAAAATCCCGCTGCAAGCGCGGCTACTGCGACGCTGGCGGCCAGCCTTTTGAGGTCGACCGTGAAGTCGACTCCCGGCAGCGTTTCGTCGAAATCGTTGATGTCGAAAAGGATGTTGTCCTCCGGCGTGGCGAAGGCTCCGAAGTTCATCAGGTGGCAGTCCCCGCAGGCCTGGACGCGAATCCCTGCCGTCGCTTGATGTCTCAGGTCCTCCGCCATCACCGCGGCGGCGCCCCGCAGGAAGGCGAATGGACTTGTAAGCATCCGCTCGTATCGAACCGGTACCAGCTCGGGCACGCGGGTACCGTCGCCCGCGGCCAGGATGGCGACGGGGTCACGATTGGCGGGTCCAAGCAAGTCAGCGTGTTTTTCGCGGGGAGTCTTGCGCCGCAGCACCACGCCTTGCTCGTAGCGCTCGGCAAACCCACGGTGCGATATCGACGCGGACGAGGATGCATCGCGGCGGCGAACTGTCACTTTCGGGGGCATTGTTGCCGCTCCAACCTCGTCGACGCGACGCAATTGCCGACGCCGACGCCGTCCGTATATGGGCGACGCAGACCGCGCGATGCCCGCGGCCCGGCTGGTGCCACGATTTCGAATGGCAGTCCTCGCGCGGATACGACTTATACCATCCGCGATGCTTCTTGTTCGGTCGGCAATCGGCCGTTCGGCGTCAGCTGATCGACCAGGTCCGGCAGGTGCTGACTGAGGCCGGCGAGCAGGTCATTCACGCTCAAGCCGGACTGCTGGCTGAGCGTGTCGAGCGTGTCGCTGCCGAGCGCATTCGCAAGATCCTTGGGCGGAATGTCCTCGTTCGGACCGGTGCCGACCCAGGACTGCGCAACGCGGCCATGTCCGCTCTCTTGTAGTTCTTTTATGATGTTTCCGAGGCCGCCGCTCAGCACGCTTCCCGCCGCGGCGCCGCCGAGCACGCTGCCCAATCCGCCGGGGAAGAGGTCATTCAGGCTGCTGCCGGGCTTGGCGCCGGTGGCGGTGCCCCCGGGCGCGCTGGCCGGCTTGTTGCCGAACAATCCTCCAAGGATGTCGCCGAGGCTGCCGCCTGAAGGGCCGGCATTCGCAGGGCTGCTTGGCGGCAATCGGCTCGCTTGTCCCGTGCTTGAAGGGGCTGCTGATTGGCCAGCCCTACCCTTGAACGCCTTGTAGGCGAGGAGACCCAGCAGGGCGATCATGAGCGGCGACATGCCGCCTCGGCCCCCGGCGGGAGTGGGTTGGCGTTGGCCGCGCGGACCGTTTTGCATTCCGTTCAGGACATCGAGCAATCCCATGTTTGCCTCCTTGTGTCGCTGCTTAATGCCGCCCCTTCGAGAATCCCCATGGTCAGCGGTGTATCGGCGGCCCGCTCGGATCGCCGGGGTCGCGAATGACATGATGGACGACCAGCCGGTTCCAGATAAACAAGATGAGCACCGCGCCGACGGTAGCGCCGATGAGACCGGCGCCCTGATCGAGTCGATACCATCCAACGGTCTGACCAATGAACGTGGCGATGAACGCGCCGGCGATCCCGAGCACGGTGGTCAGGATGAAGCCCTTGGGTTCGTTCGGACCCGGTGAGAGCACGCGTGCGATCAGGCCGGCGATAAAACCGATAATGATGATCCAGATGATGTTCCACACGACGACCTCCCCGCGACTATGATCTAGAGCTGTGCCGCGTTGAACGTGTCGCAGCTATCGACATTTCCCGACCGCAGCCCGGTCATGAACCAGCGCGTGCGTTGTTCGGAGGAGCCGTGGGTAAAGGCGTCGGGCACGACATAGCCTTGCGTCTGCCGCTGCAGTCGGTCATCGCCGATCGCCGCCGAGGTCTGCATCGCCGCCTCCACATCGCCGGGCTCGATGAAGTGCCACGCCTCCTGCGAATGGTGTGCCCACACGCCGGCGAGGCAGTCGGCCTGCAACTCGACCCGCACCTGCACCTGATTGGCGTCCACCTTGTCCATGCTGCGCTGGAGTGCCTGCACCTTGGGGAGGACGCCCAGCAGGTTCTGCACGTGGTGCCCGACCTCATGAGTAATCACGTAGGCTTGCGAGAATTGGCAGGCCTTGCTGCCGACGTCGCATCCGCGGAAACGCCGCTCGAGATCCTGAAAGAACGAGGTGTCGAGGTAAACCTTGCGATCGATGGGGCAGTAGAATGGCCCCATGGCGGATTGCGCAAACCCGCATCCCGAGCGCGTGGCGCCCGAGAACATGACGAGCGTCGGTGGCTGGTACGCTTGGCCGTGCTGCGCAAAAATTTTCTGCCATTGCACTTCCGAGCTTCCGAGCACGGCGGAGACAAACCCACCCATCTGGTCCGAGGGCGCTCCAGCGCGGGTGTCTTGCGAGCCGGTGCCTCCGCCCGGCGCTGGATACGACTGTTGTTGCGAGCTGTCGCCGCCCATCAAGATCTCCGCGCCGCCGATCAATAGGCGCGGGTCGATGCCGAGCCACCAGCCGATCAGGCCAAGCACGACAATGGTCCCGATTCCGACACCACCACGCCCTCCCGGAAGTCGAAGGCCGCCGCCGGGGCCATAGCGGCCGTCCTGGCCCCGTCGATCTTCGACGTTGTCGCTACGCGGCAATTGATCGAGACGCATGTCCACTCTCCCTCACGACGACGCCCGCGTCGGCCTATCACCCGCAACAGCTGGCCCGCAGCGCATGTTCCGGAAAAGTGGGAACCGGTTTTCCGAATAGAACATGCGCAAAGTTAACTAGCGCGTCTGCTGGCTCGCCATCATGCTCTTCACCAGTCCCGCGATGACGGTGAGGATCGCGCCGCCAGCGCCGCCGCCGATGATTTGACCCACGATCGCTCCGACATCGAGGTCGCCGCCGGCCGCACCGGCTATTGCCGGAATCGCGGCTTGCAGCAGCTGGCCACCGCCCAGGCCACCAATGGCACCGGCGATCGTGTTGCCGATATTACCGAGATTGTAGTCCTTCAGTGCCGCGCCCACGGCATTGCCGCCGACGACCCCGGAAATGATTTGAATGATCAGATTGATGAGCATTTCCATGACGTGTCCTCCCTTGCAGAAGAGTTGCTGTTGTCGCGGCCGCCGAGGTCATCCGCGTCTGCACACCGCCGTCGCGCGCGGTCGACTTACCTCGGTACCGTGGAGCCGATTAGACGCATTCCTGAACCGACCGTTCGACCCGATCGGCAGCGCAGCTCGTTGTCACAATTCCATGCATGCTTTGCTCGCTCGGCGCACACGTTGTGTTACGCGCAGCGGATGCGGCGCAAGCGCGATCGATGTTGCGCCGGGGTGTACATGACAGGAATCACAAGTTCGTGAAAGGGTAATAAATGTAAGTCAGACCTTCTGACCAATTGCCAAAGTGATAATCAATAAGCGCGGACGAAATGACATTTGCCTCCAATCAATTGAAATAACGCGCGGGTGCGATCGGGAGCCGGCGGTCGGCCATGTCGGCGTACCGCGTCTGCTTGCATATTCGCCTCATGAGGCTACCTGCAGTTCCCGGGAGGCATCCAAAATCTTTCAGGGTCCTCGGGCGAGACGCACAACAAAGGCCCGCGCTGCAGGTGGGAGTGAGGGGCAATCACAGGACAGGAGAGAGAGAATGAGCGTCTTCGGCAGCATCGTATCAGCCATTTTCGGTTCCAAGCATGCGGCCGGTGTGACTGCGGCCGCCGGACCATCTTCGACGGCGCCTTCATCCACTGGCACGACTTCATCTCCATCGGCTGCGGCATCCCCCTCGGCTGCGACGCCCGCGGCTGCAAAGCCGATTTCGCGGGCGGATGTCGAAGCAATCCTCAAGAAACTTTCCGACGAGCAGCGCGAACGTCTCGAGTG